>JALYKQ010000272.1 GCA_030774675.1 Gemmatimonadota bacterium | reverse complement strand
TGGCCTATCGCCAATCGTCTCCCATTTACTTCGCAGAAGGTCTCGAAGACCCGCTGCTGATGGCGCACGGGATGGTCGATACCAACGTTCACTTTCAGGATATCGTCAGGCTGACTCAAAGATTCGTGGAGCTCGGCAAGACGCGGTGGGAGCTGGCGGTTTATCCAGTCGAGGATCACGCTTTCGTGAGGCCTTCGTCCTGGGCCGACGAATACCGCCGGATCTTCGAGCTGTTCGAGCGGTATTTACCAAATAGTACTTCAACCAGATGATGAACTTGCTGAGCTCCCTTCTGTCCAACACCGCTTCGGCCGTTCGAGCGGTTCTGGGCGTGCCCGATTACAAACGGTACCTGGCGCACATGCGCACGGCTCATCCGGGCGACCGTGTGATGAGCGAGACCGAATTCAACCATACGCGCATGACCGACCGGTACAACCGGACTGGGTCGAGGTGCTGCTAGGTTTGAGCTGGCCACTTCAGGTTGGCTGATGGGATCCGGCGCGGCGACTTGGGCTGAGCGAGGCCGGTAGTCGGAATCCCTGCGCGTTGTGCAAGTCCCAGCTCGGCTGGCGTCTCCCAGTGAGACCCCAACCAGGCCGGACATGAAATTACCAACATTGCTCCTCATAGCTGCCTTCGCGCTCACAGCATGCGAGGGCGATTCGTCTTCAAAGGCAGACGCAACTACGGGCGCCACCGACACGGCACGCGTCTCCTCAAGAGCTGTCCGGAGTCCAGCAGGACCGCCGCAAGTCGGCATGGTGGCAGGCGGTGCGGCAGCACAAAGCGCCGCCGGCTTCAGCTCCGCGCCGGAGATGGCCCAGACCGATGCGGCTTCGGGCGATCCGCTTCAAAATGTGAACGCCGGCACTGCGACGCCGACAATGATTATTCGGATCGGCCAGGCATTCATTGAAGTCGAGAAGGTCGATCCCGCAGTCCTCAGGATCAGGCAGCTCGCCGCCCAGGTCGGCGGCTACATCACCAATTCCTCGGTCAGTGGCGGTCGCGACCAGATCCGGCAGGCGACACTCGAGCTCAAGATTCCGGCGCCGAAGTATGAGGAAGCTGTGGGATCACTCTCGACAATAGGCAAGGTAGAGACTGTGTCCTCAAACGCTCAGGACGTCGGCGAGGAGTTCGTAGACGTGACGGCGCGGGTCAACAATGCCCGCCGACTGGAGGACCGGCTCATAACCCTTCTCGCCAACAGAACCGGAAAGCTCGATGAGGTCCTTCGTGTCGAGCGGGAGCTCGCACGGGTAAGGGAGGAGATCGAGCGCTACGAAGGAAGACTCCGATACCTGACTTCGCGGGTGTCCATGAGCACCCTCACCATTACCGTCCATGAACCGGCGCCTATACTCGGCAACAACCCTGGTGAAAACCCGATCGCCGCTGCGCTCCGGCGCGCCTGGCGTAACTTCGTCGCCCTGCTGGCCGGAACGATTGCATCACTGGGGGTGCTGATTCCTCTTGCTCTGGTCGGTGTCGCGGGCTGGTACGCCTACCGGCGCTGGAAGCGAAGATAGATTTCGTCGGGCGAGATCCCGGTTGTACCACCACAGCGATCGGGACAGAGCCGAGAAAGCAGTGTTGAGTTGCTGCGCCCCCAACGCCATTGCGCCCACACCACCAATGATGAGGATCGGGGTGGATGCGTTGTTGGAGCTATTCGCTGCGAGCATTACGCCGACCACGGCAGCGGCAGCGCCGATGCTGCCAATGACTGATCCGCGGAAATTGTTCGTCTTGTAGAGGCGAGCCTCGGCCCGAGCCGGCGCAGAGGCCGCGACCAGCTGCTCTACGTCGAAGCTCCTGAACCATCCGGCGGTGCCGACGAGTGGTCCGTCGGCCCCGCGAATGATTCTGGCGTTACCCCAGTACGACTCGTACCGCAGCGCCTGGCCGTCGTAGGCCCGGGTTGAATCGCTGCCTTGAGCCGCAGCTGTTGAGCCCCCGAACATCATGCAAGAGGCACCCAGAATCAGTGCCCAGCAAATTCTTGATTTCATCATCCCTCATGAATCGCCCAATCTTTCTATGGACGACTGAGCGACCCGAGGGAGAACATAAATCTACTGTCGGTTGAGATCGCGATTGTACCACCAGATTGCCTTGGAAAGCGCCCGATAGGCTTTCTCCAGCTTCGAGCCACCGTATGTGATCAACGCCACACTCGCTATGGTCAATCCTGTGGGGATGGTCGGATTGATGTCGGCGATTCGCGATGCCCCAATTGCCGCGCCGAGCGTCGCGATTCCAAAACCGGCGAGATACTGCCCCGGGCCGTACTCGTGTTCGAAGACCAAGGCCTCCGCTAGCGCGCTGTCAGATTGACCCACCAGAAATGCGACCTTAGGGCCGTGAAAAACCCCTGCGCGCGCGACGACAGTGCCCTGAACGCCGCGCACGATTTGCAAGTCCCCCCGACGGCTCTCGACGCGAAGAGCGTTCTCGTCGTAGCTCCGGTCCTGGGCAGTCATGAGAGTCGGCCCCATGGTGAGTAGACAACTTCCAGCGCAAAATCCGAGCAGTAAACGTGACATCGCTCCTCCCTGTTCGCTATTGTCGGTACACGATCGTCGCGCGCCCATTCAGCGTCGTACCATCCATGATCACATGCGTGTTTCCCGAATAGTAGTATCCTGCGCTTGCCTGATCGACCGCAGCGCCGATGAAGTCATCGTTCGTGAGCAGCCACGCTCCCGCGTTGGCGAATAGAGTGCCCAGAAACACTGAGGCAATCACGGCTGGGGAAGCCCCTGGAAGAACCTTGATCGCGACGGTGCTGAACGCCAGTGCCGTAGATCGCAGCACCTCGACCAGCGAGTTCGTATCTAGCTTGAGCACACACGGCTCGTTGTCGTCCTCCCAGAAGAGAACATGAAACCCCTGATTGAATTTGTTGGCGAAGGCGACGGTCTCATCAGCAGCAAACAGCATGACTCGACCCTCCCAGAAGCCGCCGTCCTGGTTGAACACCTTTCTTGGGTCGTACGCGTGCTCCCCTGAGCACGATAGGTCCTGCCCATAAGTGGGAGCGTTGGAAGTGTTCGGGCCCTGAATGTGAACCTCGATCTCAGGATCACCCCGGAACCATGGCTCCTTCATGTCGAGGATGCGCGAAAACTCGAGGTATAGTCCAGGCGGCACGGAAGCGGTGAGACTCCCGCTCCCGCCGCCGCCATCACACGTCTCGCTACACGCTATGAGACTCGATCCCTTTATCGCCATTGGCTCGAGCGTCCCGATCGCTTCCCCACCCTGATCGCGCACGTTCCGCGAGCCCGCGGGAGCCATCGGCTCGTCGAACCGGGTTTCAACCGGTACGATCGATAGCGTCGGCTGCTCCGGCGCGTTTTTACGGTCGAGCGCGACCTCCCTCCCCCTCTGGTCGAACGCGACGATCGGCTCAGACTCGTCCAGCTGGGAGACGACCAGGACGTCCGCAGTACCAGTCCAGGACTCGCGGTGCTTCGCAACCGGCATGTAGAATTCCAGCGGCCGCACGGCGGCCAGTGTCGCCAGCAAATCGCGCTCGCTACCGCCGGCTGACGCCACCATCCGATCGAGCAGTGGCCGTCCATCGTTCGATTGGAGATAAACCCCGAGCTGAAGCTTGTGCTCGCGAAACGGCGCCGCTTTCAAGTCTCGCTTCAGATGCTGGCGAGCCGGCTCGTCGTCCATCGAGACGGCAACCAGCCGCGCGATCTTCGTCAGCGCCGCGCGCTCCGGGCTCGAAGTTGCGGACGGGGTCTCGGCGCCGATATCGCGGGAGATCGAGGGACCTGTGGAATTGCCCGGGGGATCGGCGCAGGCGGCGAGACACGCGAGCAGCGCCAGAAAAAGAGCTTCTTCGCCATGTGTGCGTTTCATACTTCCTCCTCGGCGAGGGTGCGGTTGGTGAAGCGCGCACTCTATTCGCTCACCGGAGGAGGTCCGTAACCAGCGCGCTGCCTACGAGATCACTTCGCCTCGCGGAGCGAGCGGGAAGGAGCCACAAACGCCATCAACACTGCCGCCATCAATGCGAGCGACGCACCGAACACGAAAGCGGTTGGCGCCCCCGCGCGATCCCAGATCCTGCCAAAGATGAGAGAGGCCGGCAGCGCGCCCAATCCGATGGCGAGGTTGTACCAGCCAAACGCCGATCCTCGCCGGGTGCGCGGAACGATGTCTGCGACGAGCGCTTTCTCGGTGCCCTCAGTCATCCCATAGAAGATCCCGTAAACAGCGAAGAGCGCCCATGCTTGCCATGCGGCCGTAGCCCACCCGAACGCCAGGTAAACCGCCGCGTAAAGGAGCCATCCGCCGACAATCAGCGGCTTGCGTCCGAGGGTGTCGGAGAGCTGCCCTCCATAGGTTCCGGTCGCCGCCTTCACGAAGTTAAGGAGGGCCCACAGTATCGGCGCCAGCGCGATTGGAACGCCAAGCTGGTTGGCGCGGAGAAGCAGAAAAGCGTCGGTGGAGTTGCCGAGCGTGAAGAGTAGAACCACCCCGAGGTAAGCCCAGAATCGCCTCGTGAGCCCACCACCGCCAATGTCAACGATGGAGGATTCACCCGCTTTTTCTCCAGCGTCTTTGCGAGGCACGTCACGCACCACGACGATCAGAACCACGAGCGCAATGATCCCCGGAACTGCTGCCAGCCAGAAAACGTTCCTCAACGTCTGTTCGTCTCGCGGCAGCAAATGCCTGGTGCCTTCCAGCGACCCGACGCCTTGCATCTTGAGTATCATGAACGCCAGCAGCGGCCCGAGCACTGCCCCCGCGTTGTCGGCGGCGGCGTGAAATCCGAACGCGCGCCCGCGGGCGTGGGGAGGAGCCGAGTCGGCGAGCAGAGCGTCGCGGGGTGAGGTGCGGATGCCTTTTCCGACGCGATCGGTAAGCCGAATCGCCAGAACCTGGGTTGCGCTCCGCGCCATCGCGGTGAACGGCCTCGCGAACGTCGCGATGGCGTAGCCAATCACCACCAGAAGCTTTCTGCGACCGACTTTGTCCGACAGCCACCCGCTCACCAGCTTGAGCAGCGAAGCTGTCGTCTCGGCTGCGCCCTCAATCGCTCCGATGAAGCTGGCATTGGCGCCGAGCACGCTGGCCAGAAAAACGGGCAGGAGCGGGTAGATCATCTCGGTCGAGACATCGGTGAAGAAGCTCACCGCGCTCAAGCCGAGGATGTTGCGGCCAAGTTTCGGCTTGGCCGCGGTACCGGACGCTGCGGTTACGATGCGTGCACCTCGGAATGGTCGCCGACCGTCATCTCGCCCTTCACTCCCTCGACGATCGCAGCGTCCCCAATGAGCGAGTTCTTGAGCACGGACTTCCTGATCGTCGCCTTCGAGCCGATGATAGAGTGGCTCACCTCGACGCTTTCGAGCACCGAGCCGGCACCGATCGAGACGTTCGGGCCAATCCTGGACTTCGTCAGCGTGACGTCCTCCTCGATGTATACCGGATCGATGATCGTCGAGTCTCCGGCGCTCTTCGGCCGCCGTGCCCTGCCCCGCGCCAGCATCGCCAGATTGGTCTCCAGCATTGTCTCGATCTTCCCGGCATCGTACCAACCCTCGACGTCGATCACGCGGATCTTGGCGCCCTTGTCGATCATGTATTGAAAGGCGTCGGTCAGAAAATACTCGCCCTGATTCTTGGGTTGTTTCAGGACGTGGTCGATTCCCTCGAACAGCAGCTTCCAGTTTCTGATGTAGTAAAGACCGATGTTGGCGCGCCTGGAGATCGGGGTCTTCGGCTTCTCCACGATCTTCGTCATGTTGCCGTCCTTGTCGGTCACGACGACACCGAATCGCTGGTAATCCTCAACCTCCTTCACCCAGATGATTCCATCGGCGTCAACCGTCTTGACCTTCGACAGATCAGCGTCGAAAATCGTGTCGACGAAAATGATGAGAACGGGCTGGTCGACATAGTCGCGGGCGAGCGCAATCGCGCCGGCGGTTCCGTCCTGCACCTTCTGCTCGATGAACACCGATGGGACGTCCAGCTCGGCCCGCGCGTATTCCTCGACCTTCTCCTTCAGATGGCCGGTGATGTAAATCACCTGTTCGACGTTGCCAAGTTTTTTCAGCTCGTCGAGGACGTACGACATGACGGGTTTGCCCGCCACCTTCATCATCGGCTTGGGCGTGATGTGAGTGTGCGGGCGTAGGCGCGTTCCCTTGCCTGCCAGCGGAATGATCACTTTCATGGAGCGCTTGTCCCCTCCCGTCCGTATTTGTCGCTGAGTCGGACGACGTCGTCGAGCTCCGGCGTCGAAACCTCCAGCACCTCGCAGTCGGTCAATGCCACCATTTGGTGAATGGTCCGGGGCGTGATCCTGAACGACTCACCGACCTTGAGCTGCACATCGTCGAGCACTTCATCCTCGCCCTGAACGCGATAGCTGATCTCGCCCGACAAGAGATAGACAGTTTCATCCTTACGGTTGTGGTACTGCACCGATAGTTCGTGTCCGGCGTTGATGTGCAGAATCTTTCCGACATACCGGTCTGATTGCGCCCAGATCATCTCGTGCCCCCACGGCTTCGGCACTCGGGTGATCCTGACTCGGCCCGAGCCTGATTTTCCCGCTGGCGGTGTGGCCGGAGGCCGGGAGACAGTGCTCTTTCTCGCCTCTTTCTTTTTTGCCATGCATAAATATGACACTTCAGGATGGGGACGCTGATATCGCGCAGAGCAGGTTTGATGTGGGCATAGTTTCTGCCCCCGCGTAGCGCATGATTCTCTCGCCAAAGCATCTTCCGCGCCTCGCCGCAATCGCCGGGCTGTTTACCAACTACGGCCTGCGTGACTTCGCCAAGCGACAGGGACTGCTCAATCTCGAAGGCGCGAGCCTCGCCGACGGAGACGGAGAGGGCGAACGCGACGCGAGCGAGAAGGCCAAGGCTTTCCGCCAGCGCTTGGTCGAGCTGGGCCCGGCTTACATCAAACTGGGTCAGGTGCTTTCGACGCGGCCTGACCTGCTACCGCGTCCTTACATCGACGAGCTCGAGCACCTCCAGGACGCCGTACCGCCAATGCCCCTCGAGCAAGTCGAACAAACGGTCGAGGAGGAGCTGCATGCCCGCCTCGGCAAGTTGTTCGATTCGTTCGAGCCGGAGCCACTGGGGAGCGCCAGCCTTGGGCAGGTGCACGCGGCCACACTTCGGGACGGACGTAGCGTCGTCATCAAGATCCAGCGTCCGAATCTGCGCGAACAGCTGGCCGAGGACATCGAGTTCTTCCGCGAGCTGGCGGGATTTCTCACCGAGCATACTTCCGCCGGATCGCGCATCGACCTCATCGGAGTAGTGCAGCAGGTCGAGCGCGCGCTGGCCGACGAGCTCGACTACCGCACCGAAGCACGCAACGCCGCGTCGTTCAGGAAATCGCTGGCGACCTTCCCCCACATCCTCATTCCTCGCGTCATCGATGCCTATACGACCCACAAGGTTCTCACCACCGAGCGCATCAGAGGCGTGAAGATCGACTCGATTCCGCCGATCGCCCGGATCGAGTACGACTTCTCAGAGCTGGCGGAAGAGTTCGCGCACGCATACCTGCACCAGATTACCGATAGCGGACATTTCCACGCCGATCCGCATCCCGGCAATGTGTTTATCGTGCTTCCAGGCCGCGACAATCCGCGGACTCCAGCCGAAGCAGCGGCGGACGATCGCCGGCTCGAGGTCCGGCGCGGTGCGACTGCGCTGGTCGAATCGGAGAACGCAGCGAAAGCAGCAGCGGTTGCGGCGCCTCCGCGCGACGACCCCAAGCTCGCGCTGATCGACTTTGGAATGACCGCCCACCTCACTGGGAGCATGCGCGATCACATCGTGCGGCTCCTGCTCGCCATGGCAGAAAACAACGGGGACGCCGCCGCCCAGACATTGATCGAGATGGGGGAGGCTCCCGAGGATTTCGATCGCGCCGCCTACACTCGCGATGTCTCGGCGCTGATTGCCAAGCACGCCAATCAGACCGTCGAAGACACGCCCACCGGTGTCATGCTGTACGAGATGATCACCATCGGGTTCCGCGAGGGGCTGAAGCTGCCGGCGGAGCTGACGCTCCTGGCCAAGGCGCTGTTCAATCTCGACGCGGTAACGAGATCGCTTGATCCCAATTTCAATCCAACCGAGTCCATTCGGGAATACACCAGCGAGATCGCCAACAAGAGGGCGCAGCGCGACATGTCACCCAGCCGGCTGTTTCAGATCGCGGCGGAGACTTCGGACCTGGTCCGAGCGCTTCCGCACCGGCTTGATGTGTTCACTCAGAAGCTGGTTGCGGATGATTTTGCGGTCCGGGTCGACACTCCACAGCTGGGATCGCTGCTGCTCGGTCTCGAGAAGGTTGCCAACCGCATCTTCACTGGCCTCGTGCTCGGTGGATTGCTGGTCGCGAGCGGTTTGTTGATGGCGTACCAGCGCCGCCTTGGAATCATCGGCTTCCTCATCGCGGCCGCCATCGGGCTGTGGATGGTTGGCACCATCCTGATCAGCGATCGCAAGCGCAGGAAACGAAAGGGAAAGTCGTAGAGAGCAGGTAGGCCAAGGCGCTACTTTACGCCATCGCAACCCACTCGTTGAAACACCTATTCGTAACGCAGGATTACGCGCCCGACCTTGGCGGCATGGCGCGGCGGCACGTCGAGCTCTGTCGCAGGTTCGGCGATTCCGTGAGCACGATGGAAGTATCCACCGTCGCGTCTCCACACGCCTCTGCGTTCGATGCCTCGGAGCCCTATGCCATCCACCGCCAGCCCTTCGCTTTCTCTCAGGCAAAGCTGTTTACGAACCAGCTTCGGTGGGCGCGCTGGCTGCATCGCAAAGCTCCGCGGAATTTCGACGTGTTTCACTGCGGGAATATTCGTCCCGTCGGTTACGCGGTGGCGCTCGCCCACCTCACCCGCGGAATCCCGTACCTTCTCTATGTGAACGGGGCTGATCTCCTCCGCGAGATGGAAGCGACCAATCGGAGCATACGCAGGAGAATCGGTGGTCGTCGAATCTTTGGGGCGGCCAGCGGGATCGTGGCCACGTCGGCGTGGGTTGGGAAGCTCGCTCAGGACGCCATGCGCGGGTTCGGGGTCGCCGCCCCCTCACCAATAGGTGTGTTCGACCTCGGAACGGATCCGGATTTCTTTCGCCCGAACCGGGATTCCGGTCGGCTCCGGACGGCGTGGGGGGTCGGCAAAGACCCGTTGATACTTACCGTCGCTCGCGTGATTCCACACAAAGGCCAGGACGTCGTGATCGAGGCGGTGGCCGCACTCGCTGCTGAATTTCCTGCCTTGCGGTATGCGATAGTCGGCGTGGGTCCGGACGAGCAGCGTCTGCGGCAGTTGGCCGCGAATGCGGGCATCGCAGACAAGGTCATCTTTGCCGGTGCGCTCTCCGACGATGAAGTTGCCGAGGCGTACGCGACTTCGACCATCTACGCAGGACTGTCGCGGATCGAAGAGGGCATCCACGCCGAAGGATTCGGGATTTCCTTCCTGGAAGCGGCTGCGGCAGGATTGCCGAGCGTTGCCGGCGATTCCGGAGGCGTTCGCTCGGCGGTTCGAGACGGAACGAGCGGGATCGTCGTTCCGCCGACCGACGTCGCCGCGGTGACCAGTGCGCTTCGAGGATTGTTGACTGACAAAGACAAGCGTGCGGCGATGGGTCGTTCGGGGCGAATGCTGGTCGAGACCTATTACAACTGGGATCGCGTGGCTCGCGACACGCGCAACTTTACATATGATGTGCTCAGGACTTCTTCGCGATCGCGATGACGCTCCGTGACGTGAGCATGTCGAGCGACCAGACGTCCTTGAGAATCGACGCGTTCTCCGCCGCGACATCGCTCTTTCGTTTGTTGAGGCGCCGTCGCAGCAGCTGATTCCCGACCCAGATGACCGGTCCGCAAATGATCAGAAGCAGCCTCGCGGACAGCTTGAACCGATCGTACGCGACAGACGTCGAGGCAAAACCGGCGCGCCGCAGCTGATAAGCGAGATAGTAATACGTGACAGGATTGATGTGTCCGGAGGTGTGAACGGGATCCGCGCTCGACAGCAGCAATGGATCGAACAGCACGGCAAACCCCGAGTGGAGATATCGCCACCGCGAGTTGACGTTGAGCACGTTCGGCGTGCTGACAAGGGCGATCCCTCCAGGCCGCAGAATCCGAAACAGCTCCCGCGCAAACGCAAACTGATTCTCTACGTGCTCGACGACCTCGAGGCTGCAGGCAACGTCGATCGACCCATCTCCATATGGTAGTCGTCCGTCGGGTGCAATTGTCTTGCAGGGTATCGCCGGGTAGCGAAAGTACTCGGGAAAAATGTCGCACGCAGTAATCACGTCGGCCGGCTTGAGGCCGAGCTTCGATTCCACGTGCTGGCCGACGAGCTGGGAGAAATAGCCTTCCCCCGCACCGATATCCGCTATTCTGGTTCCCGGTTTTATCAGAGGCAGAACCAGCTGCAGGATCTTGTCATTGGTGCTGGTGTGAGAGATGGGCCGTATTTCCGTAACGGTCGTAACAGCGCTCATTGCGGCCCCCAACTCAGAACGATCTTGCCGAAAGTCTTGTTGGACTCCATCAGCTCGTGTGCCTTCCGGATCTCGGAAAACGAAAAGACCCGATCGACCACCGGACGGAGCTTTCCTGCATCGAACAAGGGAATAAGCTTCTCGGAAACATCGCGAGCCAACGCGATTTTCTCCTCCAGGGCGCGCGCGCGTAAAACCGTGCCGATCATCGTGAGCCGCTTGCGCAAAATCAGCCCCATATCCAGCTGGGCGCGCGAGCCCGAGGTGAGACCAACGACGATCATCCGCCCGCGCTGCGCGAGCACCCGCAGATTTCCGTCGAGGTAGGCTCCGCCGACCAAATCGAGAATCGCGTTGACCTTTTCGTTGCCGATGGCGGCACTGATCTTTTCGACCCAGCTACCGCTCGATACATCAATCGCCAAATCGAGACCCATCTCCTTCACACGTTCGAGCTTGTCCGCCGATCGCGACGTTCCTACCCCTCTCGCGCCAGCCGCGCGCGCGAGCTGTAGCGCCGCCGTTCCGACTCCGCTTGCGACTGCGTGAATGAGCACGGTTTCGCCCATGCGCAGGTCGAGCTGCCGGAACAACGCGTCGTACGCCGTGAGAAACGCCTCCGGAATCGCCGCCGCTTCCTCCCATGAAAGGCCGCGCGGAACCGGAATCGCCTCCCGCTCGTGCACACACAAGTACTCGGCGTGGCCAGCACCACCGATGATTCCCATCACCCGATCTCGGACGTTCCACAGAGTCGCGGATTGTCCGAGCGCATCGACCTCGCCGGCGTATTCCATCCCGCTGATGTCTGCCGGCGCGCCGGGTGGTACGGGATAATTTCCCTCCCGCTGCATGAGATCAGCGCGGTTGAGCGCCGAGGCACGAACGCGCACCCGGATCTGCCCCACTCCAGGCTCGGGTTTCGGCCTATCCTGCGTCTCGAGTACTTCCGGCCCACCCGGCCGCGTGATAACGATCGCTTTCATCTAACCAAAGTAGCCTTCAAATTGCGGATGCCAAAAAAGAGAGGCCAGCTTCTCAGCCGGCCTCTCTCGTCTCCAGAATCAAAAAAATTTACCGAAGCTTGTTGCCGTTCGGGTCCCATACCTCGACGGTGCCCAGATTCCGCGCCCGGATCGGCGCCTCGATCTTGGACAGGTCACCCGCAACCACCACCACGAGATTGTCGGGCTTGAGCTTGCTGCCCGCAACACGACGCACATCCTCAGGCGTCACCGCCGCGAGCCGCTCCCGGTATGTCGCGTAGAAATCCATCGGCAAGCCCCACACGATCAGGTTCTGGAGCCTGCCGGTGAGTCCCTGAACGCTCTGCACTGCGTTCGGGAATCCCGAAACGAGGTTGTTCACCGCGCCCTGCAGCTCCGTCCCCGGAACCGGCTCGCTCACGATGCGGCGATACTCACTGATCGCTTCAACGAGGGCCGAATCGGTGGCGTTCGTCCGAACTTCGGACTGTGCCTGGAACGCACCCGCGCCCGGTCTAAGGTCGAGACCACTGAAGATGCCGTAGGTGTAGCCGTGCTTCTCGCGCAGATTGGTGTTAAGCCGCGAGCTGACAGCACCACCAAATACGTGATTGAGCGCCAGCATCGAGATGTAATCGGGATCGGTCGCCTGGAAGCCAGGTTGTCCGACTATGATCGACGATTGCACCGAGCCTGGGCGATCGACCAGAATGACTCGCGTCCCGGAGCTCGCCCGGATCGGATTGGAGACGGGACCGAGAGTCGCGCGCGTTGCCGTCCAGCCTCCGAACGCCTGCTGAGCCACCGAGCGCGCCTCGGCCGGCGTGATGTCCCCCACCAGAAGGAGCGTGGCCGCCGACGGAGCGTACATCGTATGGTGCCAATTCACCACGTCGTCGCGCGTCAGGCCATTGATCGTGGGAAGCGTTCCGGCGGCGGGTCGCGAGAACGGTGCAGTAGTATCGAACGCGGCACGGATGAAAGCGTCCGCCGCGAGACCGGCCGTACGGGCATGGCTCTGGTGATACGCCGCGATCGCCTGCCCTTTCACGCGCGTGAACTCATTCGCCGGGAAGCTCGGCCCCATCACCGACTTCGCGGCGATTGACATCGCCTGCGGAAACACGTTCTTGATCGCCACGACATCAGCGAACGAAGTGCTGAATCCGCCCGCGGTGGTGAAGGAAGCGCCCAGTGCATCCATCTGGCGGGCGATCTCCGCGCCCGACATCTCGGCCGTGCCTTCGGAAAGCAATCTGCCCGTCAGCGAAGCCAGTCCGTTTTTCGCTGCCGGTTCGCGCATCGCGCCGGCGTCGAGGATGAGACGTCCTTCGACGACGGGAAGCGTGTGCTTCTCGACCAGTATGACCTTGAGGCCGTTACCGAGCGTGAATTGCTCCACCTGCGGGAACACGTAGGGCCGAAGCGGCCCAGCCGGCGGCGGCGATACCTTCTGTGCCTCCGCGCTGCTCAGCGCGCACAACGCCAACAAGAGCGCCGACGCTCGCCTGGTGAATGATGCGACGCGCATTATGGCATCCTCGTCGAAGAGGTTCTGGCCGGAGCCTGTTTGGCGGGAATGTAGACAAGAATCGCACGATTGGCCGGCACCAGGCGCTCCCGCGCAAGTGCGTTGAGATCGTTCAGGGTAACCCGGTCGAACTCGCCGAGGACCTTGTTGACGTGCCCGGGATCACGGAAGTAAGTCCATCCTTCCGCGAGACGGTCGGCCCGTCCACCGAACCCACCCGTCGTCTGCAGGCCATTGACGAACTGGAAGCGCTCCGATGCCCGCGCGCGTTCCAGCTCGGCCTGGGTGAAGCTCGATACCCCAGCCAGCTCTGCAAGCAACGCTTTCTCGAGGGAATCCGGACTCGCTCCCGGCTTCCCGGTCGCGGTGAAGAGAAGCATGTCCCCGCCGTCGGCAAGCCCGAAGTTGAACGCGTTGGCGGCGGTTGCGATCTGCTGTCTGCGCACGAGCGCATCGTATAAGCGTGACGAGCGTCCAGTCCCCATCACATCCCCGAGCAAGCCAACTACCGGGGCACGACTGTCCTTCGCCGATGGAACGCGATAACCGACGTACACGGCCGGTGCGGGTGCCTGTGAATCGATGACTACGATACGTTGCTCGCGACCGATATTCGCGGGAACGCTCATGTTGGCTAGCGGCGGTACCTTCGGTCCGCGCGGAATCGGGCCGAAGTGCTTGCGGACGAGAGCCTTCGCGGCGGGAACATCGATATCGCCGGCAACGACCAGCACCGCGTTGTTCGGAGCGTAATACGTCTTGAAGAAATTCTCGACGTCGGTGAGACTCGCGGCGGAGAGATCGGTCATCGAACCGATCACGTCGTGATGGTACGGGTGTCCCTCAGGGAAGAGCGCCGCTTCCATTTTCTCGGGCCAGGTGCCGTACGGCTGATTGTCCACTCCCTGACGACGCTCGTTTTTCACCACCTCTCGTTGGTTATCGAGCTTGGCCTGGTCCATCGCCTGAAGCAGCGTGCCCATGCGATCCGCCTCGAGCCAGAGCGCGAGCTCGAGCTGATTGGACGGCAGCTGTTCGAAGTAATTGGTGCGGTCCCAGTTGGTAGTTCCATTGATGTCGGCGCCGCCTCTTCCGCCGGCCGCCTCGAGCAGCGAGAAGTGCTCGCCCTTGCCGACGTTCTTGGAGCCCTGGAACATCATGTGCTCGAACAGGTGCGCGAAGCCGGTTCGACCGGGCTGCTCCATCTTCGATCCGACGTTATACCATAAGAGAACGGCTGCGACGGGGGTCGAGTGATCCACGTGATAAACCACGGTGAGCCCGTTCGGCAGAGTCTCCTGGGTGTAGTCGATGCGCAGCTCGGGACTTTTGCCTGGCTGCAGGGTCTTGCCTGCCTGCGCGCCAGCGTTACCGGCGACGAGGCACAACAGAGAAACCGCAAAGTAGCGGAGTCTCATTCGACCTCCATAGGGTTTTGGATTGCCGGAGCTGGACGGGAGCGGCCGGCGGGACCACAAAAGTAGGAGGGGGCAACGGCAACTGCAACGACAACGACAACTGCAACTGAACACTACCTGCCTGGGGCTGTCGGCGAGCCGGCTGTCGGCCCCGGGCTGGTTGGATCGGCGCTAAGGTTCAGCCCGCAGCACACCGCCGGCCCGCCGACGGCTCCCGGCCGGTCGTGTTCAGTTCGCAGTACCCGGCCGGTCGTCTTCAGTTGCAGTCTATTCGTATCGCAGCGACTGTATCGGATCCAAACTCGCCGCCCGGCGAGCCGGCCACACCCCGAACAGTATCCCAACGAATCCGGAAAAAAAGAACGCCAGCAGTATCGAGGACGGCGCCACCGACATATTGAAGTTCCCGAACTTGGCCAGCGCTATCGCGCCGAGCCAGCCGAACAGGATGCCTCCGACTCCGCCGAGGAGGCACAGCACCACGGCCTCGATCAGAAACTGCAGGAGAATGTTCTTCGGCGTCGCACCCAGCGCCTTTCTCACGCCGATCTCGCGGGTTCTCTCCGTCACCGAGACCAGCATGATGTTCATTATACCGATGCCGCCGACAAGGAGGCTGACGGCGGCGATTCCCGACAGGAGAAATGTAAAAATCTGCGTCGTCTCACCGAGCGTGTTCAGGAAGTCGGCCTGACTGCGTATCTGGAAATCGTCGGCAACGCCGACCCGAAGCCTGTGCTCGCGCCGCAGCGCTCGCTGAATCTGGGCCATCGCGGTCGGAATCTCCGCTTCGGACGCCGCCAGCACTCCTATCTGCCGCAGCCTGTCCGTGCCGAACACGCGGAACTGCGCGGTCGTGATCGGGATCAGGACCTGATCGTCGGGGTTTCCGAATCCGCCGGTCGTCCCCTTGCTGGCGAGGACACCGATTACCTCGAACAGGAATCCACCGATGCGGACGTTCTGCCCGACGAGACTGGCCGCGGGCACGCCGAGATTGTCCGGCACCGCTGCTCCAAGAACTGCGACGCGCCGGCTTGCGCGGTCGTCGCCTTCAGTGAACATCTTCCCCTGAGTGATGCTGTACTTCCGGACCTCGAGATAATTCGGCGTCGTCCCGAGGATCGTCGTGTTGGTGTTCGTGTTCAGGTACTGGACCTGGAGCTGTTTCTGCATCTCGGGCTCGACTGCAGTGATTGCCGACCCCGCCGAGTCAAGCGCTTTCGCGTCGGAAACGACCATCAGGGCCCGATCGCCACCGGACGCGACACCGCCAGGAGCAAAGATCTGCCCAGGATTCACAGTGAGCAGGGTGGTTCCGAGCGCCGATATCCGAGCGTTGACAGACTGCTGCGCTCCACGTCCCAGCGCGACTACTGTGATCACTGCTCCGACACCAATGACGACGCCGAGCATCGTCAGGAACGATCGCAGCTTATTCGCCCTGAGTGCGCCGAGCGCTACGCCTATGGTTTCACCGAGCAGCATGTCCGCTCCTCCTAGTTGCCACCCTGGCGACCGCCACCGCCGCCGGGACGGCCGCCGCCACCAGCGGCGCCGCCGGCTCCGGCAGCGGGCGCAGTCTGTTGCTGCAATCCGCCGCCCGTCCCCGCCCTGATCCGGGCTTGCTGCGCCTCACGCTGGGCCTGCAACAGCGGTGCACCAAGAAGCGCGACCTGCTCGCCCTGGGTGGCTCCGCTCAGGACCTCGGTATAGTCGAAGTCGCTGATCCCTACCCGCACCGTGCGCGGCAAATACTTGCTGTCCTTCTTCACGAAGACCACCTGCATTCCCCCGCCACCACCAGTGCCCGTGCCGGCACCCGCACCGCCGCCAAACTGGCCTCCACCAAATGAAGAACCGGTGCTCGACGCCGCCGCACCAGCCTGGAACCGGCGCCGGGCAGCAGAGTCGCCGAACTGCCCCGCGGCTCCGGGCGTCGAGCTGGCAGCACCGCGGAATCGCCCGCGCCTCGTTGTGTCGGAGCCACCTGCTGTTGAGGCTGTCGACGAGGCGCCACCCGCGCCACCCGCTCCCCCGCGTCCTCCCCGCCGACCCGCGGCCAGCATCGTCCTGAGCGAGTCCGGGTTGACCCCAAGCACCGGCGCAACCGTCGCCGCCTCACGCGCGCTTCTGATTGCGTCACTCGGCACCGCGAGCACGTTGTCCTTGCGCACGATGTCCATCACCACCTGGCCGTTCATCCCAGGCTTGAGCGCGCCATCGGAATTGTTGAGACTCACCAGCACCGGAAACATCGTCACGCTGGACTGCACGACAGCCTGTGGCTCGACCATCTCGACGATCCCTACAAACCGCCGGTTGGGAAACGCATCGACCGTGACTGTGGCAGTCTGACCGGGTCTGACGTTGCCAATATCGGTTTCGTTCACGAACGCGCGCATCCTCACCTTGCTGAGGTCGGCCATCTTCATGATGGTCGTGCCGCCGCTTGCAGAAGTAGTCGCGGACGTGATGACTGTTCCCTCCGACACCGGCCGCTCGATGATGGTTCCATTGGTTGGCGCCCGCACCGTCGCATCCTGCAGCCTCACGCGCGCAATCGAGAGATTGGTGCGCGCCTTGATCACGGACGCGTCCGCGTTCGCGAAAGCAAGCGTCGCCTGCTCCATCTCCTGCGCGGTTATGATCTTCTGCTTGTATAGATCCGTGGACCGGTTACGCTGCGCCAGCGCCACCGCCCTCGAGACCGTCGCCGAGCTGAGATCCGCTGCCGCCTGGTCGTATTGGTTCTGCACGTCCCGCGGGTCGATCTGAACGAGCAGGTCTCCCGTCCTGACGTTGGAGCCGATGTCGACGGGCATCCGGACGATTGTCCCCGACGCCTTCGACTTCACCTCGACCACATCGACGGGCTCGACCGTGCCGTTGGCCTGCGCGCTCAGCACAATGCTGCGACGCTCGACCGGCGCGGTTTCAATGGTGATCGTCGGATCAGTGCTCTTATTGCAGGCGCCGAGCGCGAGTACCATCGCGAGTGCCATTCCCTGGCGAGGGATCACCGGAGCCCCCGCCCGATCAGGGCCTCCAGCTGTGCGCGCGCAATTCTATAGTCGTAGCGCGCCTGGATCAGCGCCTGCTGCGCCGTCGCCAGCGCCGCTTGCGACGTGATCAGGTCCAGAAGTGTCGAGGCCCCGATATTGTAGCGCTGCTGCTGAACACGCACATCCTCTTCCGCCGCCGCCACCGAAGCCACCTGCACCGCCACGCGCTGCGATGCCCCGCGCAGGGCGCCGATGTACTGGGTGAGCGACTCCTGGGCGCCGAGCTCGGTGTCGCGCAAACTTGCCTGCGCGTTGATCTCCGCCACCTTCGCGCGCACCACTTGTTCCTCGCGCAGAAAGTTGTTGAAGACGGGATACGAGAGCGAGAAGGACAAGCGCCCGTTGTACGAAAAGGGATCAGGTCCGAGGCCGAAGCGCGAATCGATTCCGCTCCCGCTGCGAGAGTAGCTCGCACTCAGTGAGGGGAGATAAGTCGTCTTCGATGCCTTTCTCGACTCTTCCGCAGCATCGAGCTCTGCCCGTGCCTGTTCAACCGCTGGGCCATTCTTCGCGAGAGTAGCGAGCTCGGCGCTGTCGGGGAGTGCCGCCATGTTCTCCTGCACCGAAGCGGGGTCCGCGGTCACAGGCACCTCCGAGCCGACCAGTCTCGTCAACGCTGCGTCGGCCGCCTCCTTGTTGCTCTGCGCGGTTATCAGGGCAAGCTGCGCGTTTCCGACCTGGATCACGCCGCGCAGCGAATCCGACCTGGTCGCCACACCGGCCCGCACTTTGGCGATTGAGGTCTTGAACTGTTCGTTCGCCTGAGCCATCTGCAATCTTGCCGCGTCCTCGCTCTCGATCGCGGCGAGGACACCGTAGTACTGCTGCTTCACGTTGAGGGCGACGTTGTATTTCACCGCCACTCGATTGGCCTCGGCGGCTTCGATCTGGGATTTGGCGGTGCGCAGATTGTAGAGGCGCTGTCCACCGTCAAAGAGCGTCATGTTCAGGTTGAGGCCCGTGCTGTTCACCGGAGCGGTGGTGACCGTCACCTGCTCTCCGTTCTGATTGACGCGGGTCTGGGCGCCGCCGAACTGGAACGATCTTCCCATGGAGAGGGATGCGCTCGGGAGGATCGCCCCGATCGCCGATACCCGCGCCGCCTTGCTGGTTCTCTCGGTGCCTTCGGCCTGGATCGCCTGCGGCGAATTCTGCTGCGCCAGTCGTATCGCCTCGCTGAGTGAGATCTTGCGAACACTGTCGGGGGCGCGGGTGAGGCCGGGCTGGAGGCCCGGCTTGAGAACCTGTGCACTCGCGCTCGAGCCGAGAGCCAGTAGCAATGCCAGCGTTTTCGCCGAGATCAGTCTCACCGGCGTCCTGTCATTTTGCGCCATAGGTATGCAAAGCGGGATCGATTGACCAAAAAGAAAGGCCGCACCGAACTGCGGCCTTTCAATAACTACGCCCGAGCCGATCGTAATGCTGGCTGGATCCCACTGCGACTGCTATCGGGTGACCGTCGCCAGCATCCTGCTCCTGAGTGTCGCCAGCCGGCGCCTTACAGAGCCGTCCATCACCGTATCGCCAACCTTTACGATCAACCCCCCCAAAATGGCGGGGTTAAGGGTGATGTGAGGCACGACCCGCTTCCCCAGCACCCGCGACAGGTGTCTGGTCAACGCCTCCTTCTCGGGCCCGGCGGGCTCACGCGCGACGATTACCGCGGCGTGAACCCGGTCCTCGGACTCGTCGATCAGGCTTCGGTATTCGGATGCGATCACCGGTATCAGCATCTGACGGCGCTTCGAGACCACGATCTCCAGAAAGCGCAGGAGGACCTGCGGGATCCTTGTACCAAGCGCCTTGTCGAGGACCTCGATTTTCTGTGAGGCCGCGACCTTTGGCGATTCGAGAAAGGTCTTGAGAGTCCGATTCTCCCGCATCGCGACGGCGATGGCGTCGATGAGCGCCCCCCATTCCTCCTGCTGTCCCTGCTTCGTGGCGAGAATCAGCAAGGTCTCGGCGTAATTGCGGCCGATGGTGGAGTCGTTCATCCGCGCTTCACCTCACGCGCAGGGATCGACGCGAGGAAGCTATCCACGATTTTCCGATTTGCCTCGTCGTCCAAATTCTTTTCGATCACTTTGCTCGCGCCGGCGATGGCCAGCTCGATTGCCTCACGGCGCAGCTCGGCGATTGCCTGCTCTTTCTCGCGCACGATCTCGCTCCGTGCCCGCTCCAGCATTTGCTGCTGCTGCTGATGCGTGTCCTCAATCATCTGCGCGCGTAGTTTCTCGCCGACCTGCCGGCCTTCGACGATGATCTTTTGCGCCTCCAAGCGCGCCGCTTCGATCTGGCGCTGCTGCTCGGCCAGCACCCGGGCTGCTTCCTCGCGATCCCGCCTGGCTCCCTCGATAGCTTCCTCGAGCGCCCTTTCACGGGCTTCGACGGCCGCCGTGATCCTCGGGAATACGAGCCTGCCGAGGATGGCGAAGAGGAAGAGGAAGACAACGAGCGTCCAGAACATGAGCCCGCCGTTCGGCGATAGCAGGTTTACCGGGTGGGTGGACTCCTCCGGTGCTACGACGCCGTGCTGGAGCAGAGCGAAAATGAGAATGGTCATGACGTTGTTATCCCTGGTGCCGCGAAAGTGAGTCGCCAGGGTCGTGGCGGAGTCCGCCACGACCCACTACCGACAGCTTAGAACTTGCCCTGAATCAGGAACGCGATGACGATCGCGAACAGTGCTGCTCCCTCGATCAGTGCCGCAAAGATGATCGCGCCCGTCTGAATGCGTGCCGCCATCTCCGGCTGGCGAGCCATTCCGTCCATCGCCTGTCCAGCGAGGCGACCGATACCAATGCCCGCGCCGATTACTGCGAGACCGGCGCCGACGCCGGCGCCGAGCATCGCCCACGCGCCCGAGTACGAGCCGTTGAAGCCACCCACGTCAGCTACCGCCTGCAACAGCGGAAAGATCGAGACCATTGTGTTTCCCCTTTTCGACAATCGTGATATGCCATGCTCGCGACCCTTCGGCCGCCGTCCGTCAGCGGGACAAAGTCCCAACGGACCTCTCCAGCCCGCTCGGCTAGATACCTACGCGAAGTTGAGCTTGTCTCCGCGTCAGTGCGCACCTTCCCGGATCAGTCCAATGAACACGCTGGCCAGAAGAGTGAAGATGAACGCCTGCAGAAATGCGACGAACAACTCGAGAATCGAGATGCCGAGCGCCATCAGAATCGGCACCGGCACCAACAGCCAGCTTCCGAAAGTGAAAATGAGACTGATGAGCGCGAGCATGACCACGTGTCCCGCCGTCATGTTGGCAAAGAGACGGATCGCCAGCGCGACCGGTTTGGTGAACTTTCCGATCAGCTCGATCGGCGTGAGAATCGGCGTGATGAAGAGCTTCATGCCGAGCGACATGTCGTGCGGCCAGAAGATTATGGTATTGATGTACGCCTTCCCCTGCGCTTTGATGCCCGCAATCTCGATGACGATGAAGGTTATGATCGCGAGCGTGGCGGTGACGGAGATGTTTCCGGTCGCAGTCGCTCCGTACGGCACGAGACCCAGAAGGTTGGCAAACAGAATAAAGAAGAAGAGCGTGAGCAGATACGGTACGTAGCCGTTGCCGTGAGCGCCGACGTTCGGGATCACGACCTCGTTGCGAAGGTAGAGCACCAGCGCCTCGAGCCCGTTTCCAAATCCGCTCGGCGCTTTTCCTTCGCGTGTTTTGCGGTTGTGCGCCCGCAGCGCGAGCAGCGTCGTGACAATGCAGAGGAGCGCGGCGATCCAGAGCATCACCACGTGCCTGGTCGGCGAGATGTCGAGCGCGTAGCTGCCGATGTGGATCGGATTCCAGCGCGGGAGCTCGTACTCGCACACGAACCCGGTGTGGAAGCACGGGTAATCGAGAGTGTGCGCGTCGGTGATGTGGGGAGTGATGAAGTCTTTTGCGTCAGCGATCATATTCGAGCAGCAGTGGTTCGGCCATCATCGTCAGAAAGAAAAACGTCACCAGACTTACCAGCGCCGCCTCGAGGGAGATGTTCATCACTCTCGCCAGCGGAGCGAAGAGCACGAGCACCAACAATCGCAGCACCGCCCCAATTCCCCAGCGTATCATCATCTCGCCGGGCGCTCCTTTTCCCGGGCGGGCCGGTCTCAGGAGCGCGTACGAGCCCAGTTGTACTGCGAAAGCGAGTCCAGCTGAAATGAGCATTGCGTGGTGCTGATCTACCGTCCTGAACCAGGTTCGCAGGATGACAGTTGCCACGATTATGAGAGCGCCCGACACTCCGGCAAAGAAGCTCAGCGCCCTCGAGTTCGTCACCGCTGACCCGTCTCTCGCGCCAAGGTCACCGCCCCTTCGATCTCTCTTCGTCGTCGCGCCGCTGTGCCGCGGAGATCTTGCGGTACATGTTGTAGAACGCGGCGCCGCCGCCCACGAAGACCCCGGCGATGGTGAACAACCCATTGGTGCCAAGGCGGTTATCGAGCCACTGACCGGCGAAGAGGAAGGCGATTATGGCT
>JALYKQ010000271.1 GCA_030774675.1 Gemmatimonadota bacterium | reverse complement strand
GCTGGCCCCTGATGAATCACGCGCTTCCGCAGGACGAGCGTTCCTTTGTCGATGGTCGCCTCATCGGTCATCGTGCCCATAGGCATCGCCGATGTCTCGTTCACGACCCACGAGCCGGCCTGATCCGTCACCGTGGTCGTGATATCCATCGGAATCGTTTGCCCTCCGGCCTCAATCCGCCCTTTGTAAGTCGCGGTGCCCGGGGTCAGCGCGGCCGTCGGCTTGGGGCCGCTCGACGCAACCTCCACTTTTTTTGCCAGCACCACGGTCTTGGGATCCACTGTCAGCTGCGCCATGCGCGCAGTGATCGCGGGGCTCATCCCCTCCTGGTACCGTCCGCCCAAATGCTTCGCCAGGAATTTCTCGGCGGCAGTAAAGAGAACCAGGTTGTTGATGGGTCGGGCGAAGCCGTGGCCCTCGTCGGGCGCCAGGATGTACTCCACGGGGAATCCGCGATCCCGGAGCGCGATCACGATCTGCTCGCTCTCGGCCCTGTTCACTCTGGGATCGTTGGCGCCCTGAACGACGAGGAGGGGTGCCTTGATCTTGGTGGCTGAAGTGAGAGGAGATTGTCTTACCAGCTGCGCCTTCCCTTCCGGAGTATTCGGATTCCCCATCCGCTCGTGGAAAGTGGTTCGGATCGCTTCCCAGTAAGGCGGAATCGAATTGAGCAGCGTGATGAGGTTTGATGGTCCTACTATAGATACGCCCGCTGCGTAGAGGTCAGGCGTGAAGGCGAGACCGGCGAGGGTGGCGTAACCGCCGTACGAGCCGCCCATGATGCCGACGCGTTTCGGATCGACGATTCCCTGTGCGATCAAATAGCGAACGCCGTTCGAGATGTCGTCCTGCATCTTTTGGCCCCACTCGTTGTTGCCGGCATTGAGGAATTTCTTGCCGTAGCCGGTAGAGGCTCTGAAGTTCGGCTGCAGCACGGCGTAGCCGCGATTGGCGAGAAATTGCGGAATCGCCGAGTAACCCCAGACGTCTCGGCCCCACGGTCCGCCGTGCACGTAGGCGACGAGCGGCAGGTTGTTCGGAGTGACGCCGACGGGCAGCGTGAGATACGCTGGAATGGTCAGACCGTCGGTCGATGTGTAAGAGATTGGTTTCACCGGCGCGAGCGCTTCACGCGGCAGTTTGTCGAACACCCGATACTGGAACGTCAACTGCTTGGTGTTGCGATCGAAGAGGTAACGCTCACCCGGTTCTCTGTCGCTGTTCGCGACGATCATCCAGATGCTCTCATCGGTGGTGGTGGAAGCCACGTTGAGCTCTTTGTCCGGCAGCTTACTCTTGATGATCTTGTAGTCCTTCTCCCAGTCTTGATTCTTCCAGTAGATGCGAGCGCGATCGTCGAGGTACGCCGTCGCAGCCAGCTCGTTGGTGACGTCGGAGAAGGTAGCGTTGCCGAAGTCCACGCGATTCAGTGGATCAGACTCGACGAGCTGCTCGGTTTTTGTAAAAGGGTCAAAGAGCAGGAGACGCGTTAAATCCGGCGCCCCCTTGTTCGTCTCCATGTAGACCTTGGTGTTGTCCTTGTTGAAACGAATGGGATTGCAGGTCTCGAAGACAGTGCAGGAGTAGATCTGCGTGAAGCCGCTAGGATCTACGCGCAGGATCTCGGTGTCTCCCTTGTCGGTGGTGCGGGTGGCGAGACGAAGGGTGCCGGAATTGTCGAACGTCCATCCAGATATGCGCTCGGTGTTCTGGCGCATGAGAGTGCGCTCACCGGTGGAGATTCGAACGCGATAGAGATCGTGCCATGCCTTGTCGCGATCGTTGAGGCCGACGTAAATGATGTCAGGATCTTTCCGTGGAACAGCGTAGACGACCGCGCGAACGCCCTTGGCGGCGGTGAGATTCCGCGCCGTTGGAACTTCCTGGCCGGCGGCGGGAGAGGAAGCCGGGTCGACAGCGTAGACGTTGAAGTTCTCGTCGCCGAGCTGGTCCTGGACGAAGAGGATGTACTTCCCGTCGCGGCTCCAGAAGTATTGGGTGACGGGCCGTTTGGTGTCGTTGGTGATGAGCTTGGCGGCGGAGTACGGGTCGGTCGTGCGCTTGACCCAGATATTCCGGGTGTCCTTGTAGGGCTTGAGGAAGGAGATGTAGCGGCCGTCGGGCGAGATCTGGGCGCCGGAGATCTCGGGATTCCCGAAGAACAGCTCGCGGTCGATGAGCGGGGGGAGCTTGGCGGTCTGCGCCGAAGTTGCGAGGGGCGCAGCGAAGGTGATGGCGAGCGCGAGGACGATTCGCGCGCGATTTCTGACGGTCGAGCTCATGTGTACCTCTCGAAGCGGGGGGCGTTAGTAGGCTGACAAACATAGGGCTAGGCAAAATTCCTAACCAGCATCAAAACGCGTTCCGCTCGGCTACAACCGACAAACCGAAGAAGCGTTATACGGATGCTTCGGATTTAGGCGGATGACTCGGGATCGCTCCGAATGGCGATACGCCGCATAACACCAGGGCAGGATTTTTGTTCACACCGCTCGGGCTAGCCACGTTGAGCTGAGGTGCAACCCGAGCGGTGGCCTATACCACGTCGATCCGTAGGTAAGTTTCGAGGTGTCGACGATCATTATTCGAGATTAACTGTGCACGGTTCGATACTCCGGCTCGTCGAGACCTACGGCTATGCGATTGTATTTCTTTTTGTGGCCATAGAGAGCCTCGGAATACCGCTGCCCGGTGAAACGGTGCTGGTGACCGCTGGTGCTCTCGCCGCCCTCGGTCATTTGTCACTCCTCCCTGTGATCGCCACGGCGGCCATAGGCGCCATCGTCGGCGATGCTGGCGGCTACTGGATCGGACGGCTGGGAGGACTTCCGCTCATCAAGCGCTACGGAAGCGTGGTCCATTTCAACGACGAGACGCTGTCTTACGTCCGCGGATTTTTCAGCCGCCACGGAGCGAAAGCCGTCTTTCTCGGACGATTCATCGCGCTCCTTCGGACCTGGGCCGCCTTGCTGGCGGGAACGGCCGAGATGCCGTACGGCGTCTTCACGCTTTACAACGTACTCGGCGGAGTCACCTGGGCCGCGCTCTTCGGCACGCTAGGCTATCTCTTTGGACAGAGCTTGCCCCTTGTCGAGCGCTACGTCGGTCAAGCCAGCCTCGCGGTCGTGTTGCTGATCGCTCTCATCGTGGCGCTCGTCCTCGGTTGGCGCTGGTTCAACGCGAACCGGGATTTTCTTGCCGAACGAGTCTCGAGCTACTGGGCCGTCTTCAGCAACCGCCATCCTGGCGCCGCCAGGTTCATCGCGGCGCGCTTTGTCCGCGGAGAGTACCTCGGGCTTCATCTGACAATTGGATTTCTCGTCAGCCTCGCCGGCTTGTGGCTATTCGCTGGCATTACCGAGGATGTGCTTCACCACGATCCGTTGACCAGGCTCGATCTCGCCCTGACGACGTGGATTCGAGCTCATACGACTCCGTGGGGCGACAGGATCTTTACTATCGTAAGTCTGATTGGCTCTCCGGTAGCCATGGCTATTGTCGCGGGTGCGGGAGCACTGCTGATTGTGGTGCGTCGTAAATGGCTTGTCCTCGCCGCGTGGGTTGCGGCCTTCCTTGGAGCCGGGATCCTTAGCCTCATCCTGAAGATCGCCATCCAGAGGCCGCGGCCGGCGGGCGCCACAGCATTCCTTCACGGCGAGACGTTCAGCTTCCCGAGCGGCCACGCTCTTGGATCACTAGTCGGGTACGGAATGCTTGCCTACGTGATCGGGTCAACGTGGATCGAAACAGCGCGTGGACGAGTGCGGCTCGTCATCGCTACGGCGGTGCTCGTTCTGGCGATAGGTATCAGCCGATTGTATCTGGGCGTGCACTATTTCAGTGACGTCGTTGGTGGCTACGCAGTAGGCGTCCTCTGGCTGTCGGTTTGCATATCGGGGCTGCAGGTCGCCGAGAGGCGACGGTTGACTCCGGATGCTTCCGCGCAACCCACTTCAAATAAATGAACTCCTCATCGATGCGTTCGCGTCTCCTCGCTCTTGTCCTCGTGTTCGGAGGCAATACACAACCGCTGTTGGGCCAGACTCCTTTTGCGCCGGGAAACAACGGCCACGTTTCGCTTTTCCGCGCGCACGACGCGGTAGTAGCTCTGGGCGTGGCTGCGATCGCGGCAGCAACGATGTCTCTCGATGAGTCTGTTGCCCACAGCCTGCAACGCCCGTCTGTGCGGTCGAACGGCGTGCTCAAAGGCACGAGCAACGTATTCAGCAATCTCGGATTTCCCGGCTCCGCCGTGATAAGCGCAGGCGCGTATTTTCTGGGCCTCGAGACTCGCTCCCGCCCGATCGCCGCGCTTGGGATGCACACGGGTGAGGCCATCGTCCTGGGCGGCGTGCTGGCGGAAGGACTGCAGATGACAATCGGCCGCTCTCGACCGCAGCGCGATATCAATGACCCTCACGATTTCCGCTTCGGCAAAGGTTTTTCCGACGACGACTACACATCACTGCCTTCGGCTCACGTGACTGTTGCATTCGCTGCAGCGACTGCAGCCAGTCGTGAGGTTGGCCGTTCGTGGCCGGGCGCTGCCAGGTACGTCACACCGATTGGTTATTCAGCGGCGAGCCTCGTCGGGTTCTCGCGCATGTACAAGAACAAACACTGGGCGAGCGATGTCGTCGCGGCCGCCGGATTGGGCGCATACTCGGCGGTGCTATTCGACCGCTATAACCAGGGTCACCCAGGCAACGTGTTCGAGAGAATCTTTCTCCCGACCTCGATTGTTCCCGAGCGCCATGGTGTAGCTCTCAGCTGGTCGGTAACGGAATAACCGCAACTGCTGTGACATCGATTGCCGACTCCAGCTTACGCTCGCTCGACTACACCCTGTTTCACGCCGTAAATGGGTTGGCTGGCCGAAGTGCCGCCCTTGATGCGGTAATGATCGGATCCGCGAAGTATTTGCCTATCGTCTTCGCGCTCGCCCTCGTTGCTCTGTGGCTTTCCTGGCGCCCCCGAAATCAGCGCGGCGCCTTTCTCGCCGGGGCATCCGCGCTTATTGCCCTCGGTCTGGGCCAATTGATCGGGAAGGGATTTCCGCGCCCGCGGCCTTACATGACACATGTCGTCAACCAGCTCATCCCGCGTTCGCTGGATACATCTTTCCCGAGCGATCACGCCATTATCGGGTTTGCCGTCGCGGTCATGGTTTGGAGATACAACAGGCTTGCGGGCGTGGTGCTCCTTCTTCTCGCGACGCTGATGGCGATCGCACGGGTCTTTGTGGGCGCGCACTTCCCCGGCGACGTGCTTGGCGGGGCTGTGCTGGGTACGTTGACGAGCGTTGCGCTCGCAATGCTTAGCGAGCGAGGAGCCATTGCCCGCATGTTGGACATGTTCTTCAGATTACTTCGTCACTGGCGGGCGGCCGCGCCCGAAACTGGTCCTGGCGCCACACCGCTTCGGTGACCAGGACGCCTCGACCCCTCAGCAAGGTTCAACTCCAAGATGAGTTGCAAGGCCGGCCCGTCAGGGCAAATCAAAAAAGCCATACCCAGCCGGACGTGCAGCAGAGGTCCGCGCCGCAGAGCTCGCACCCGTGGCTCCATTCTGGGGACTGGGTGTATGAGTCGGTTGCGACCCCTTTTTGATCTCTGACTGAACAGTTCGAAGAGCGATGCCAATGCAGCATTCACCAATGAATCTCGAGTCCATCCGGCGCGACATCGCCGAGCGCCTGCGTCCGAGTTGTCAGAACATGTCGGAGGAAGACTTCGAGAAGATGGTGGCGCGCATGGCGCTGATCGAATGGAAGCATCTGAACGACTCGACCCCCACCAGTCAGATGCGCTCTCATTAGCCGGCTCCATGATTCAAGGTCTTGCTGCGCGCTCCCGTGAGTCCGTAGCATTATCGGAACCGGAGGATCGATCGTAGAAAAGACTCGTGAGGTTGGTGCGCCGCCCGCCTGGTCGAAGCGCCGAATACTCGGACCCGGCATGCTGCTGGTGGCCGCCGCTCTCCTCATCCTCATCGGGTTCGGCTACTGCGCCGCTCGGATGGTGCCGGGCGCACTGTTCGGCCGCAATGAGACGAGCATCACCCACGACGTCGTCGTCAACCAGATCAAAGCGGTCGCGAAGCTGGTGTCGAGCGAGGCTACCGTTCGCGACGTAATCATCTACGAGAATACCTGGTATGGCTCGACCAAGCGTTCTCTGGTGGTCGTGACGGGAAGACTGCTGGCCGGCATCGATCTGCGCGACAACCCTGACGTCATCATCGATCACTCGAGACGACACATCACCATTCGCATCCCTCCCGCCAAGCTCATCGCGGTAGAGATCCGTGACATGCGCACCTATGACGAGCGCGGCGGACTGTGGAACCCGTTTACGCGAGAAGATAGGGACGCCATTCAGCGCCAGGCTCGGGCGCAGCTGACGGCGGCCGGTGGTGAGCTGGCGCTCCTTCGCCACGCCAACGAGAGCGCGGTCGAGCTGCTGCGACTGCTTCTGGCGAAGGATGGTTACACCGTTGATGTGGCTGTGCGCGGGACGTAGGATTCAAAGTCGACTGCGACTGAACCAAGTGAACCTGCCTCCTGACAGCTGCACTTCTGACCCCTGACCACTGTTCAGTTGCAGTTCTTTGG
>JALYKQ010000270.1 GCA_030774675.1 Gemmatimonadota bacterium | reverse complement strand
GCTACCGATCGCTCTCGCGTCACGATCGTCGTCACCGCCACGATGTGATCCGGATCCGTCGCGTGACGCATGCCAAGCAGAAGGCTCGTGACGAACGTGAGGAAGAGACTCATCTCGGCGAGACCTCTCTCGCCTCTGCGCTGACTTTCCCGTCGTGGAGTAGAAGCTCGAACGCGAGGCCCGCGCGAAAGTGCTCCGTCGAGGTGAGCGCGGTTCCCCTCCGATCGCGTGCAACGGCGTAACCGCGTGAGAGCGTCGCCAACGGACTGAGCGCGTTGAGCCGCCCCGCTGTGGCGGCGAGCTGCGATTTCCTTGCGACGACGATGCCTTCGGCGGTTTGATTGATGCGGCGGCCAAGGTTGTCGAGCTCGTTCCGCGCGACCTGTAAACGCGATATCATCGCTTCAGATAGATCGCGCCTGGCGAGTGCAAACGCTTTCTCGATCTCGTCGCGGGCGGAACACGCAGCGGCAGCGGCAGCTGACGGAGTTGGCGCGCGCAGATCAGCCACGGCATCGCACACAGTGATATCAGCTTCGTGGCCGACAGCAGAGATCACGGGCACCGGGCACTCGACAACGGCACGAGCGACACGCTCATCGTTGAACGCCCATAAGTCTTCTTTCCCGCCCCCGCCGCGCCCGACGATCACCAAATCGGCCAGGGCCCAGCGCGCGACACGGCGCAGTGCGGCTGCGATCTCCAGCGCTGCTCCGTCGCCCTGCACTTTCGCCTGACAAATGACGAGCTGTACTCCCGCATTTCTTTTTCGCATGACGGCAACGATATCACGGAGTGCGGCGCCATCGGCGCTCGTAACGATCGCCACCCGCTTGGGGAAGCGTGGAATCGCGCGCTTCCGGCCTTCGTCGAGCAGTCCTTCCTGGCGAAGCTTCGAGAGCGTCAGCTCCATCGCCTTCCGCCAGAGACCGTCACCCTCCGCTTCGATGCGACGGACTCTCAGCTGGAGATCTCCGCGCGCCGCGTACACCGTCATTTGCCCGAACAGCACCACCTGCATCCCGACATCGGGCGCCGCCGGAATTCCGCGCTGGTCGCTCGCCCAGACCACGCACTTGATCTGCGCGGCGGCGTCGCGGAGACAGAAATACCAGTGGCCGCTGCGATGGCGCTTGAAGTCGCTGATCTCGCCTCGCACCCAAACCGGCTGCAATCCGGATTCAATCAGGACGCGGGTCTCGGTGGTCAGCTCGGAGACGGAAATGGGCCTGTCACGCGTGATGCCGGGGGCCGAGCGACCGAGCGGCGACGCGAAGAGGTCAAACGGGGTAGCTCTCACCGGATGGTCATCTCTGCAGCACGGACCGTGTTGGCCATGAGCATTGCTATCGTCATCGGGCCGACTCCGCCCGGTACTGGCGTGATCTTCGAAGCAACCTCGCGCACCGACTCGAAATCGACGTCGCCCTTGACCTTCGTCCCGCTCGTGGCCTTCGGATCGGCAACCCGGTTGGTCCCGACGTCGATAACGACCGCGCCCGGCTTGACCATGTCGCCCGTGACGATGCCCGGGCGCCCGGCAGCGACGATCAGGATATCAGCCATCTTCGTCTGCGCCTTGAGATCGGCGGTGTGGCGGTGACAGACCGTGACCGTGCAGTTGGCGTTGTCGTTGTCCTGGATCATGAGCGCGGCCATCGGCTTCCCTACGATATTGCTCCGCCCGATCACTACGCAATTCTTGCCGGGCGTTTTGACTCCTGATTCCTTGAGCAGCACCTGTATTCCAGCCGGGGTGCAGGGGATGAATCCATCGCGCTCGCCAATGAGCATCTTTCCGACGTTCACCGGATGAAACCCATCGACGTCCTTGGCGGGGTCGATTCGCCGAATGATGGTGTCGGGATCGATCTGCTTCGGAAGAGGCATTTGAACCAATATGCCGTGGATTCGAGGGTCGGAGTTGAGCGCATCAACGCGGGCCAGCAACTCCTCCTGCGACGTGTCGGCGTCGAGCCTGACCGTCAGACTGTACATGCCAACTTCCTCGGTTGCCTTCCCTTTGGCGCTGACGTAAAGGGCGCTGGCAGGATCGTCGCCGACGAGGACGACAGCGAGACCAGGCCTGATGCCGCGCTCCGCAAGTCTTTTCGCTCGCTCTGCTACGTCCGCGCGTACATTCCTGGCGATACCGCGGCCATCTATCAGCTCAGCGGGCAAAGTCCACTGCTCGCGTCTCCCTGATCAGCACGACCTTGATCTGCCCCGGATACTGTAGCTCCGCCTCGATGCGGCGCGCGATCTCTTCGCTGAGGGTTGTCATGCGCGGGTCGTCCACTTCCTCGGGCGTGACTATCACACGGACCTCACGGCCCGCCTGGATCGCAAAGACTTTCTCGATGCCGCGGTAGCTCGACGCGATCTTCTCGAGGCCCTCCAACCGCTTCACATATGTCTCGAACGCCTCCCGTCGCGCACCTGGGCGGGCGCCCGAGATCGCATCCGCAGCCTGCACTAGCACCGAGACCTCACTCTCGTGCGGCACGTCGTCGTGGTGGGCCGCAATGCAATTCACGACCAGCGGATTCTCGTTGTATCGGGTCGCCATCTCCACGCCCAGCTGGACGTGAGTTCCCTCATGCTCGTGGGTGAGAACCTTGCCGACGTCGTGGAGCAGCGCTCCGCGTCGCGCCATTGCGACATCGAGCCCGAGCTCGGCCGCCATGATCCCCGCGAGCCACGCAACTTCCTTCGAGTGATTCAGAATGTTCTGGCCGTAGCTGGTTCTCCAACGCATTCGGCCTATCAGCTTCACCAACTCGGGGTGGAGTCCGTGCACGCCGCTCTCGTAAGCAGCCTGCTCACCGGTTTCGACGATGCCAGCTTCGACCTCCTGGCGCGATTTGTTGACGACTTCTTCGATTCGTCCCGGATGGATGCGCCCATCGGCAACGAGCTTCTCGAGCGAGAGTCGCGCGATCTCGCGGCGGACCGGATCGAAGCAGGAGACCACGACCGTGTCAGGAGTATCGTCGATGATCACATCGACCCCGGTTGCGAGCTCGAAGGCGCGGATGTTCCGGCCCTCGCGGCCGATGATGCGTCCCTTCATCTCGTCATTGGGCAGTGCCACTGCCGACACGGTTGTTTCTACGCTCTGCTCGGCCGAGATGCGCTGGATGGCAAGGGCGATGATCTTCTTGGCTTCACGCTCGGCATTCCGCTTCGCGGTTTCGCGTATCTCCCGAATCTTATTGGCGGCGTCGGCATGGGCCTCCTCCTCCATGCGGTGCATGAGCTCCGCCTTGGCGTCGGCGGCCGAGATCCCGGCGAGCTGCTCGAGTCTGCGGCGTTCTTCGCCGAGGAGCCGCTCCAGCTCCTGCTCGCGCTGGCCGAGGGCATGCTCGCGGCCGGAAAGGCCCTCCGTGCGGCGGGTGGTCTCGTGCTCGCGTTGTTCGAGTAGATCGTACTTGCGATTGAGCTGGCCTTCTCGGTCGGTGACGCGGCGTTCTTCCCGCTCGACCTCTTCCCGGCGGCCGCGGACTTCCACTTCCCAGTCCTCACGAAGTCGAATGAGCTCTTCCTTGCCACTGAGGACGGCGGTCTTGCGCAGGCTTTCCGCCTCGCGGCCCGCGTCTCCAACGATTCTCTTGGCTGTCTCTTCAGCCGTCGAGTGGGCCTGTTCCTGCCGGCGCAGCTCGGTGCGCCCTCCAAACCTTCTGCCGATAAAGAAAAAAACCGCGCTGGCAATTACGAACAGTATTATGCCGGCTGCGGATAACCACGCCGTGTTCGTCATGTGAGATCTATGTTGGGCCCGCGGCAAAGCCACAGGCGGCCCCTATCGCGCCGGAAAGTCGTCGCGTAGCTGAGGTAAGCTAATGATTATT
>JALYKQ010000269.1 GCA_030774675.1 Gemmatimonadota bacterium | reverse complement strand
GGCTCGGGCGGAAGAGCGGCCGCGGCTTCTATACCTATAACAAGTAAGACGCCACGTGTCCTGGGCTCTGCACCCGCTAACCGAAGAACAAACCGAAGTTCAGAAGCTCGCGCGCGAATTTGCCCACGCAGAGATCACACCGTACGCGGCGGACTGGGACCAGCGGGCGTATTTCGAGCCTTCGCTGGTGAAGAAGCTGGGCGAGCTCGGGTTTCTTGGAATGATGTTGCCGGAGCAATACGAGGGGCTGGGCGCCGGCACCGGCACGTACCTCATCGCGCTGGAAGAGATCGCGGCGGCCGACGCCTCGGTGGCAGTCCTGATGAGTGTTCACAACTCGCTGCCGACGCAGATGATTCTTCGCTACGGCAGCGACGCACAGAAGGATCGCTTCCTCAAGCCAATGGCGCGCGGTGAGATCCTGGGCGCCTTTGCGCTGTCAGAGCCCGACGCCGGCTCGGATGCGTCGGCGCTCACGGCGCAGGCGGAAAAGGACGGGAGCTCGTGGATTCTGAACGGCACCAAAGCCTGGGTCACCAACGGTAATACCGCCGGAGCCATCATCGTCATGGCGCGTACCGACACGCGCGGCGCGCGGCGTGGTGGGCGGGGAATCGGAGCCTTTATCGTCACGCCCGACCTGCCCGGATTCAACGTCGGCAAAAAGGAAGACAAGCTCGGGCTCCGCGCATCTCCAACCGTGCAGCTCAACTTCGACAACATGCGCGTACCGGCGGAAAACCTTCTTGGCGATGAGACCCAGGGTTTCATCTACGCGATGCAGTCCCTCGACAACGGTCGCCTGGGAATTGCAGCACAGGCGATCGGAATAGCGCGCGCGGCGCTCGAGCATTCCGTTGTCTACGCAGCGGAGCGCAAGCAGTTCGGAAAGGCGATCAAGGAGTTCGAGGCGATCCAGTTCAAGCTCGCGGACATGGCGATGAGAGTCGCAGGCTCTCGAGCACTGCTCCACGCAGCCGCGGCGGCGAAGGATCGCGGACAGAACGTCCGCCAATTCAGCTCGATGGCGAAGCTGATGGCGAGCGAGACGGCGATGTGGGTGACGACGCAGGCGGTGCAGATCTTTGGCGGTTACGGCTACGTCAAGGACTACCCCGTTGAGCGCCTTATGCGCGATGCCAAGGTCACCGAGATTTACGAGGGCACTTCCGAGATCCAGCGGATCGTGATCGCGCGCGCCCTCTACGGCCAATCCTAAACTTACACCCGGACATTAATGAAGCTGTTCGACACGCTGGCAGAAATGGGACACGAGGAGGTCGTGATGTGCAGCGATCCCTCGATCGGATATAGGGGCATTCTCGCGGTTCACAGCACCAGACTCGGTCCCGCACTCGGCGGCACGCGCTTCTGGCAGTACGCGACCGACGACGAAGCCATTACCGATGCACTCCGCCTTTCGCGCGGCATGACCTACAAGAACGCCGTGGCGGGGCTTCACCTTGGAGGCGGGAAATCCATCATCATCGGCGACAACAAGACCAAGGATCGTGAGAGGATCTTCCGCGCTCACGGTCGTTTCGTCGAGAGCCTGGGTGGTCGCTACATCACCGCCGAGGACGTGGGCACCAGCACCAGGGACATGGACTACGTCCACATGGAGACGGGGCACGTCGCCGGGCTAGCGGGGAAGTCAGGCGATCCGTCGCCGGTCACAGCGCACGGTGTTTTTCGAGCGGTGCAGGCGTCGGCGAATCGGATGTGGGGGTCGGACAGCCTCGAGGGAAAATGCGTTGCCATACAGGGGTGCGGCAGCGTCGGATCGTACCTCGCCAAGGAGCTGCACCAGGCCGGTGCAAGGCTGATCGTGTCCGACATCGATCCTGCGAAGACAGCGAAGGTGTCCAAGTTGACCGGTGCCGAGGTCGTCGAAGGGAACGCGATCTTCTCGGCAGACGCCGACGTTTTTTCTCCCTGCGCTCTGGGCGGAATCATCAACGACAAGACCATCCCGATGCTCAACGCGTACATCGTCGCAGGCGGCGCGAACAATCAGCTGCTCGAGGAGCGTCACGGTGACGAGCTCCAGCGGCTCGGAATCCTTTATGCTCCCGACTACGTTGCGAATGCGGGTGGCGTCATCAACGTCTTTGGCGAAGTTGCGGGATGGGATGCGCAGCGCGCGCTGGACAAAGCCGATGACATCTACGATACCATACTCAAGGTGTTCGAGATTGCGGACGAACAGCACATTTCGACCTATGAGGCCGCCGATCGCTTGGCGGAGCAGCGTCTGGCCGCGGCGAAGTGAGCGCGATGTCAACGTGCAGCGAGGATCGATAGCATGAGCCCGACGTCAGAGACCATTCCGATCGCCTC
>JALYKQ010000268.1 GCA_030774675.1 Gemmatimonadota bacterium | reverse complement strand
CATCGCATCCTGAACAGGTCGCGAGGTTCAGGTCACTCACGCCGGTGACACTCGCCGGGTCGACGAAAGCGCTGAGAGTGGGAGCGTTGTTTGGTCGACTTGGCCTCGTGCGAAAGTTCACGGCTGCCGATAGTGCACCCCCGGAACCGATCAGTGCCGTGAAAGGCACCGCCGCTTATGCATCTACTTCCCTTCCCGCGATGCTCAAAGAGGTAGACGGCTTCGATCAAACGCTTGCCGAAGCGGGAACTTTCCGTCAGCTTGGCGACCGGCCGCTGTTTGTTCTTACAGGTACAGCTCCCATGTCGAAGGCAGACCTTGCCGCGATGAAAATGACGGCCGCACAAGGCCAACAGTATCAAGCCCGCTGGCTCAAGATGCAGAACGAGGAAGCCTCGTGGTCATTCTGCAGCCAACACCAGTCGGTTGATTCAGGTCACTACATCCAGTTCGAGCGGCCTCAGGTTGTCATCGCAGCAGTGCGGTGGGTGGTCGGCAGCATACGGAGCCGTGGATGTCGCGGCGAGCAAGTCACCGGTAATTAGCGGATAATGCGAGGAGGAGAAATGGCACCAATGGAAGGTCCTTCCGGACACGAACACGCGGGCCACCTGGGTCACGAGCACACAAGCCACGGGCACGCGACCCCCGACCACACCAAACACCGGGGTCACGAAGCGCATGGGACCCCGGCAGATCTTACAGCAGCTTATGAGCGCGCGTACGAGGAAGCGCGACCAGCACCCAGTCGTGAAGTGGTTTCCGTCGATCTCGCCGCTGGTGAATTTGATTGGGAATTCTCCCCGGGACGTCGCACGCGAGCGTGGGGATTCAACGGAACCATTCCTGGTCCAACGATCGAGGCGCGTGTCGGCGACGTCCTCGAGATTCGGCTGATGAACAACCTGAACGAGCCAACGGCTATTCACTGGCATGGGTTGCGTGTCCCGGCAGCAATGGATGGAACCGACATGGTTCAGCGGCCACTCGCGCCAGGCGAGACCTTCACCTACCGCTTTTTGGTGCCCGACGCCGGCACGTTCTGGTATCACCCACACGTCAACGAGACGGTGCAGCTCGAGCGCGGACTTTACGGAGCACTCATCGTTCGTGAACGCGAGGAGCTGGTAACGGATGTCGAGCGAGTGCTCGTTTTTGACGACATACAGCTCGATCGACAAGGACAGATCAAGCCGCCTGGGTGGTGGAAGGAATCGCACAACGGGCGCGTTGGCAGCACACGTCTCGTCAACGGCAAGCGAGAGCCGGAAATCCTTGTGTCGGCGGGCCAGGTTGAACGCTGGCGAATCGTGAACGCGGCGAGTGCGCGTTATATCCGACTGTCGATTGCCGGCCGTCGGTTCAAAATTCTCGGCACTGACGGCGGCCTCATATCAGCCCCTCATGAGACGAGGGAAGTGCTCATCGCGCCCGCCGATCGCGTCGATCTCGCGGTCGGGCCATTTGAGGAAGGGGAAACACTCGGTGTGGAATCACTCAAGTACAACCGTGGCGCGTTCGAAATCCCGAAGAGCGAACCATTCGCCACCGTGCGTGTCGGTCCAAGAGCTCCTTCGCGCGCGAAGATTCCCGCCAAGCTTCGGCAAATCCAGCCGTTGGTAACCGGTCCAGTCGAGCCGACGCGCGTGGTTCAGCTTGGCTGGAAGCTGAGCCTGAAGCACGGCGTCGATTTCACCATCAACAAGGAACTGCACCACCACGCGGAGAGCTGCACCGTTGGCGATCTGCAGGTGTGGGACATCCTCAACGGCTCACCGGTTGATCACCCATTTCATCTGCACGGCTTTTTCTTTCAGGTCGTCGAGATCAACGGCGAGCCACCCGCGTTTCTTTCGTGGGAGGACACCGTGAATATTCCAGCGAGAGGACGCGTCCGAATCGCATGGATACCGGACGATCGTCCTGGCGAGTGGATGTACCACTGCCACATCCTGGAGCATCACGCCGCAGGAATGATGGCCCACTTCGACGTCGTGAGGTGATTTCACTAAAGCCGGTGCTTTCTCCCGCTCGGAACGGCTGAAGTACAAGCTCTGGATCGCTGTAATGCGGCGGAGGTCACCAGCTTACCGCATTCGATTTAGACGCTGGTGTTCTGATTCAGGGGAAGTGAGCCTAGTAATCGCCGCGGTCTCGGCGACGAATGAGCTCCTCGACGCTCAAGAGTCGCCCATTGGATGAGCGCAGCCCTCGCGCAAACCCGGGCGTGACTCCATGATCGCGCAGTCTGACGAACTCACGGAGGCTGACATTTGTATAGCCCACATCCCGGAAATCCTCGACGAACGATTCCGTGACCCCGTGGTCGCGAGCCGCCAGCAGCTCACCGGTCGTCAAACCAGTGAAGCCGAATCGCCGCAGCGACGCAATGAAATCCGGAGTCACGCCGTGGTCACGCAGCTCCTGAAGATCGTCGAGGGAAAGATTTCTGTATCCCGCATCGGTGAGACCGCCGATGAACTCGTGGGACACTCCATGGTCCCGAAGAGTGACGAGCCGATGCGTGTTGCCGACGCGATATCCAGCGCTACTGAGAGACTTCATGTAGTCGAGGTTGGCACCGTGCATCCCCATGACGACCAGCTGGTTGACGGACGGACGGTCGTATTTCTGCGCGCGTAGCTCGTCGAGCATCGCGTAGCCCACGTCGTGCATCGCCAGCCAGTACTGCTGATCGGTGGTCGGCCGCTCGTAACCGCGGGAGGCAAGCTGTTGCGGGAACCGCGAATCGGGCGAGAAGGTGAAGAAGCCGGTCCCGTGGCCATCGCGCAGCTGTCCCTCGAAGTTGAAGGTGCCGGCATCGCGCACGAGCTGAAATCTGGCCGGCCCGCTGTAGGACGAGAGCTGCGACAGCGGAAGACCGCGCAATTCTGTGGGGCGGACGCCAAAGGACGTACTTCCGTGCCGGCGAGCCCCGTTCTCATAATTCTCGAAAGTGAGCTGGACGCGCTCGCGTGACGGCTCGTAATAGATCCGCCACGTACCCTTGTCAGCGGTCTGCGCGGCCGCAGCGGAGGAAACAGCTGCCAAGAGCAGCAGGCACAGCGCGGGTAAAAATCGCGGAGTGGGATTTTCGGGACGGAGTCGTGTTAGTTGCGACATTGGAGCTCCAGAGCAGGGTGGTGAGCGGCAGACGGCCCTGCTATTGGATCAACCAGCCCCGGGAAAGGTTTGAAAGGGTCAGCCCGTCGATTGTGAATCTGTTGACGTACACTAACACGTAGTTAGCCAACAACCAGCGATCTGCCGATATGATCCCCAAATTTCTATTTCCGTTTCTTGCGTATCGCAGTTTTTTCTTTCCGTTTCTTGTCCTGGGTGCGATCGTCGTTCCCTGTTGGTTGGTCTTGCGGCTGTACCGCCTTCGGACTCCCGGGCACCGCCTGTCGTTCCACCGCGAAATCCTGCTCCTGACCTTCGTCGTCTATCTCTCCGGCCTTGCCGCTGCTACGCTCATCCCCAACCATAATTCGCGCTTGGCTGCCGAGGCTGCGGTGGGAATTGACCTCTATCCCAATCTGGCATCGCTGACCTGTTCTTCCGCGATCCTGCCCAGGGGTTCGACCGCGCGAGCGTTCTGCGTGCATAACGCAAGGGGTAATGTTATGCTCTTTTTCCCGCTCGGCATCTTGATCCCTCTGGTCTGGAGGCGTCTTCGCTTCCGGAGTGGGCTACAGATCGCGATTGCTCTTTCATGCAGCATCGAACTCGTTCAGTACCTTTCGAGGGCATGGATCAATCGATCTGCAGACGTCAACGATGTTGTCCTGAACGTTTTGGGGGCGAGTCTCGGCTTGGCAATTGTGTTTCTGCTGCGGTTGCGCCGCGGTAACCGTCCCGCGGTTGCGCGCGCCTAACCCTGGATGCAGGGGAAGATCGCGCGCTCCACTATCGCGCATTTCGAGTAGTAGCTCAGCGCTTCTTCGTCCGCTTCCTAGTCCGCTTCTTAGTCTGCTTCTTAGTCTGCTTCTTGGGCATGCCGCTGAAGACTTCTAGGATCACCCCGAGCTCACGCTCGGTGTTGAGATAGTCGACCTCCACGCCGCTGAACGTGCCGCTCAAAATGGGCTCGTTGCCGCGATCAGCCTGCTCTTGCAGCGTTCGCCGGAAGTCTGGCGTAGCCACGGCGATGTGATGCACGCCGCCGCCCCTTTCGGCGAGGAAGCGCGCGAACAGGCCGTTGTCGTCGAGCGGCTGGATCAACTCCCACATCACCCCGCCGACCGTCGTGACCGCGGCTCGCCCTCTCCACTCAACGGGCTGGCCGTAGAGGCGCACATCCTGGGAGTTCTCGGGACCGACTTCAAACACTTCCCAGGGGCCGATGCCATAGACATCGCGGTAGGTGCGGACCGCGGCATCGAGATCGGGCACGACGATGCCAATCTGCATGGTGTCGGTGAAGGTGGGCTCGGTCCGGGGGCGCTCAGGCATAGTGTGATCTCGGTGGTTGAAGGATTAGCGGCATCGATTGGAACAGTTTACGACACGTAGACATTCCGGCGCGTGGGTAATGAAACGGCTGTGGAATCCAATCCGTACGCCTTTTGGTCTAACCAGTAGGGATGCATTTCATCCGCCGACCAGTCGCCTCGAGGGACACAATGACTAATTCATGGCTACGCAAAATGGGCACTCTGTTGCTGGTGTTTGCGGGCTCAACCCCGGCGTGTGGCCAGGCCACCGGCCGGGCAGCTCAGTTTCCCAACACGCCAGCCGGCCAGCAGTTAACCCAGCTGCTTGCCGCCTTCAACACCGGCGACAAGGACACCATGAGGAAATACCTCGAGGTGAATTTTCCGGGGCGTCTCAACAAGCTGGATGAGGATCTGAGGTTTCGACAGGGAACCGGAGGGTTCGACCTCAAGAAAGTGGAAGACTCCAAACCCTTGCGGTTGATCTCTATCGTAAAGGAGAAGAACTCCGACCAGTTTGCGCGAGCAACATTGGAAGTGGAGGAGGCCCCACCGCATCGCGTCACAAACTTCGACGTGCGCGCAATCCCGACACCGCCGGAATTCGTGGTAGCGCCAGGGCCCGAGGTCGCCGACTCTCCCGCCGAGCGGCAGTTCCGCGCCTGGCTCGCAGTGTTCAATCGGGGTGATCGCGCCGCGCTCCTCACGTTCTTCAACGAGAACTACCCATCAGAAGTCGGCAGAATCGACGGCGAAATGAACTTCCGCGCCGTTACTGGTGGTTTTGACCTCCGAAAAGCCGTCAGCGCCACTGCAACTCAGTTCACAGCCCTGGTCCAGGAACACAGCTCGGACCAGTTCGCGCGAGCTGTCGTAACTGTCGAGGCGAACGAGCCACACCGCATTCTGAGCCTCGGCCTTCGCGCCATTCCACGACCGCCGGAATTCGCCATCCCTCGGCTCACTGAAGCCGAATTGGTAGGGGAGCTGGGGAGTAAACTGAACGAGGATGCAAAAAAGGGTCTGTTCTCCGGAGCGGTTCTGGTCGCGCGTCAGGGCAAGCCCGTTTTCACCGGTGCCTATGGAATGGCCAATCGCCAGACTGGAGAACCCAACAAGCTGACCACGCTTTTTCGCATGGGTTCGATGAACAAGATGTTCACAGCGACTGCGATCATGCAGCTCGTTCAAGCCGGCAAGATCAAGCTGGACGATCCGCTCGGAAAGTTTCTCACCGACTATCCCAACAAGGACGTGGCGTCGAAGGTGACCATCCATCATCTGCTGACCCACACCGGCGGGACCGGAGACATCTTCGGACCGGAGTTCGATAGCCACCGTCTTCAGCTTCGTACTCTCAATGACTACATCAAGCTTTACGGCTCACGCGGTCTCGCCTTCGAGCCCGGTAAGCAATGGGATTACAGCAATTACGGATTCATTCTGCTTGGCGCGATCGTCGAGAAAGTTTCGGGGCAAAGTTACTACGACTACGTAAGCGATCACATCTTCACGCCGGCTGGAATGACCCGCACCGGATCGGAGCCCGAGGACGCAGCCGTGCCTGATCGCGCCATTGGCTACATGAGGGATGGCGACTCCTCAAAGCCGAATACGGAGACTCTTCCATACCGCGGCACTTCCGCAGGCGGAGGATATACAACCGTCGAGGATCTGCTGCGCTTTGCCAATGCCCTCACGGAGCACAAGCTCCTCAACGAGCACTATACGGAGCTACTAACCGCCGCGAAGCCGGAGACTGGTGACGCACACTACGCCTACGGTTTCCAGGACGACGTTGTC
>JALYKQ010000267.1 GCA_030774675.1 Gemmatimonadota bacterium | reverse complement strand
GAGGCGATGTGCAGGAGGGAATCGACACCGCCTACTACGCGGCGAGCGAGGGACGCCGGCTGTTCGGGCACACCGTCCCGAGCGAGCTTCGCAACAAATGGGCGATGAGCTTCCGCCGGCCGATCGGCGTGGCGGGCCTGATCTGTCCATTCAATTTTCCGCTGGCGATTCCAACGTGGAAAATGTTTCCTGCGCTGCTGTGCGGTAATGCCTGCGTGTTCAAGCCCGCCGAAGACGTCCCTCACACGGGGACGCTGCTGGTCGAAATTCTGCTCGAAGCAGGTCTTCCAGCCGAGGTGATTCAACTCCTTCATGGGAGGGGTGAGGACGTGGGCGCCGCGATCGTCGAACATCCCGATGTCCCGCTTATCTCGTTCACCGGATCCACGGGGACGGGCAGAGTAGTGGGAGAAACCTGCGGCCGGATGCACAAGCGCCTCTCGCTGGAGATGGGCGGAAAGAACGCGCAGATCGTGATGGAGGACGCGGACCTGGATCTCGCGCTCGAGGGGGCTCTGTGGGGTGCGTTTGGAACCACCGGGCAACGGTGCACCGCCACCAGTCGTCTCATTCTGCAGAGGGGAATCCACGATCGTTTCCTCGGCATGCTCGTTGACCGGGTCAAGGGATTGAAGCTCGGTGACGGCCGAAAGAACGGAACTGACGTAGGCCCGCTCATCAACGAAGCGGCGCTGGACAAGGTCGAGCGCTACGTGGATATCGGATTGGAAGAGGGAGCCAATCTCATCTGCGGCGGGATGCGGGCGAAGGGCAGCGGCCTCGGGCAGGGAAACTTCTTCGAGCCGACGATCTTCGCAGGCGTCGAGCCGGGGCTGACCATCGAGCAGGAGGAGATTTTCGGTCCGGTACTGTCGGTGATCCGAGTCTCCACGGTGGATGAAGCGTTCGCCGTGAACAACGATGTGAAATATGGACTATCGTCCTCGATCTACACGCGGGATGTGAATGTGGCTTTCAGGGCTTTTTCGGAGCTGGACAACGGAATCACCTACGTGAACGCGCCGACGATTGGAGCCGAGGCACACTTGCCCTTCGGCGGTGTAAAGCAAACGGGCAACGGGCATCGCGAGGGCGGATGGGGGGTCTACGAGTTCTACTCGGAGACCAAGGTCGGCTACGCCGACTTCTCCGGCACTCTTCAGCGGGCCCAGATCGACAATTACCTTGGGACTCCGGATTAGCTGGTGGAGAGATGCAATAGATGATGGTCACTGAGAAACGGCGCGCAAGCGCCTTGCTGACAGCAAACGGCCGGCCGCGGTCGAAGCTTCGCTTCGTCTGGGAGTGGTTCCGCTCGATGGTCGTCGCGCTCTTCCTGTTCCTCGTCATCCGCTCGTTTTTCATCGAAGCCTTCAAGATTCCGACGGGAAGCATGGAGGGGACCCTGCTCGTCGGCGATTTTCTCCTCGTGAACAAGCTTGTCTACGGCGCCGAGGTTCCACTCATAGACGTCAAGCTGCCGGCCCTGCGCACTCCGAGCCGCGGCGATATAATCGTCTTCCAGTGGCCGGTGGACCGGACAAAGAATTTCGTCAAGCGCATCGTCGGACTGCCGGGTGACACGCTTCAGATGCGCGATGGGCAGCTCATCCGGAACGGCCAGGCTCTGAAGGAATCGTATGTGTCTCATACATCGCCGTCGGGTGGCGACGTCTCCGACGATGAGTTCAACTGGCAGCAGGCATATCTTCTCAATGCCCACCACCCGGTCCCCGCGGCTCCGCGTTCTCCGATGGAAATCGCGCCACTCGAGGCGAGCTCCGACTATCATCCCTCGCGTAACAACTGGGGTCCGCTGGTGGTCCCTGAGAAGAACTACTTTGTGCTGGGTGACAACCGGGACAATTCGCTGGACAGCCGCTATTGGGGATTCGTCGCCGACTCACTTGTGCGCGGCCAACCAATGGTGGTCTATTACAGCTACGACCCCGATGGCGCGGTGAAGCTCGACTGGCTGACCCGTGTCCGATGGAAACGTTTCGGCGAGATGATCCAATAGGGGCACCGGCTCGCCCTCGCGGCCGATATCAGGCATAATACAGCGGTCGTAGGAAGGAGCAGCAACCGGTATGGCGGTTTCGGTCAATCGAAAAACTACGTACGACGAAGGGTCGCTGGATCAGTACCTCCGCGACATCAGTGTCTACCCTCTCATCAATCGCGAGGAGGAAGTCGCACTCGCGCAAAAGATCCGCCTCAAAGATCAGGAAGCGCTCGACAAGCTCGTTCGCTCCAACCTGCGGTTCGTCGTGTCCGTTGCCAAGAAGTATCAGAATCAGGGAGTGTCGCTCTCCGACCTGATCAACGAAGGCAACCTCGGCCTCATTCGCGCGGCCCACAAGTTCGACGAGACGAAAGGGATCAAATTCATTTCGTACGCGGTGTGGTGGATCAGGCAGAGCATCCTTCAGGCGCTGGCCGAGCAGTCGCGCATCGTGAGGGTGCCCTTGAATCGCGCCGGCGCGCTGCACCGGATCGGCAAGCGCGCCAGCACACTCCTCCAGGAGCTTGGACGGCAGCCGACCCACCTCGAGATCGCCGAAGGCCTCGACATCACCGAGGAAGAAGTCGCGAAGACGATGCTCATCTCGCAGGTCCATCTGTCGCTGGACGCGCCGATGACGCCCGGCGAGGACAACCGCCTGCTCGATTACCTGCCCGACAACACCAACCGCACCCCGGACGAGCAGACATTCGAGAAGGCGCTGTCGGAGGCGATCGAGGAGTCGCTCGCCGGTCTCAAGGAGCGGGAGTCGAAGATTCTCCGCCTCTATTTCGGACTCGACGGTCAGGACCCGATGACTCTCGAAGACATCGGCACGCTTCTCGGCATCACCCGGGAGCGGGTCCGCCAGATCAAGGAAAAGGCGCTCCTCAAGCTCCGCCACAACTCACGCCGCCGGGCGCTGGAGTCGTTCCTCGGCTAGTTGGTACGGCCGTGAGACAGGCTTGTGCCGGGCTCCGCGTCCGTGCGCTTGCCACAGAAACACAGAAACACAGAAAACTGCAGGATTGTTTTGGGAACTGCGCTCGTTACCTTTTGAGCGGGTCGCAGTATGCAGTTGTCGTTAACAAGGAAAAGAAAGAATCATCTCGCGGGCCGGATTCTTCGCGGCGTCGGGCGGCCTTCTGTGTTTCTGTGTTTCTGTGGCATGCGCACGGATACCCGGACCCAAACAAATCCATCTCACGGCCGTAAGATCCCGCCCCCCCGCGCGCACGGCCCAGCGGTTAAATTGGGGGATGGCCCAGCAAAACTCATTCGACGTCACGACGGGCGTTGACCTCCAGGAAGTAGACAACGCCGTCAATCAGGC
>JALYKQ010000266.1 GCA_030774675.1 Gemmatimonadota bacterium | reverse complement strand
GGTTGAGGGCGCTGGCGCTCGCGGCTGTCGGGCCGCTCGGCCGTGGAATGTGTAGTCGGTTGTGCGGCTGGCAAAGCCGGCGGTGCTGGACGCGTAGGAGCCTGGGGCACCGCCTTCGGACGATCCGCGACAGCCGCATCTGAGGCAGCGGCGGCAGGAATAGTCGACGCTGGAGGGGTGGCGATCGTCTTCGGTTCGGGAGTCGGTGGGGCTTCGGCTACCGGTGCCTCGACCGCCGGCTCCACTGCGACACGACGACGGCGACGGCTGCTTTCAGGGGATGCGGCGGGCTCGGGCTTCGCTTCGATTGGGGGTCCGGCGGCGGCCGTTCCGCGCCGACGGCGCGTCCCTGCTGGAGGTGCGGCAACACGCGCGCGCTTCTCGCGCTCCCAACGGGCCCGGATGCGGGCGACCTGATCATCACTCAGCGGACTGAGATGGCTGCGCACGGGCACGTCCATCTGACGGAGTAGTGTGATAACCTCGTCGCTGGAAATTCCGAATTCGCCCGCCAGATCGTGTACTCGAAGCTTGCTCAACCCATCTCCTCGTTACGGCCATCCGGCATCGGCACCAGGCCAAGCGCCTGAATTCCCTTTGCCAAACCTTTGTCGACAATTCCTATTACCGCGGTGGCCTCGCGCCCAGCGGCGGCGCCAAGCTCCGCTGCTGGCGGTCCCGCAACCACGGTGATTCCGCGCGCCCGCAGCAGCGGGAGCACTTTATCCAAACTGTTGCTCGAAGCGTCGGGAGCCGCAATGGCCAAATACAACTTGCCGCGACGGGCCGCTTCTCGCACCTGCTGAACACCGATTATCGCCCCCCTTCCGCGGACCCCGAGGCCGATCAGGCCAAGGAGCTTGCGCTGCTGGGAAGTTTCCACCAACTACTCCGATTTCTTGCCTTCCGTGTCGGCGACGACGTCCGGTGCCGCAACAACGCCACCTACTGCCGCACTACCGCCTTCGGATGCCATTTCGCTACTCGCTTCGGCGTCCGCTTTCGTCGTTGCGACCGCCTCTTCACCCGTCTCGGGCGCTTCGTCGGTGGTAAGCTCGTTGATGATGGCCATCAGCCGATCCGCTTCTTCCGGAGCAATGCCGGGGAGGCGCAGGAAATCCTCGCGCTCCAGATCGATGATGTCGTCGAGCGTCCGGTACCCCGCCTCTTCAAGGACCGCGACCGTTGCCGGCTGCATGCCCTCAATGTCGGCCAAGCGCGGGTTCACGCCAGAGACGGGCTCATCGGTCGGGAGTGGAGCGAAGATCGGCTGATCGCTGCCGCGCTCCATCCACTCGCGACTCGAGTAGAGCTCAATCTTCCATTCGGTGAGCTCTGAGGCGAGGCGAACGTTCTGGCCATTGCGTCCGATGGCCAGTGACAGCTGATCCTCGTCCACAATCGCCTGAATCGTTTTCGTCGCCGGATCGCTGAAGACCCGAGCCACGCGCGCCGGAGCGAGCGCGAGCTTGGCGAAGCGTTCCGGATCGGCCGACCAGGGGACGATGTCGATTCTCTCGCCACCGAGCTCGTTGACGACGGCCTGAACCCGCGACCCCTTGAGGCCGACGCACGCTCCCACCGGATCCACAGAGTCGTCCCGCGAAAAGACCGCGATCTTGGTTCTGCTTCCGACCTCGCGCGCGCTGGCGCGAATCTCCACCAGGTTCTGCTGGATCTCCGGCACCTCGAGCTTGAAGAGGGCTTTCACGAACAGCGCATCCGCTCTGCTGAGAACCAGTCTCGGACCTTTCGGAGTCTCCTCGACGCGCTTCAGCACGGCACGGATCGGGTCGCCCTGATGGAAGTGCTCGCGGTGGTTTTGCTCGCGGTAAGGAATAATCGCCTCCGCCTCCCGAAACTTGTTCAGCATGATCACGAGTTTTCCGCGCTCGATCTGCTGGACTTCACCCGACAGGAGATCGCCCACGCGGCTCGAGAACTCGTCGCGGATCTTGGACCGCTCGCCTTCCCTCACCCGCTGGATGATTCGCTGCTTCGCGGCCTGCACCGCGGTTCGGCCGAATTCGGCGAAATCGACCGGGATCTCCATCTGGTCCCCGACCTGGAACTCGGCGTCCTCGAACCGTGCCTCTTCGAGGGAGATCTGGCTCGCGGGGTCGGTGACTTCTTCGACGACCGTCTTGAGCAGGACGATGCGGATCGCGCCCTTGTTCTCGTCGATGTCGACTTCAGCCTGCACCGTAGGCCCGTGCTTCTTGGCGAGAGCGGCGTTGATCCCGTCCTCGAGAAGCCCGTGCAATTCGGCGCGATCGATCTGCTTCGAGTTGGTCAACTCGCGGATCGCCGTCAGAATCTCTACTGAAGCCGCCATGTCATCCTCTACCTTTTCCAGTGAAACGCCAGCCTGGCCTTCTCGACCGCGGCGAGCGGAAAGCGCCGCTCATCGCCGCGCTCGTTACGTACTGTCACAACTTCCTGCCCTGCGTCACCTACGACGCCGGCGATCTCGACTTCGTCGGTCCTTCGGCCCGCTGGATCGCCCGCGACGTTGGTCGTGACGACGACACTGCTGCCGACGAACCTCATCCAATCCTTCGCGTTCCTGAGCGGCCGCTCAATGCCCGGGGAGGAGACTTCAAGCACGTATCTCCTGCCGCCGAAATCTTCGGTATCAAGCTTCGTTTCAATTGCGCGTGATGCAGCGGCGCAATTGTCGACCGTCACCTTCTGGCCATCTTCCCGCTCGACTCGAACGTCGAGCACCGGACGACCCTTGCTCCCACCCAGCTTCAGTTCGAAAAGCTCTAGCCCGAGTGGCTTAATTTCTGACGCCACAAGATCTTCCAGCGCTCCGTTCATCTACCTTCGAGGTCCATTCAAGGGACAAAAAAATGTGGGGGGATCCCCACATCAGTGTTGGCCGCCGAGTTGAACGCCCTCTACAATGTAGAAAGGTGGCCGAGGCGAGTCAAGTTGACCGGCTCTCGTTATGCCTGAGCTGCGATCACTGCGATCTGCCGGCCTTTGTCGCCGGCACGGTGGGAAAAAAACCTATCGTTGTCGCATCGAGTGCACGATGAGCTGACGCTGATTTTCTGCACTCCCGTCTCGGTGGCGTGCTCGGCGATGAGGGACCGGAGATCGACATGGCCCGGCCGCGTGACCGGCTCGCCAGTCAGCTGCTCCCGCACCTCGACGCTCACCTCGTAGCAGCGTCCGCAGATAGCCGGCCCAAGGTGAATTGCGAGCTCGTCGGGTGGAAGACCATAACGCGCGAGTGCCGCGATAGCCTCGGTGGTGATTCGGGCCGCGGTGCCACGCCACCCCGAATGCAGCAGCGCCACGATGCCCGAAGGATGCGCGATAAAAACGGGCACGCAGTCGGCGACTCCTACAGCGAGCGCAATGCCCTTCTCGGCAGCGATATGACCATCGGCTTCGTCACCGCGGAGCCACCCTTCCCAGCCGCCGGTGTGCACGAGCACCCGGGTGCCGTGGACCTGTCGAATCGAGGCAAGGCGCCGGGCGACGTCGGCGATCTCGCTCTGCACGGCCGTCCAGCGGCCCATGACCTCGTTTACCGGATCGTCGCCAGCGAGGCTGAAGGTGCCCGCCTCACGCGTCGTAGTGAACGCGCGAATCCCCCAACTCTCGAAATCGGGAATAACCTCCTTCGGAACCTCACTCACGATTACGAGCGGCGATCGTCGACGCGTGTGATCGCGGCGCCAAGCTTATTGAGACGCTCGTCGATGCGCTCGTACCCTCGCTCGATCTGTCCGACGTTGTTGATGACGCTCGTTCCTTCGGCGCAAAGTGCGGCAAGAAGCAGCGCCATTCCAGCCCGGATGTCGGGTGACTCGAGCACCGCCCCACGCAGGCGGGCCGGCCCGTGAATGAGGGCGCGGTGCGGATCGCACAGTACGATTCGCGCGCCCATGGTCGAGAGCTTGTCGACGAAGAACAGCCGTGACTCGAACATCTTCTCGTGCATCAGGATCAGCCCGTCACACTGTGTGGCCGTGACGATCGCGATCGACATCGTATCGGCCGGGAACGCTGGCCAGGGCTGGTCTTCGAGCTTCGGAACGTGACCACCCATGTCGGCCTGGATCTGCCGCGATTGCTTGGCGGGAACGATGAGATCGTTGCCGTCTTCGAGACATTCAATCCCCAGTCGCGAAAATCCCATGCGGGTGGACCGGAGGTGTTCGACGCCAGCGTTCTCGATTCTGAGCTCTGATCGCGTCACCGCCGCCAGGCCGATGAATGATCCAACCTCGATGTGATCGGGCCCTATGGTATGTGCAACGGGCTTCGAGCCAATCGACTTGCTGCCGCGGATTGTCATCGTATTGGTGCCGACACCTTCGATCTCGGCGCCGAGCGCGATGAGAAAACGCGCGAGATCCTGAACGTGGGGCTCACTGGCCGCGTTGCGCAGGATCGTGGTGCCTTTCGCAGCTGACGCCGCCACGAGGGCATTCTCGGTGGCGGTCACGCTGGGCTCGTCCAGGAACACGTCCGCGCCCTTGAAGCCGTTGACGCGCATCTCGATCATCTTGCCGTGAGTGAACTCTGCGCCAAGCTGTTCGAGAGCGAGGAAATGGGTGTCGAGACGGCGCCGTCCAATGACGTCGCCGCCAGGAGGCGGCAGAGTGACCACTCCGCACCTGGCGAGCAGGGGCGCCGCCAGGAGGATCGAAGCGCGAATCTTGGCGCAGAGCGCCGGATTGAGATCGGCAGGACGCAGGTCCTTGGCGTGTACGTCGAGCGCATTCTGACCGACCCATTCCATCGAGGCGCCGACCGAGCGAATCAGCTCCACCAGCGTCTCGATGTCCCGAATGCGCGGAACGTTTTCCAAATGAACCGGGTTGGGCGACAAAAGCGCCGCGGCCACAATGGGCAGCGCCGCGTTTTTGTTTCCGGACGGGCGGATTGAGCCGCTGAGAGACTTCCCGCCCTCAACGACGAACTGTACTGCGGGCATGTTGCTCCTGAAGCCGATTCGCTGTGTTGGAGACGTGTTGCGAAAATATATCGCAGGGAGCACTCTTTGTACCGTCGAGTGAAACACCATCGTCAAATGGCCTCTCCCTTGCACACTTCGCGCGTATGACGGGATGGATAAGCGGCGGCGCCGAGCTGCTGTTGCAGGCAGCTCGCACCCTTCCGGATACGATCTACACAAAGGAGATCGTGGCGGAGCCCGGTCTGTGGCAAAAGATCGTCAGCATAGCCAGCGGCATCATGGCAATCACCGTGATCGTCCTGACCGTCGCACTCGTTCCCGCCGCCCTGAACTTCAGAAAGAGCTACAAAAAAATCAGCGACATGCTGGACAAGGTTTACGGCGACGTCAACCCGCTGATGCGGCATGCCAGCGCCATCGCCGACAATGTAGACTACATCTCGACGGCGATGCGGGTTGACGTGCAGCAGGTGAGCCAGACGGTCGCCGCGGTGAATCAGAGGCTGCAGCAAGCTGTTGGGACGGCCGAGGACAGAATCAACCAGCTGAACGCCCTGCTCGACGTGGTGCAGGAGGAGGCCGAGTCGGCTTTCGTGACGACAGCGTCGACGATTCGCGGCGTGAAAACGGGTATCAATCAGGCATTTGACGAGGAGGATTGGAGCGATGGGGACTACGATGAAGCCAGAGCCGACGGCTGGGAAAAACCGCGCCCGCGCGTCCGACCCAGAAACGGATGAGGGCGAGGAGCGTGAGCAGCAATACGACCTGCTGACGGCAGCGCTGATCGGTGCCGCTGTCGGCGCCGGCATCACCCTGTTGTTGCGACGGGGGCCTTCGGGCCGCCGGCCGGTCGGGCCTCTCGCGCGGTACGCGGGAAGAGGTGCCGCGCTGGCCGGATTGGCGGGATTCGAAGGCGCGAAATGGGCCGGCAGCCGCGGACTCGAGGGCGCTCGCTGGGCGGGCGGTCGCGCAGCTGAAGGAGCGCGCTGGGCTGCGCCGCGTGCGAAGCGGGGCTTCAGGACGGCCGTCGAGCGCGGCGAGGAGATGATCGATCGAATCCCCGTCGACGACGTTGTCGAGCAGGTCAGGGACTACGTCGACACCGCCCGCGACGCGATCAACGACGTCGTGAAGGACGAACTGAACGATCTGCGAAAAGCGGTTCGCCGGCAGCGCAAGCGGATCGGCATCTAGGCGCGGCACAGTGACGCGCGCTTCACCGCGCGTAGTCTCGGCCGGTGCGATCGCTCTGGCCGTGTTGCTGGCGCTGGTGCTCACCCCGGCCGTCGCGCACGCGTGGACCCCCGGAACTCACATCTTCCTCGGGGAAGCAGTCATGCGCTCGCTCGCGCTCCTGCCTTCCAGCGTAGCCGAGCTGCTCGCGGCGTTTCCCTACGATTTCCTCTACGGCTCGATCGCCGCGGACACGAGCATCGCAAAGAAGTACGCCGCGACGGGCCGGCATTGTCATTCCTGGAACGTAGGCCTCGAGATTCACGACAACGCTGAATCAGATCCCCTCCGGGCTTTCGGGTTCGGCTATCTCGCGCATCTCGCTGCCGATTCTGTCGCGCACAACTATTTCGTGCCGCACCAGCTCACCATCACTTCGTCGACGGCCGCGCTTGGGCACAGCTACTGGGAGAGCCGGTTCGACACCCACATCGGTGAGCGGTTCAGCCGCACAGCGAAGCAGCTGATACTGCGCGACCACGCCCACTCGGACGAACACCTCGATCGCATCCTGAGCCCTACGATTTTCAGCACGCCAACCAACCGGCGAATCTTCAGAGGCATGGTGTACGTGGCCGACACAGAGTCTTGGCAGCGGATCTTTCATCTCGTCGAGGAGAAGAGCCGCTGGGACTTGACCGAACAGGAGGTCGAGATCTACATGGCGCGGGCGTTCGATTACATCATCGACCTGTTGACACGGCTCGATCGTGCCGAGCCCTACAAGCTCGACCCGGCGGGCACGGTCGCGCTGCGCGCGGCGAAAAAAGTCCGGCGAGCGGCACTCCGCCGCGGAGGAGAAGAACATGTGCACGAGCAGGCGCAGCACCACTTCGGAATGCCGCCGTCGGTGCTTCACTACGCCGTGCGGCTGCCAGAGCCCCTCTACCCGCCGCGCACGGACAACAGCTGATTCACTCGCTTGGGATCCGCGCGTCCTCTGGATTTCTTCATCACGAATCCCACCAGCACTCCCTGAAGCTTCTTCTCGCCGGCTAGATATCGCGTCGCCTCTTCGGGATGCTCATTGAGCACTTCGTCGACCCAGGTTGCAATCGCCGATTCGTCTCCGACCTGCAGCAATCCTTCATCGGCTGCCACCTGCGCGGCCGGGCGGCCCGTCTCGGCCATCTGAGCGAACACACGCTTGGCAGCGGTGTGACTTACGGTTCCGTCGCGCACAAGGTTGAGCAGCTGCGCCAGATCCGCTGGCCGAACCTTGAAGTGGCTGATCTGATCGCCCGAAGAGCGCAATGCGGCCATCACTTCGCCCATGACCCAGTTGTAAGCTCCCTTCCCGTCCGATGCAGATCGCGCAACCGCCTCGAAATAGTCTGCCAACGCAGGCGTCGCGGCAAGTTGCTCGACCTCACCCGGTGAGATTCCGTATTCCTCAACCAGCCGCTTCTTTCTCGCCTCCGGCAGCTCCGGAAGCTCCTTGCTCGTGTGGTCGATCCACTTCTGGTCGAGCATGAGCGGCAAAAGATCGGGCTCCGGAAAGTAGCGGTAGTCGTGACTACCCTCCTTGGTTCGGCTCGGGCGGACCGCCTCTCGGCCGCCGTCCCAGAGCAGCGTTTGTTGCTGTACCATTCCGCCCGCCTCGAGCAGGGCGCACTGGCGCGCGAACTCCGATTCAAGCGCCTTCTCGACGGCCGAAAAGGAATTCATGTTCTTCACTTCGGTCTTGGTTCCGAGCTTTGACTGCCCGGGCGCCCGCACGCTGATGTTTGCATCCACCCTTAGGCTCCCCTCTTCCATACTCACGTCGCTAACGTCCAGGTATTGGAGAATCTGTTTCAGTTTGCGGAGATAGGCGCCAGCTCCAGCGGCCGTGCGAATATCGGGCTCGCTCACGATCTCGATCAGCGGCACGCCGGCGCGATTAAGGTCGATTGCAGTCGCACCCGGATAGCGATCGTGGATGGACTTCCCGGCGTCCTCCTCCATGTGGAGCCGGGTGATACCGACATGGATGTCGGCCCCGCTCTCAGTCTGTCCGATGACGACTCTCCCGCCGGTGGCCAGCGGCTGATCGAACTGGGAGATCTGATAACCCTTCGGCAGGTCGGGATAGAAGTAGTTCTTGCGGGCGAAGACGGAGACATGGTTTATAGTGCAGCCGAGGCCAATGGCGGCGCGGGTGGCGAGCTCGACGGCGTGCTCGTTCAGAACGGGCAAGGCGCCCGGCAGCGCCAGGCAGACCGGACAAGTGTTGACGTTCGGCGACGCTCCGAAATCCGTTGAGCAGCCACAAAACGCCTTGGTGCGGGTCTTCAGCTGGACGTGCACCTCCAGACCGACGACCATCTCGAAGCGTTCGTGGGTCACTCGTGCGCCTCGCGGCCGAGACCGGCCTCCAATGCATAGGCGACCCGGAACATGTTGTATTCGTCGAAGTGCGCAGTGATGATCTGGCCGCCGACCGGAAGTCGCCGCACCCGGCCGATTGGAACGGAGATGGCGGGAACACCAGCGAGGTTGGCAGTCACGGTGAAGATGTCGTTCAGATACATCTCGTATGGATCGCTGATGGCTCCGACTGGGAACGCCGGCGTTGGAGTCGTCGGAGTGAAGATTGCGTTGACGCCACTTGCAAACACCGAGCGGAAGTCTTCGGCAATGAGTGTGCGCACGGCCTGCGCTTTCTTGTAGTAGGCGTCGTAGTAACCGGCAGAGAGCACGTAGGTGCCGAGAAGGATTCTCCGCGTTACCTCCCGTCCGAAACCCTGGGAGCGCGTCGCCTCGTACATGGCTTTGAGTCCTTTGCCCGGATCGACCCGAAGCCCGTAACGCACCCCATCGAACCGCGCGAGGTTCGACGAGGCCTCGGCGGGGGCGAGGATGTAGTAGACGGGAATCGCCAGGGGGGAGCGTGGCAGGGAGATATCGCGAACGGTTGCTCCCATGGCGCGCAACCGCTCCAGCGCGCGGTCGCAGAGGCCTCTGATGCTCGCGTCGAGCGACTCGGGGAAGTATTCGCGCGGCTTCCCGATTACGACGCCTTCCAGAGTCTTCGCGCTTGGCGGGGGTGGAAGCGGCACAGGGCTGCGCCCGATTCGAATTGCTTGAGCATCCGGATCGCGCGCCTCAGGCGCCGGTTTGCCGAGGGCGGCGAGTCGATAGATGGGCACGTCGACATCGCAGCTGGTCGAATCCATTTGATCGAAGCCCGCGATTACCTCCAGTCCCAGTGCGGCGTCATCGACTCTGCGGCCGACAACGCCTATCTGGTCGAGCGACGAAGCGAACGCCACCAATCCGTACCGACTCACTCTGCCGTAGGTGGGCTTCACTCCAACCACGCCGCAAAACGCCGCCGGTTGGCGGACCGATCCACCAGTTTCCGATCCGAGCGCGATCGGGGTGATCCCTGCTGCAACTGCGGCGGCAGAGCCACCCGAGGAGCCGCCCGCTACGCAGCGGACGTCGACCGGATTGCGCGTCGGCCCGTAAGCGCTGTTTTCAGTGGATGACCCCATGGCGAATTCATCCATGTTCGTCTTGGCCACAATCAGTGCGCCGTGGGCCCGCAACCTGGTGACGGCGGTCGCCTCGAAGGGGCTGATGTAACCTTCCAGAATTTTCGAAGCGCAGGTGGTCGGTAGTCCGAGTGAGGCAATGTTGTCCTTGATGGCAACGGGAACTCCGGCCAGCACGCCCAGGTCCGTCGCGCTGTTCACCTTGCGCTGAATCTCGGCAGCTTCCTCGACGCTCGCCTTCTCATTCGCATAGAGGATGATGTTGAGTTCATCTCGTCCGGCTCCGATCTCGCTCGCCCGCTCGAACGATGCGCGGACGATATCAGCGGGAGCGATCTGGCCGGCGCGAACACTCGCTGCGATCGCGGCGGCGCCGAGCTGCGTGAACCCTTCGACGATCAAGCGCCGCTCTCGCTGGGATCTTCGTGGGTCGCCAGCCGAGGGACGATGAAGAATCCGTCGCGCATGACCGGGGCAAAGGACTCGAGCGTACCCTTCATCAAAGCCGGGACTCCGGCGTCAGGACGAAGTGGCGTGCCGCCTGTTTCGACTCCGACGGTCGTCGGAACGCTGGCGGTATCCACCTGCGATAGAACATCCATGTGCGCGAGAATCGCGCTCAGCTCCTTCGTAAGCTCGTCGGCGCGCGCCGCGTCGACCCCGAGCCTCGCCAGCTCCGCGATGTGCAGCACGTCCTCGCGGGTAACCGCCATTATTCCTGTCCCCGCTCAAGGGTCGTGTAGGCAAGCTTGATCGTTTTTCTTCCGACTGACTCATCGTCGAAGTCGATGACCGCTTTCACTTCGCGACCGACACCCGACAGTTCGGCGATGGAGCCATCACCGAACAGCTTGTGCTTGACGCGCTCACCCTTCACGTAGCGCGGCTCGTCCTGCGATATCTCCGCTTCGCTGATCGCCGTCTTTCGCCAGGACGGAACGTCATGGGTCCGTCGTGCCGGATATGGCCCGCTACTGGCGGCTCCGGCGCGAAGGAGGGATGTCCCGCGCCCCATCGTGCTCACTCGCAAAGTCTTTCTCTCCTCGAGGTTGGCGGCGGCAATCTCGCGAAGAAACCTGGATTTTATGGAAGGCAGAAGCTCGCCATTCCGGCGCCGCATCTCGGTAAAGGAGAGATACAGCTTCTCTTCGGCGCGCGTTATTCCAACATAGAACAGCCGGCGCTCCTCCTCCAATTTCGGCGGATCATCGAAGGACTGTGACAGCGGGAACAGACCATCCTCCAGGCCGGTGAGGAAAACGACTGGATACTCCAGACCTTTAGCGTTGTGGAGCGTCATGAGAGTGACCGCGTCCGCGGACGGATCGAGCGCGTCGGCTCCGGCCACGAGCATCGCGCGCTGCAGGAAGTGGTCGAGCGGAGTGAGCCCCACCTCACCCCCGTCGTCGATGACGGTCTCGGCGGCACCATTGATCAGCGCGCTCAGGTTCTCGAGGCGGTCGCGCGCAGACTCGGGGCCCTCGGACTGCAGGTATTCGACGTATCTGATCTCGCCTATCAGCTCCTGGATCAGCACGTCGACACTCGTCTCCCTCGCACGCTCGCGGAGCGAAGCAATTATGCGGACGAAATCGGCGAGGGCCTTTCTCGCTACGGGGCGAAGCGACGCCTGGATGTCTTCGCGGGAAGCCGCCTCTAACAGTGGGACGCCCATCTCACGGGCGCGTGCCGCGAGCGCATCGACGGTCGTGTCCCCGATGCCGCGTTTGGGGACCGTGATCGCCCGGTGAAAAGCTTCCGCGTCGGAGGGATTGGCGATCAGCTTGAGATAGGCCATCAGGTCCCGAATCTCTCGCCGATCGTAAAAGCGGACGGACCCGACGAGGCGGTATGGCACTGCTTCGCGCCTCAGCGCATCCTCGAGCGCGCGGCTCTGGGCGTTGGTCCGATAGAGGACCGCGAATTGGTCGAGGCCGCGATGCTCCCGGGCTTGGCGGCTCTTGATCTCCTCGAGCACGAACTCCGCCTCGTCTCTCTCGTCAAGCGCAGCGACAAGCGTGACCTGCTCTCCCGGCCCACGCGTGGCGCGGAGGGTCTTCCCCTTTCGGCCGATGTTCTGGGTTATCGCTGCGTTGGCGACGTCCAGGATGTCGGGGGTCGAACGGTAATTCTCCTCCAGCCGAACGAGCTTTGCCGACGCGAACTCCTTTTCGAAGTCGAGGATGTTCCGGATGTCCGCGCCGCGCCAGCCGTAAATCGACTGGTCGTCGTCCCCAACCACGACGACGTTGCCGTGGGCGCTGCCCAGGAGCTTGACGAAACTGAATTGGGCGCGGTTTGTGTCCTGGTACTCATCGACCAAAATGAACTGAAAACGATCACGGTAGCGCGCGAGCGTCGTCTCGTCCTTTCGAAATATCTCGACAGGAAGCACGAGCAGATCATCGAAGCTCACGGCGTTTGCCGAGCGAAGCGCGGGCTCGATCTGCTTGTAGACCTTTGCGGCGGCGCGAGATACAGGGTCCATCGCGAGCGACTCGTATTCCTCGGGAGGCACGAGAGCATTTTTGGCGTCGGAGATGAGCGATGCGATGACCTTTGGGCTCCACTGCTTCTGTGGTATTCCCTCGCGCTCCATAATCCGTTTCACCACGCCGAGCGTGTCGTCTTCGTCGTAGATAGTGAAGCTGGAAGTCCTGCCCACATGCCGGGCGGCGCTGCGAAGGATGCGGGCACCGATGGCGTGGAACGTACCACTCCACATCCCCTTCGGCTCTTCGCCAAGGAGGCGCGCTATCCGGTCCCTCATTTCACCAGCAGCCTTGTTGGTGAACGTGACAGCGAGGATTCGCGTGGGATCGACCCCATGATGCTCGATCAACCGCGCGATACGGGTCGTGAGCACGCGAGTCTTTCCGGAGCCCGCTCCAGCGAGCACGAGCATCGGGCCCTCGAAGTGGAGGACCGCTTCACGCTGCGCCGGATTGAGGCCAGCCAGCGGCTCGGTACGCTCGGCGACGACGTTCATTGATTCGGGCATCGTCTCAAGATACCGTCACTCGCGGGGTGACTCCAAGTGGACATAGAGGAAACTGCAACTGAAAGTGTTGGGAGCTGGGAGCCCCCAAGCTGAGAGCTGGTAGCCCCACTACGTCAGGACGTTACGAAACCAGGACCAGCGGGACTGCTTCGATGAAGACAGCAAGGAAACGGTGACCCTCCGGCAACTCAAGCCTTTACGCTGCAACATGGGCGATTTTGCAAAGCTCCACGTTTGGAGAAAGGCGCATGCGCTGGCTCTCAACGTTCACAGAGCAGCAATTCGCATCCGAGGCTCGAATTACGCTGGGCTTCGGAGCCAGATGATCCGATCAGCGATGTCGATCCCAACAAATATCGTGGAAGGCAGAAATCAAAAGAGCGAGCGGCAATTCGCACGATTCCTCGGATATGCGCTCAATTCAGCTCGGAGCTTGAGTATCACTTGATTGTGGCTCGCGATGCTCAAGTGATGACTATCAATGATTTCAGGTCCCTTCTCGATCAAGTGATCGAAGTGCGAAAGATGCTCCATGGACTGCTTAAACGCGTCTTAGCATCGGAGCACGTCCCATCATCCGCTGAGTGACGTCCCGACGTCTTACGGCTTCTAGCTCTCAGCTTCAAAGCTCCCAGCTCCCAACACGTTCAGTTGCAGTTGTCAATCTCCCCCGAGCACCATATCGAAGGTTGCCCCCCGGTCTGACGGCACGAGTATCAGCTCCCCACCATGACTGTCGCGGACGATTCGACGCGCCAGCGAGAGGCCGATGCCCCAGCCTTTTTCCTTGGTTGAGAAACCAGGATCGAAAATCTGGTTACGGATCTCACGGGGCACACCTGGACCATCGTCGGAGACGCGAACCCGCACGCGGCCTTCGGGCAGTGACTCGGCCGATATCTCGACTTTTCCGTCACGACCGGCGAGAGCATCGATGGCGTTCTTGGCGAGTGACTCCAGGGCCCACTCGATGAGCACCGGATCGCCTTGAATCACGAGATCCCCTTGATGGAAGGACGTGACGGTCACTCGCTGCGCGAGACTCGGCACCCGCGCTCTGAAGTAGGTGGCAACGCGATCGACGAGGCTCCCCAGATCGACGGCCTCCTGGTGCGGCGGACGTCCGATGCGCTCGAACCTGTGGGCGACGCGCTTGAGGCGCTCGAGGTCCGCGTCCATATGATCGAGCGCAGCCGCCGTCATCGACTCCGGCTCTGACTCTCTCAGCAGCTCTATCCAGCCGCTGATGCTCGAGAGAGGAGTCCCGAGCTGGTGCGCCGACTCGCGTGCCATTCCCGCCCATATCTGCTCCCGATCCGCGCGACCACGGGTTCGCAACGCGTACGCGCCCGCGAGCAGCACCATCCCGATCAGGATCGATTGCAGAACGGGAATCAGAATGAGCCCCCGAACCAGTGGCGTGTTTCCGTAATGCACCGCTCCAACACCTGGCTCGACTATCGGTGCGTTTTGCCGATCGAGCTCCAATACGTAATCTCGGGTCTGTTTCGCGCTGACCGGGGCCGTGAATGGGAGATTCGCCTTGTCGGTCGGCTTACCTTGCTCATCGGTGAGGATCATCGGAACGCCCGACTCGCGAATGTGCCTCGAGAGATCGAGCAGGGCAGCGTTGGCGGCGTCGGGGTTGGGATCGGTCAGACCATTGTACACGCGGGCGTACATGAGACCGACCCGGGATGCCTCTCGTCTCAATTCCCTGACGACCCCGCGCGTATAGATCACGTACCAGGTCAGTAGCGCGAGGACGCCGATCGTGATGAGCGTTACCGGAGCGAGCCGGCGCATTGGTTAAGCGAGGCGCTCGGCGCCGAGATAGGTGCTGAGCGCAGCGGGGACGAGCACGCTGCCATCCTCCTGCTGATGGTGCTCCAGAATCGAGG
>JALYKQ010000265.1 GCA_030774675.1 Gemmatimonadota bacterium | reverse complement strand
CGCTCGGGCGGAGCCCAGAACGCGACCGCCCGCTCCGCGGGGAGGTCGCTGGTCTCCTGGTCGCTCGCTGAACGTCGCCTACGAGGACACCCCGCCTCTCTCCGCTCTGGCCACGTGTCGACTTCGCGCAACTGAAGCGCGAATGCCGAACTCGCGCGATGTAGTTCGCGCGCGATACCAACCGCTCAGCAGGTTAGCGGCGACGGCAAAGAATCAACGCGCGAGCCTTGTGTCTCGTAGAAAACGGTGTGAGGCAAGGAGGAGCGGGTGCTGCGTAAGCGAGTTTCAGCGAGCGACCAGGAGACCCGCGACCGAGCAGAGCGAGGGAGCGCGGTTAGGGGCTCGGGGCGCCCGCTTGCGGGCACCGTGAGCGAGCGTACTCGCGTCGCAGTACCTGCTCCGACTGACCGCGCGCGACGCTGCTCGAAGCTGAAAGCGCGGTTGATTCGATTGTCGGACGCGGTTAAGATGCAGAGCGGTTCGATGGTGGCTGTAGCTCAATTGGTTAGAGCACCGGTCTGTGGCACCGGGGGTTGCGGGTTCAATTCCCGTCAGCCACCCCTGTAGTACGAACTCCGAATGGCGCACGGAGCCGAGTTGTCCGTAGTTCGTAGTAGTTTGCAGCTCGCAGTTGTCGGCCGTTCGGGAGTAGGTCCGTAGCTCAATTGGTAGAGCACCGGTCTCCAAAACCGGCGGTTGGGGGTTCGATTCCCTCCGGGCCTGTTGAATTGAGTGGAAGTTTTTCGCCCGGGTGTCGAGCGGGCCGTTGGTGTCGCGGCGCTATCGTCTAGGGGACTAGGACGGGGCCCTCTCAAGGCCCAAACACGGGTTCGAATCCCGTTAGCGCTATGATGGATGAAGTATGCGAGAAGCGTCCGATCGGCCCCATCGTCTATCGGTTAGGACGGCACCCTTTCACGGTGCAGAGAGGGGTTCGATTCCCCTTGGGGCTATCGCAGCGGATTGATTGACAACCAGTCCGGTTTTTTTCAAGGCAGGTGCGCGGTGAGGAAGGGGTTTCCGACCCTGACTCCAGTAGTTGGGGCCGTAGCTCAGTTTGGTTAGAGCACTCGACTGTCACTCGAGAGGTCGCGGGTTCGAGCCCCGTCGGCCCCGTATTGTTTTTTGAGAAGTGAAGTCGCTGGCGCAGTTGGTACGGCGTACGAGTGCAGATGTTGTTCGCCCTGGTGGTGAAATTGGTAGACACGCCATCTTGAGGGGGTGGTGCCGAAAGGCATAGCGGTTCGAGTCCGCTCCAGGGCACTCTCGGCACTGCGCAGTCTTGACGATGCCAGTGCCTTTGACTCTAAGGCGTTTGGTCGTGAGGAGCTCTCACCGCCCCGCCGCTAGTCGACGGCTATTTCGCAGAACGTGCCACAGTAGCTCAGGGGTAGAGCACCCGATTCGTAATCGGGCGGTCGTGAGTTCAAATCTCACCTGTGGCTCTTGCATCACCCCAAGCTGACCAACGGATCTCCGGTAAGCAGGTCCTCCCAAACTTTTTCCTTGGTCATCATGACACGTATCGGTCCACGCCTGTTTTTCGCGGCGTCGCTCGTCTTTGGGGCTTTAGCCATCACGGCGACACTCGCCTTCTCGCGCCAACGCCGGCCCTCGATGCCGCCGATTGGGCATGTCTTCGTGATCGTCCTCGAGAACCAAGGATTCGACACGACGTTCAACAAGCATTCACGCGCCCCATACCTCGCTGACACGTTACGGAAGGCGGGAGCATTTCTCCGCCAATACCACGGAATCGGGCACTACAGTCTCCCCAACTATCTGGCAATGATTGCCGGTGTAGCGCCCGCACCCAAAACCCAGGTCGATTGTCCCCATTTCGATGATTTCATCGAAACCGGAATCGCCCTTGACGGGCAGCCCATCGGTGATGGCTGTGTCTATCCCGCGCACGTGAAGACAATTGCCAACCAGCTGGAGGCGAAGCATCTGAGGTGGGGCGGCTTCATGGAGGACATGGGAAACGACCCGACGCGCGAGTCGGCAACTTGCGGTCACCCAGAGATTGGCACCGTCGACCTGACCGAGGGTGCGACGCCTACCGATCAGTACGCGACCAAGCACAATCCGTTCGTCTATTTCCAGGCGATTCTCGATTCGCCATCGTGCAAACAGAACGTCGTACCGCTCACCGAACTGGAGGACGCGCTACGGTCAGTGGATCGAACGCCCAACTTCACGTTCATCGTCCCCAACCTCTGTCACGATGGTCACGATCGGCCGTGCCAGAGCGGCGAACCGGGAAGTCTCGAGTCGGTCGACACTTTCCTGCAGCACTGGGTTCCGCGCATCATGAGCTCGCCGGCGTACAAGGCAGATGGGCTCATCGTCATCAACTTCGACGAAGCCCTGAGCATCGATGCAACGGCGTGTTGCAGGCAACCGTCAGGACCGAACACGACGAAGCCCGGAGTGAATGGCCCGGGTGGCGGCCGCACCGGCGCAGTCTTGTTATCTCGGTTCATCAAGCCGGGGACGGTGTCGAATGTGCCTTACAACCATTACTCGCTGCTGCGCAGTATCGAAGACGTGTTCGGCCTTTCGCACCTCGGCTACGCCGGCCGGTCGGGACTCGCCAGTTTCCGCAGGGATGTGTTCACGCGCTAGCCCAAGCGGCCTTTTCGCAACCGCGCTTCATTGGTAAGTTGTCTTCGTTGCTGCGGGCGTAATTCAGTTGGTAGAATGCCAGCTTCCCAAGCTGGACGTCGCCGGTTCGAGTCCGGTCGCCCGCTCTCTCGCACCAGGCCCAGCACGCGGCGCTACTGCGCGCCGTCCTTTTATTTCTCGCGTTGGTCGTAGCACTCTGCGGCGCCCACTCGTCCGTCCCAGGCAAGACGACACTGGCGCGATCGGCCAACCGGAGCGACACTAATGCTACCCACCCTTCCGTAGCACGTCATTCAACCTGAGGAGGGGTTTTTCGTGAAGATCACTCGACTTGGCCTGGCCGCGGCCGCGTGGGCGTTACTGTCATGCGCGTCGAAGCCCACACCGGTCACCGTCACCGGTGACGCGGGAGATCGCGCATCACTAGCGGGGAAATGGACCGGAGAATACAACAGCCCCACGACGGGGCGCAGCGGAAGCATTGTGTTCAACCTCTCGCCGGCTGGCGACGCTGCGAATGGCGACGTCGTGATGGTCCCGAGCGGATACGGCAAGGCTCTCGTGCCCTATGGCAACGCGACGACTGCGGGCGGCGCGACGGTGCAGGGCGCGGCCAGCTCGCAGGTGCTCACGATCAAGCTCGTGCGAGTGAGCGGCGACACCGTGAACGGAGTCCTCGACGCCTATCGCGACCCGGAGTGCGACTGTCCGGTCGTGACAACGTTCACGGGCACGCTCAACGGCGACACGATCGACGGTACGTTCAGCACGCGCGGCTCCCAGTCAAACGCGCCACAGACAGGAAGCTGGCGAGTAAAGCGCACGAGCAAGTAGTCCGCGCGGGGATCGCGATTGCGCTTCTGGCGGCCACAGCTTGCGCTGAACCGCGCGCCGAGCAGAAGCCAATTGCGATAACTCACGTATCGGTGATCGACGTCGCTTCGGGTGCGACACATTCCGATAACACGGTGCTGGTCTCCGGTAACCGCATCACCTTTGTCGGATCGTCGCCGAGTGCGGCAATTCCATCGGGCGCCCACGTGGTCGACGGGCGTGGCAAGTTCCTCATTCCCGGGCTGTGGGACATGCATGTTCACGGCTTCGTGTACGTGTTCTCCGATTTCGCCGGACCCCTCATGATCGCCAATGGCGTCACGGGCGCGCGCGATATGGGTTACTACGTCGATACGACATTGAACTGGAGGTCGCTCATTGTGAGCGGGCGCGAAATCGGCCCACGCCTGGTCGTCGGAGCCCGGGTAGATGGGCCCCTGAACAAGGCTCGCTTCGTCAGCCACGTTGTCACCCGGGAAGACGGCGTGCGTGCCGTCGATACGCTGGTAAGAAAAAAAGACGGATCCACCCGCGCTGATTTCATCAAGCCGTATTCATGGGTCCCGCGAGCGGCCTATTTCGGGCTCGCGGCCGAAGCAAAAAAGCTCAACGTCCCTTTTGGCGGCCATGTTCCGTACTCGGTGAGCGTCGTCGAGGCTTCGAATGCCGGTCAACGAAGCATCGAGCACGAGGATGATCTCATGCGCGCCTGCTCGTCGCGCGACAGCGTACTTCGCGCGAGATTCGGCGACACTACGACGCTGGCGTCCGCTGCCCAATTGGAGGTGATCAGGGCCCAGGCGCGCGAGCTGCGCGGGACCTACGATCCGCGAAAATGCAGATCGGTTATCGCCACGCTGGCGCGCAATCACACCTGGGTGACTCCGACGCTGGTAGTCTATCAGCCTTACGCCCACGCGTTCGACAGCGCGAGCACCCACCCCGAGCTGGCTAAATACGTTCCGGGATTGATCCAGGGCGGCTGGATTCGCCGGTCGGCTGGCCTGACGCCGGCGGATTCCATGGTGGTACGCAGCTATTTCAGCTTCGATCGGACCCGCGATCTCAAGAACGCGGGCGTCAAGCTGCTGGCAGGAACAGACATGCCGCAGGCATTCATTTATCCGGGCTTCAGTCTGCACGACGAGCTCGCGCTGCTGGTGCGATCCGGTCTCACACCACTCGAGGCGCTTCGCACAGCTACCTACAATGCGGCGGAATACCTCGGCGCTCTTGACTCGCTCGGCACGGTCTCAGAGGGAAAGGTTGCAGATCTCGTTCTGCTCGATGCGGATCCGCTCCTCGACATCCGCAACACTCGCCGAATCTCGGCGGTGATAGCGAATGGCCGCCTGTTCGACTCCGCCGCGCGTGCCGCACTGCTGTCACACGTCGAGAGGGCGCTCAGGCACTGAGAAAGCCAATGCGAGTGCTCAGCTCTTGACGGCACTTGCTCGAGCGCTGGTGGCGCGCTCCTGCGGAAACGCTCGTAAAACGCTCCACTCGCGGGAGCCGGTCACGATGCCGGCTTGATTGCGGCTGCGGCGTCGATGAGCCGCGCAGGTGTGTGCTTCTGCTGGTACGAGCTGGTGACAGTGCGCCGGCGGCGTCTCATGCGACCACCCCACAGCGACAGGAAACAGAGGCTCCAGCTCCACACGGTCCAGGATGCTCGCTCGCTGAAGCTCATCGTCCGCGCCATTGTGAGACCGACGACCAATCCGCCAAGCGAAGCCTGGAGGCCATTACGAGGAGGACTTACCGTTCGCCGAGCGATTACCTGAACGGCCCCCATTCGTTGGGAAAGAATCGTTCGACGGATGGCGATGTCGAGCTCTGCCGGATTCATTCGGCGCCAACCAGGAATTCGCAGCACGCTCCACGCCGGCGCGGCCCGTCCCCATCCGTGATTGTCTGATCCGGAGAGGAGCGCAACGCCGAGGCGAGCGCCGACCGAACGGATTGAATCCCGCTCCGTCACCGCTTGAGCAAGGCCACGCGGCGACCCATCCGAAACCTCGATCCCGGCGACGCGGATCGCGCCGGTGAGCTCCTCGGAAGGAATTCGCAAGATGTCACCCGGAAGTGAAAGCAGAAGGATGGGAGGTGCAGGCCCGCCGTCGGCGGCGACCGCGGCTTCCTGCCAGTCAGGAGAGGTAATTTTCATCCGGCGGGGATCCACACCGATGAGAATCAGGTGTTCGTCCCCGTCACGCAGCTCGACGCCGGGCAGGAGCACGGTTCCTTCTCCCGCCATCGCTGGGTTGTTCATTGCGCCAGCCAGCGCACCGTCAAACGTCCGGTGATCGGTAACGTAAACCGCTTCGAACCCGGCGCTTCGATGCCATTCCCGATTGCGTTCTGCGTTGAATCCCGATCGCCCGTCGTGGGAGGCTTCGGTGTGGCTATGAAAATCCACAACGATCAGATCGCGATCATTCAGTTCGAGCGACGCCATGGGTCGTGGCGCGACCAGCATGATGCCGGCCACAGCAATCGTGCCGCCGAGGAAGCCTAGAGCCGAGCGCGCCGTTCGGGTCGCGCTAAGGGGTCCCCGCGCCTGCCGCTGTCGTACTATCGTCGCGGCAAGAAAACACGTAGCGCTCAGAGCAAACGTGGCACCGTATTGACCAGGGGAGAGAAGCGTGATCGAGTCAAGAATGGTGGAGATGGGCGCGAACACTTCGTAGAGAAGTGGCGCCCTCAAGGTCGCAGACGGCGAAGAGGCGACATTCGCGATGTCCACCAGCGGTGGCAACGAGAAAACAGCCGTGATCGCCAGTATTGCCGTGATGGCGAGCGGCCATCGGTACCGTGATAATCGACGTAATCTGAGAGTCTGCAAGAGTTTCGATAAAGAGATTATCCCGCTGAATGCGTGCGTACTCTAGACCCGATACCTGTCCCTACGATGACGTGGCGGGCACAACTCGCGGGAACGTAACCACTACCCGAGTGCCTTTGCGGGGGTCGGAAGCGAGAGAGATGTCCGCGCCGTGCTCTTTGGCGATCCAGCTGGCGATCGAGAGACCCAGGCCCGCGCCTTCGGTCCGGCTGCGCGCCGTCTCCCCTCGGAAGAATCTCTGGAACACGCGCGACAGGTCCTCTGGATTGATTCCAATTCCGGTGTCTTCGACGACGAAGGTGGGCACGTCTTCGCGCATCGATACCCCCACGCGCACCACCCCGCCTGAATCCGTGAATTTTATTGCGTTATCGAGGAGGATCATGATTAGCTGCCGGATGAGCGCGGCGTCTCCCACCACGGCCGCTTCCTCGAATTCTTCCATGGTGATTTCTACACCTTTCTGTTTTCCCACGACCTGTGCGGCGTCGGCCGCATCTATTGTGATGTCGTCGAGGTAGAGACGTTCTCGCTCCACCTGGCGTTCACCCGCGTCGGCGCGCGCGAGGACAAGCAGGCTATCCACGATGCCGCCCAGCCGGCGCGCTTCCGCCTCGACACCACGCAGAGCGGACACATAGTTTGCCGCTTCGCGCGGCCTCTGCAACGCCACCTCCGCTCGCGTCCTCAAAACCGTTATCGGAGTTCGCAGCTCGTGGGCCGCATCAGCCATAAATCGGCGCATGAATACAATCGATCTCTCGATTGGCTCCGTGGATTTGCGGACGAGCAGGAAACCGCCCGCCGCGACGAGAACCAGAGCCGCGAATGCTACTCCGGCGAACGCGGTGATGAGATCGGCGAACCGGTCCTCGAGCTCCACGCGATCAGCGACTGCCACGGCGACGAGCTCTTTCCCGGAGGCTAGCTTGAAGCGAAGCGCGTGGAGTCGGAGCGTTTTGTCATCGGGAGCATCATTTTGAACGGTGACCTGACCGGCTTTTGCAGCCTGCTTCGCAGCGTTCCTGATCCAGCCGTCCGCCTTCGCCGGCTTGACCGGTGTTCCCTGAAGGTCGAGCAGATAGAGAACCCGATCCGGAATGTTGAGCTCGTCGACCGCATCTATGACCCGCCCGCGAGCTCCGGCAGCCTCGAGCTCTCTAATACGAGCCGCGCGCACGAGCTCGAGAGTCGCGCTTCTGAGCGAGTCGTCCAGCTGTTGGGATAGCTGATGGCTGATTACGACGAACAGTCCGGCGCCGAGCAGAAAGATGATCAGGCCGAATGTGGCGACGTACCAGGTCGTGAGTCGCAGCCGGAGCCTTACAAGTTGCTGGATTCCAAGGCGTGACGAGCTTGCTTCAGTCGCCAAAGCGGTATCCGGCCCCCCGCATAGTCTGGATCAGCTTCACCGGATACTCGTCATCGATTTTGCGTCGCAGACGACGCACGAGAACCTCGAGCACGTTCGTAAATGGATCGTGATTTTCGTCCCAAACGTGGGCGGTGATCGCGGCCCGGTCTACAACCTGACCCGGATGCAGCACGAAGAACTCGAGCAATGAGAATTCCTTGGCTGTCAGCTCGATCTGCTTTCCCGCGCGGCGCACGCGGTGCCCGTTGAGCTCGACTTCGAGGTCCGAAACGCGGAGTGTCTCTGGCAAAGGTGTTCCACGCCTTCTCGCGAGCGCCCTGACTCTCGCCAGCAGCTCGCGGAACGCGAACGGCTTCGTGAGATAGTCGTCGGCGCCGACCTCGAGACCGGCGACGCGATCGTCCACCGTGTCGCGCGCGGTGAGCATCAGAATGGGCGTTGCGATCTCCCGCGCCCTTATCTCACGGCAGAGCTCGAAGCCGCTTCCACCCGGCAGCATGACGTCGAGTATGATGACGTCGAAGGTCCCGAAGACCGCCTTCATCTTGCCGTCGGGATAAGTCATGACCGTCACGACCTGGACGCCCTGTTCGGCGAGGCCGGTTTTGATGATGGCAGCAAGGCCGGGATCGTCTTCGACCAGGAGAACTCGCATTCAGCCAATCTACAGCCTGATCTACCGGCCGTGATTCGGTGTAATCGGCGCGACAGCTTCTGTCCCTAACATTCAGAGGACAATCGCAGGCTAATCCCGGCGATCCGCGCGAGTTGAAGTTCAATCAAATTAGAGGAGGAGAGATGTTCAAACTGATCGCCCTTGCTGTCGCAGTGGCGGCAACCGCAGGCGTGGCCGGGGCGCAGGCGACCGGCACCTACAAGAGCACCGCCAAGCCTGTCACCAAGCACGCTACGGCCAAGCGGCACACGGGGATGAAGAAGGCTGAAAGCCAGGCCGCCCTTCAAAAGGAAGCAAAGATTTCCGAAGATTCCGCCCGCGTCATTGCGCTCAGGGAAGTACCGAATGGAAACGTCAAGTCGAGCGAGCTCGAGCGCGAACACGGAAAACTCATTTACTCATTCGACATCACCACGCCGGGGAAAACCGGGATCGAGGAAATCAACGTGAGTGCGATCGACGGATCTGTTGTCGCCCGCGAGCACGAGACAGCAAAGATGGAGAAGAAAGAAGCCGCCCTGGAAAAGAAGGCAAAGAAGTAGCAGCGGCGGAGGACGTGCCCACGCTGCGGTAACGAGACGCAGAGACATTGGGCGTGCAGGGTCGGTAATGAGCCTTGCCGCCACGCGGCTCTTCGCTCGTCCGTAGCGTAAATTTCCTGATGCGCGTTCCAGTCCGAGCCACTGCCTTTCTTGTGTTCCTCTCAGCAGCGGCTCGGAGCCAGCAGCCTGTTACGCGCCAGCAGGCCGTGGAATCCGCGGTCTCTCGCGGCGCGCGGTCAGCGGTTGCCCGGGCCGATACACTCGTAGGCGCCGCTCAGCTGCTGACAGCGCGACAGTGGGACAATCCGGCCCTTTCGGCGAGCTATTCAAAATCAACCCCGCATTACCACGAGATCGTCGATCTTCCGCTCGACCTCACCGGCATCCGATCCGCTCGCGTTCGATCGGCTCAGGCCACGAGGCTCGCCAGCCAGTATCGATTTCGGTTCGCGCGCGCCGCCGCCGCTCTGGATGCCGACACTACCTACACCCGCGTCCTGGCCGCCATCGAGCGCCTGCATCTGGCCAGGCGCAACGCCAAGGACGCGGACAGCCTCCGTCGCATGGCGATCGTCAGGCGTGACGCCGGAGACGCCAGCGAGCTCGACGTGCTTCTCGCGGCGGTCAACGCTGGTCAGGCAGCAAACCTCGCAGCTGGGGATTCGATCACTGTCGTTTCGACCCTTTTCGATCTGCAGGCAGTGATGGGGCTCGACAGCATCCTTGTCTCGATCGTCCCCGTGGATTCGCTCACTCTTCCGCCGGCCTCGGCGGAGACCGATGTGACTGCGGCGCTTGCCCTGCCAGTCGTTGCGGCCGAGCAGGCGGTCGCCGCTGCCGACCTTTCCGTCCGGGTGCAACGGCGAAGTCTATTCACTCCGTTGAGCATCCAGGCGGGGCTCGAGCACGGCGATCCATCCGAGCCGGGCCTGCTCCCAACGATCGGATTGTCCATTCCTCTGCCGATTCTCAATCGGAATCGCGGGCCAATCGCGCAGGCGGAAGCAGAGCGGGAACGCGCGCGTGCCGAGCTTGCGCTGGCCCAGATCGAGACCCGGAGCGCCGTCGGACGAGCGCTTCGTCAGCGGAACCTTGCTCTGGAGAAGATTCGTCGGGATCGTTTGCTGGTGGAGAGCGCGAATCGGATCGCCGCGATGTCGCTTACTGCTTATCGGGAGGGCGCACAGGGACTTCCGGCCGTTCTCGAAGCCCAGCGGAATGCCCGGGAGATTCTCTCGCAGTACATCGATGACCTCGCTGATGCGTGGATATCAACCGCGATCCTTCGCCTGTACGCTTTGACGGCGAATTCGAGATGAGAATCCACGGAATCCCGCTACTCATCCTCCTGGCCTTCGGCTGCCATAAATCGGAGGATTCCGCCGGCGATCCTGCGACTCTCGTCCAGGTGAAGACTGCGATCGTGGCGATCGAGCCATTCGCGGAGACCATCAGCTCGATTGGAACGGTGAGCGCCAGGAGCGGCCACATCGCATCGCTCAGCGCTCCGGCGCCGGCCCGTGTCGCGGCGGTGTACGTCTCGCAGGGGCAGAAAGTCCGAGTCGGAGCCCCTCTTGTCGCATTTGAGCAGGCGCCGTTCAGGGCAGCGGCAATCAGCGCCGAAGCCGCGCTGCTCGCGGCGCAGAGGAATTACGAGAGGGCACGCCGCCTCGCTGACGCTGGAATCGTTCCGCGGAAGGATGCCGATCAGGCCGCAACGGAACTGGCGCAGGCCAATGCCGCGGCGATGATCGCCCGACGCTCGGCGCAACTCGCCGTGCTTCGGGCTCCGATCTCCGGCGTTGTGACGAGGCTCAACGCGCCGATCGGCGCATCGGTCGATCTGAGCCAGCCCCTCGTCGAAGTCGCGGACCTGAGCGCTCTCGACATCATCTTCAACGTGTCCCCATCCGACGCGGCGCGCGTCGCGTCCGGCGCTTCCGTCACGTTGAGCGCCGGCGAGACCGCCCGGGGCGAGCCGCTGGGTGTTGGACACGTCATCGACGTCGGCGGCGCCGTCGATTCGGCAACACGGAGCGTACCAGTGCGCGCGCAAGCGCCGCCAACTGCCCGCCCCCTCAGGATCGGCGAGACGATTTTTGGCCAGGTTGCCACTGCCGTGCATCCGCGCGCGATCACCATTCCCGTGGCGGCGCTGGTGCCCGACGGCGACGGGTACAAAGTTTTTGTAGTCACAGCCGGTAACATCGCGCGCGAACGGAAGGTCACGGTCGGCCGGAGGACCGAGGCGACGGCAGAGATCCTGAGCGGCCTCGCGGCCGGAGAGCGCGTGGTGACCGAGGGCGCGTACGGGTTGGAGGACAGCGTCAGGGTCGCACAGGCGCAATAGTGCGCTCGCTCTTCCACCTACTGGCGGCGCAGCGCCGATTCGTCTACCTCCTCGTCGCACTCCTGAGCGCCGGTGGGATCTATGCCGCGCTCAACCTCCCGTCGGCGATCTATCCCGAGCTCGCCTTTCCCCGGATTCTCGTGGTTGTCGAGGGATCCTCGCTGGGCGCCCGGCAGATGCTGTTCAGCGTCACCAGGCCGATCGAGGAAGCCGTCAACATCGTGCCCGGTGTCACGCGAGTGCGCTCGCGCACAATCCGCGGCGGCACTGAGATCAGCGTCGCTTTCGCCGACAATACCGATATGACCTACGCGCTCCAGCAAGTTCAGGCGCGCGTGAATCAGACACGGACGTTGCTGCCAACGGATCTGGACATCGAAGTCGAGCGCATGACGCCATCGCTCTTTCCGATTCTGTCCTACAATCTCGAGGGTGGTGACCCTGCAACGCTCTACGACATCGCGCGCTACCAGCTCAAGCCGCTCATCTCGCGTGTGCCAGGCGTGGGACGCGTGGATGTGCAGGGCAGCGATGTGCGCGAGATCGAGGTCATCGCTGATCCGGCCAGACTTGCAGCGCAGCGGCTCACGTACGGCGATCTCGCAAACGCCATCCAGCAGGCCACCGGCGTTAGCGCGGTTGGGCGGATGCCACAGGATTACAAGCAATATCTGATCGTCTCCGCTCAGGAGGCGCATACGCCGGAGGACATCGCGGCCGTGGTGCTCGGTCATGGCCTGAGAGTCAGGGACGTGGCCACCGTGACTCTGGGAACCGAGGACCACGTTCGCATTATCGCCGGCGACGGCAAGCCTGCAGCCCTCCTCAACATCACCCGACAGCCCGGCGGAAATACCATTGCAATCGCGGACAGTGTCGCGAGCCTCGCGGCAGCGGTGGGCAAGACTTTGCCCTCCGGGGTCAAGCTCAAGGCGGTCTACGACCAAGGTGCGCTCGTCCGCGACGCAATGAAATCCGTCCGCGATGCAATGATCATCGGGGCGGTGCTCGCGATAATCATCCTGCTGCTTTTTCTCCACCACGCCCGCATCACGGCCATCAGCGCTTCTTCCATTCCGCTGACGCTCGCGATCAGCGTCTTCGCGATGTATCTCATCGGGCAGACATTCAACCTGATGACGCTCGGGGCCATGGCGATTGCGATCGGCCTCGTCATCGACGATTCCGTGGTCATCACCGAGAACATCGTCCGCCACCTCCGCCTCAACCCGAATCGGCAGCAGGCGATCAGGGAAGCGGTGCACGAGCTGATATGGCCGGTGACGACATCGACGCTTACGACGGTCGTTGTTTTTCTCCCGCTCCGCCTGCTCAAGGGAGTTGTCGGGCAGTTCTTTGCTGCCCTCTCCATCACCCTCACCATCGCCGTCCTCGTTTCGCTCGTGCTGGCGCTTACCATCATTCCGCTCATGAGCGATCAGTTTCTCACGCGAAAAGATGCGAGCTCCGAGGCGACGGACGAATACGAGGCCGCACTACAGGGCCGGCCCGCGCCCGCCGGAATAATGCACCGCATCAGGCACGCGCTGGATGCGCTGTCGGTGCGATATGAGCAATCGCTCGAGCGTGTTCTCAACCACCCGCGACACATGCTGCTCGCGGCGGCGCTGCTGATCATCGGCGGCGTGATCGCTCAGAGATTCGTGGGCACCGGGTTTTTGCCGGAGATGGATGAGGGCGCGTTCGTCCTCGACTATTTCACGCCCGGCGGGACCGCACTGGCGGAAACGGACAGGGAAATACACATCGTCGAAGGAATTCTCGCAGAGACCCCGGAGATCGTCGGCACGTCTCGCCGAACTGGCGCCGAGCTGGGCCTGTTCGCGACCGAGCAGAACACTGGAGATATCGCCGCCCGATTGAAGCGACGGAGTGACCGGTCGCGCTCGATCTTCGAGGTGATCGACGAAGTGAGAGTAAAAATCGAGACCGCCGTGCCGAGGCTTCGGATCGAGTTCGTCCAGATCCTTTCGGACGTCATCAACGATCTGGCGGGGTCGGCGCGGCCCGTCGAGATCAAACTGTTCGGGCCGGATCTCAATCGCCTGGAAGCCTATGCGACGAGCATCGAGCCCAAGGTCGGAGAGATCGACGGCGTCGAAGATCTCTACAGCGGGGTGAGCGAGCCCAGTGCGGAGCTCGACATGCACGTGAATGGGGCGGAGGCAAATCGCGTAGGTCTAACTCCGCAGCAGGTGGCTGACGCGGCCACCGGGGCACTTCTCGGTGCTCCCGCCGGGGAGGTGCGGCTTGAAGATCGCTCCATTGCCGTGCGGGTACGCGCGCCCGACACAGTGCGGTTCAACCGCTCCCAGTTGACGGCGTTGCCAATTGTCTCCTCTCAGACCGGGGCCGCGGTTCCACTCGGGACGCTGGCGACGTTCGAGGCGGTCCAGACTCGCGGCCGGCTGCTCAGAGAAGATCAGCAGCAGATGATTGCAATGACCGCCGACGTCAGCGGAAGGTCCCTTGGCTCGGTGATGAAGGACGTAAAAGCCGTGCTCTCCTCCCGTCCACCGCCACCAGGAATCCGCCTGGAGCTGGGCGGCCAGTATGCGAGCCAACAGGATGCTTTTCGCGGACTGTTGCTCGTCCTCGCTCTCGCCGCCGCGAGCGTTGTCGCAGTGATGGTTCTCCAGTTCCAGTCATTCGTCGAAGCTCTGATCGTTCTGCTCGCAGCGCCCTTGTCCTTCATTGGGGCGATCGGGCTGCTGCTCATCACCGGGACGCCGCTCAATGTCTCATCGTTCATGGGTCTCATCCTGCTCGTAGGACTGATCGTCAAGAACGGCATCATTCTTCTCGACTTCACCAGACATCGGATGCAGGCCGACGATCTGCCGCTGGCGATGGCGATCACCGAAGCCGCGCGGGTCCGATTACGGCCGATTCTAATGACGACGCTGTGTACATTGTTCGGGCTACTTCCCCTTGCCCTCGGACTGGGCGCCGGCAGCGAACTGCAACGGCCGCTTGCGCTGGCGGTGATAGGAGGACTCACGCTCTCCACACCGATCACGTTATTCGTTGTGCCGACTCTGCTGGTGGCGATCAGGGGCCGGAACTACCGCCTTTCCAGGCCACACTAGTACGTAATCTCTACGTAACCGTACGTATTCGGCTCTCTTTGTCGCAGATGTATTCTCCGGCCGGATCGCAAGCGGAAACGATAATCATCCGCTCCAACCGACCGAGTCCAGCGATTCAACAGTGACGATTACAATGGAGATCAAGATGAAATCCCTCTATTCCCGCAGCGTTGCGGTTGGGATCACGATCGTGCTGGCAGGGTCGACATATGGCGAACGAGCGCTCGCCCAGGGTAGTGCTGCCGCGGACGCGACAATGCAAACCGGTCTTTTACTCAGTGAGCCCCTTGCCCCAACGGTTGTTGTGCCGGCTGGCCCGGCAGCCGCCACGGTTGCGGCTCACTCTGACAAGCCCGCGTTAATGGTCACGGGGTTTGAGTCGGGGACGGTTTCAGCCCAAGTCAAGGACAAGCGCGGCTTCATGTCGATTCTTGGTGCAATGCACGGCGATTACAACAACGAGAAGTACGACCCGTCGCAGCTGGGAACGGGTATCGCCGACATGCTGATAGAAAAGTTGCTCGCGACCGGACAATTTCGGCTGATCGAAAGAAAGCCGATCGAGTCTGGTTCGGGAGCTCAGTTCATCGTGACTGGCTCCGTAACCCGATTCGGCTTCGAGGAGCGCAATGTGGGAGGGATCGTCGCCTCGGTCGCGACGATGGGATTCCTGAGCTACAAACAGCACAAAACGGAAGTGGCGCTCACCGCGCGGATCATCAATGCGGCGACTGGCGAGATCGTGGCCAGCATGAGCAGCGAAGGCGCCTCCGGAAAGGGCGGGGGACTACGGGTTTTCGGGATGGGAAGCAACGGCGCGGGAGGCGGGGATGTGAGCACGTCGAACTTCCGATCGACGGCCATCGGACAGGCGACGGAGCGCGCAGTCAACAATCTCGCCGGTAAGATCGTCGCGCAGCGAGCTTCGTTCTGATCGTCGTGGGCGAACGCTCCTTGAAGCCCGTGCCCACTTTGCTCAGGCTCCGTAGCTTTAGAGCATGAACACGCCTGTCATTGCGCACCCGCCGGAGACCCTCGAAGGGTGGTTTGCGCTGCATCAGATCTTTCGGTTCAGCAAACCAAAGGTCGAACCGACCCGTCTGGCCAGAACGGTGAAGAGCGCCGCTGCGGTGCTCGAGTCCGCAAAGAAAACGAAAGCACCAGCCGGCCAACTTTCATCCGCGGGCTGGAGCTGCGTCGCGCGGCTCATTGGATCCACCGCCGATCTGATGGTGATCCACTTTCGCGACTCGCTCGAGGCAATCGGCGCCGCGCAGGAAGATCTGGCTCGTGCGCAGCTCTCCGAAATACTGGAACCGGCCTACACCTTTCTGAGCGTCACCGAGGCCGGCCTTTACCACCTCACCGCGGAGCTGGCCCGCGACGCTGTAGCGCGCGGCGGTAGAGTGGGCGACGAAGAATACGCCCGCGCGCTGGACCAGCGCACCAAAGCGGAACGGTCAAGCGCCCACGTAAACCGCAGGCTCTATCCCGAGCTTCCTGCCGACATGCCTTACGTCTCTTTCTATCCGATGTCGAAGCGGAGAGAATCAGCGCAGAACTGGTACACGTTGCCGCTCGAGGAACGCAGCCGCTTGATGCAGGCACATGGGCTCACTGGGCGCCGCTACGCCGGCCGGGTTCAGCAGGTGATCACAGGTGCGATCGGTCTCGATAACTGGGAATGGGGCGTGACCCTGTTCGCTCGCGACCCACTCGAGTTCAAGAAGCTGGTGACGGACATGCGCTTCGACGAGGTGAGCGCGAAATACGCCGAGTTTGGCGACTTTTACGTGGGGAAAATCATTTCAGAGAGCTCGCCGTCGCAACGCGCCAGACGTACGAGTGGGCAATCAGGCCGAGCGCGGTAACATGAGAGTAAATGTCGACCCCTCTCCCACCTTGCTCACGACCAGCAGGTCCCCGTTCATCGCCCGCGCCAGATCACGGCTGATCGAGAGTCCAAGTCCCATTCCTTCGTGTGCGCTGCTCAGCGATCGCCCCAACTGGACGAATGGCTCGAAGATGGCTTCAATTTTCTCCTTCGGCACCCCTCGTCCGGTGTCGGTCACCGAGATAGACGCATCCTCGGCTGAGACGGCGCATTTTATTCTTATTCTCCCGCCGGCGGACGTGTATTTGATCGCATTCGACAGGAGGTTCAGGAGAATCTGATCGACCCTTGCCCGGTCACCGATGGCGACGCAATCACCAGGCGCGGTCTCCGACTTCAGATCGATCCCTTTCGCGGCGGCCGCAGTTTCAACCATTGGCATCACCGACTCGATGACTTTGCGAAGGGGGATCGCAGTGAAGTCGTAGCTGATCTGGCCTGCCTCGATGCGGCTGAAATTGAGAAGGTCCGAAATGATCCCCAGCAGATGCTGCTGGCTCTTCCGGATGCGCTCCAGGTAGTCCAATTGCTCCAGGTTGACGGGTCCTCCGAGGCCGAGGCTCAGTAGCTCGGTGTAGCCTCCGATGGCGTTGAGTGGGGTGCGAAGCTCGTGCGACATGGCGGCCAGAAACTCGCCCTTGGCGGTGTTCGCGGCTTCCGCTTTTGCGAGTCTGCGCGCGTCGGCGATTGCCCTCTCCTGCGCAGCTCGGCGCTCAGTCAGGTCGCGGGTGACTTTTGCGAACCCGATCAGCGAACCATCCGATTCCCGCACTGCGGTAATTACAACGCTGGCCCAGAACGCACTGCCGTCCTTGCGGAGACGGATCCCTTCTTCCTCGAATTTGCCTTGACGGGCGGCGATCTTTAGCTCACGTGCCGGCTTGCCGGCGGTGATGTCTTCGGGCGGATAGAACGTGGAGAAATGGCGACCGATGATCTCGTCGGCGGTATAGCCTTTTATCCGTTGCGCGCCTTTGTTCCAGCTCGCGATGTGTCCATCCGGATCGAGCATGAAGATCGCGTAGTCCCGGACGGAATCCACCATGAGCTCATAGACCCGCCCGCCGTGCTTGATTGCGTCGGCGAGGCCCGAGTTGCGGATGGGGATGATCGGAGTCGGCGACTCGGGAGGCGGATCGGTTTTTTTCGGGGTACGCTTCGACAATGGATGCTTCTCGGGCTTATCGCTCATGAGCCTCGGGGGCGGGCAATGCATCGATCGGAAGCGGCTTCTCCCGCAACGAACGTGCGAGGAGGCTTTTTTGGCCGGGCCGCAAAATGAGTCTGGCAGCCGAACCCGGTTGTAGGCACCCGAGCGAGCGACTATAATCCCCAATCTGTTTGGCTCCGTTTTTGGAGCCTCAACGGGACGTAGCGCAGCCCGGTAGCGCACCTGAATGGGGTTCAGGGGGTCGCGGGTTCAAATCCCGCCGTCCCGATTCTATAAGTGAAAGCACTATCGGCATTTAAGCTGATGGTGCTTTTTCTTCGCTACCGGCGTGGTCGAGTTTTGGTCGAGTTTCTCCGTGCCTTTGATTAGGCCACGCCTCTCTCTCGCAGCTTCAGCGTGACGCTGGTGACTGCCAGGACGGACTCTTCATCCGACTGCTGATAAACTTCCAGCAGCGTGCTCACATCCTTCCAACCACCAGCGGCTGCTACGTCCTTCAATGGAAGATGCTTCCGTTCGATGGCCCACTTGCGCCTGTATGCGTGCCACAGGCTACCGTCCAACTTGGTGAGCTTGGCTTTCTTCTCTGCCACACTGAGCCATTTGTCAAATAGGTGACGGTCCGTAATTCCGTCACGCGAGTTTGCGGCCGAGAAGACGTATCCGCCTACCGAGCCAATCTCCCGCTGAAAACTTCTGACCGCCTCAAAGAAGTCTGTGGGCATTGGCACTTCCCACTTGTAACCCTTCTTGTCGGCTTCAGCGCGCCAATAGACCACCTGACGCTCGAACCCGAAGTCTTCCCATCGAAGCTGTCGAATAGAGCCGAGCCGCCTGCCTGTGCGTTCAGCAAGGAACAGCGCGAACTCCATCCGAGACCAACGAATACGATCTTCGTCTGATTTACTCTCAGCCTGAAGTTTCTGCATCGCCGCAACTGTGGCCTCATATCGCTCCCAAGTTGCTACGGGTTGCTTCTTGTTCTTCTCGTGAATGCGCTTCACTCCCTGCAAAGGATTCCGCTGGAGTAGGAACGCTGCATTTGGGAGCCTCACGGTCGTTGCCCATTGCAGCATCGCATGGAGCAGTGCCATGTCTGACTCCGCGGACCGTGCGCGTGTCTTACCTGTCAGATCGCCTTTAGTAGTGACTATCCCGCCAGCTTGTCGAGCGCGTTCAAACGCTCTCTGGTGGTCCCTGCTAAAGTCTTCTACTCGAAGGTCTTCTCCGAAGTAGCCGAGCAAAACCCGCGATCTCGCTTCGGAGTCGTCGCGCGTCCGCTCTTTGT
>JALYKQ010000264.1 GCA_030774675.1 Gemmatimonadota bacterium | reverse complement strand
CCGCCCGCCTGTCGACCGCGGAATCGTACGCGGCCCTTCTTCATGAAGCCATCGTACTTCCGGAGCAGGAGGTGCTGGTTGACCTGCGCCATCGTATCGAGAGCCACGCCAACTACGATCAGCAGTGAGGTTCCACCGAAGCGGAATGGCACGTTGATCATGTCGGCGATGAAAACGGGCAGCAGTGCGATAAAAGTCAGGAAGATCGCGCCTGGGAAAGTAATGCGGGACACGACGTGATCGATGTACTCGGCAGTCTTGGCGCCCGGCTTCACGCCCGGGATGAAGCCGCCCTGCTTCTTCAGATTCTCCGAGATGTCAACCGGGTTGAAGATGATCGACGTGTAGAAGTAGGTGAAGAAGATGATGAGAACCGCCGACAGCGCGTAGTAGAGCCAGGTGCCGGGCTGGAAATACTCGGAGATGACGCGCGCGGTCTCGTTGCCGCTGAACTGGGCAATCGCGCCGGGAACGACGATCACCGATGATGCGAAGATGATCGGCATTACGCCGGCGGCGTTGACGCGAAGTGGAATGAAGTTCTTTGCGGCTTCCCTTTGTCGCCCTCTTGCCATGGTGCGTTGCGGGATCTGGATCATCACCCGGCGTGCAGCCATCGTCACCGCGATCGTTCCGGCCACCACCGCGACCATGACGATCCCGAGCACGACGAGCGAGAACGGTCCGACTGCCTGGGTCTTCACAAAGCCGAAGGTGCCCAAGATTCCCGGCCAGAACCGTTCGACGATCGAGAAGAAGATGATCAGCGACGCCCCGTTGCCGAGACCTCTCTCAGTGATCTGCTCACCGAGCCACATTACGAACATCGCGCCGGTGATCAGCACCAGCATCATCTGCAGCTTGAACCCGAACCCCGGATTGACGACAGCGTTCTCGAGCGATGCGGTGAAGAGGGAGAAACCCCAGCCCTGCACCGCCGCGAGGACAACGGTGACGTAGCGCGTCCATTGAGTCACGCGCTTCCTGCCCTCTTCGTCCTTCTGCATCTTCTCGACTGTCGGGATCACAACGCCGGCGATCTGCATGAAGATGCTGGCCGAGATGTAGGGCATGATTCCGAGCGCGAAGACCGTCGCGTGCGACAGTCCGCCACCGACGAACAGGTCGTAGAGGCCCAGCAGCCCGCCCTTCCCCTGATTGTTGAAGAAGTCGGTCATCGCCACGACATCGATGCCCGGCGCGGTGATGTGCGCTCCAATCCTGTACAGAACCAGGCAGATGAGCGTGAACGCGATCTTGTCCCGCAACTCCGGCGTGTTGTAGATGTTGCTGACTGCCGCCGCTGGGGCTGATTGCGCCATTAGTTCTCTACCCGGCCTCCGGCCGCTTCAATTTTCTGCCGAGCTCCCGCGCTCATCTTGATGCCGCGTACAGTGACGCCCTTTGCGGCATCGCCGTTCGCCAGAAGCTTGGCCGGACCTTTTCCTTTGCGGATCAATCCGGCTTCGGTCAGACTCTCTTCCGTCACTTCCGCACCCTTTGGCAAGCGGGCGAGATCGTCGAGGCTGACGACCTGGCTCGCTACACGAAAGATATTCGTAAACCCGCGTTTGGGTATGCGTCGGGTGAGCGGCATCTGCCCGCCTTCGAACTGGGGCTTGCCGCCGCCGGGCCCGTGATGGCCCGACCTCGCCTTGATGCCCTTGTGTCCCTTGCCCGATGTCTTGCCGGTTCCTGAGCCTGGGCCGCGTCCGAGTCTCTTGCGATTCCGGTGTGAACCAGGCGCCGCAACGAGGTTGTGAAGGCCGACCCTGTCGGCCTTATCCGACTCTCCGAGACGTTCCCGGCGTGTTGGTTTGTTTGCCACTCGTTATTCCTCTACCGGCGTCACTTTGACGAGATGACGAACGTGCTTGATTTGTCCGCGCAGCGCGGGTGAATCCTGCTTGACCACCTCGGCCTGATGGTGCCTGAGCCCGAGGGCTTCGAGAGTCAGCCGCATCCGCCACGAATGGCCGATACCGCTTCTCACCTGCTTGATGCGGACCTTTCCTTCAGTGATGGTTTCCTTGGCGGTCTTCTTCGGACCCCTGGTATTCCACCACACGTGTGTTCTAGGCATGTGCCACGATCTCCTTCGACTTGGCGCGCGAGCGATAGCCAATGCTCGACACTTCCATGCCGCGCTCGCGAGCGATTTGCTCCACCGTCGTCAGCTGCTGCAGGCCATCCAGCGCCGCCAGCACCATGTTGTGCGGGTTGGTCGAGCCGAGACTCTTGGTGAGGATATCGGCGATGCCGGCGCACTCCATGATCGCGCGCACCGCCCCGCCCGCAATCACGCCGGCGCCGGGAGCGGCGGGCTTCATGAGAACCTTTCCGGCCCCGTGTGACCCGACGACTTCGTGCGGAATCGTTCCGCCGGTCATCGGTATGCTCACCATATTCCGGCGAGCGCCATCGACCGCTTTGCGAACCGCTTCCG
>JALYKQ010000263.1 GCA_030774675.1 Gemmatimonadota bacterium | reverse complement strand
AGCTGTTCGCTAATCGCTTAAAGACGAGGGGACAGCATTCTTCGCGCGATTGTAAAAACCTTAGGAATCGCTCGGTATCATTCAAACAGCGCGGGGCCTTGTCACGGGGCGAGAGTGATCTGTCCTGCACGCGCTAGCGAAAAGCTGACAGCGTTTAGCGGGCTGCGGGTAGCAGCGCGGTTCTCAGTGGTTCTCAGTGGTTTTGGGTTCGCAGTTTGGCCGGACCGCTAGCCCTTTCGCCCCGCCCGCGTAATTTCAGCTTTGTGATATGATCAAGCTGATCGACGTCCACAAATCCTTCGGCCCAAAAAAGGTCCTCGAGGGCTTCTCGCTCGAGGTCGACGAGGGCGAGACCATGGTCCTCATCGGTTATTCGGGGACCGGGAAGTCGGTCGCGATCAAGCACATCGTCGGATTGCTGGAGCCGGATCGCGGTACCGTTTGGGTCGATGGCCAGGAAGTCCCGCGTCTCAGCCGAGTCGATCTCTACGCCCTGCGATCACACATCGGTTACGTCTTCCAGTTCGCCGCTCTCTTTGATTCGCTCACCATTGGCGACAATGTCGCGATGGGGCTGCGCAAAGAGGGACGGCTCGCCGAGCGGGACATCATGAAGCGGGTCGGCGAGGCTCTCGAGCTGGTCGATCTACCGGGAGTCGAGTCCAAATACCCGGCCGAGCTCTCCGGCGGGATGCGAAAGCGTGTGGGAATTGCGCGCGCGATCGCTCGGCAGCCCAAGTACATCCTCTACGACGAGCCGACCACTGGACTCGACCCCGTCACCAGCGCCATCATCGACCAGCTGATGATCAGGATGAGAGAGAAGCTTGGCGTTACGAGCATCGTCGTCACCCACGACATGCGAAGCGCCTACACCGTCGGCTCGCGGATCGCCATGCTCTATGAGGGCCAGGTCCGCCAGGTCGGGACCGTCGATGAGATCCAGCACACGGCGGATCCCATCGTCCGGCAGTTCATCGAAGGGAAGCCGGATCTCGACACCGTGGAAGCAGGGGTCTGAGGGTGGCGTCCACCGCGAACGGGTCGACCTTGCCGTCGCTCGTCGTCCACCTCGAGCGGGAACGTGCGCGCGCTCTCGTGCGTGGAGCTTTTCCGCGGCGGAGGTGGAAGATCATTTCTACGCGAACTGCCGAGGAGCTCGAGGCAGTGTTCCGGAGAGAGCTCGTCGATGCGGCGCTGGTCGATCTGGGTGCTCCGGATGAAGACACCTGGAAGGCTGCAGCGTTTGCCGCCGAGTTTCCGAGCGCACCATTCTTCGGGATCATTCCGCTCAGGCCGTCGGATACTCCCGCGGCCGCACGCTGCGCCGCGCTGGGATTCATCGACTTCATCGTCGAGGGGATCGACGACAACGCGGCGCGCGACCTGGTGGCGCCCCACGCGTTTTCGACCCGCTTCCGGAACGCCCTGAGCGAGCCGCCCCAGGCGCTGGGACTTACCACTCCGCTCCAGCGCAGCGCTTGGGAAGTGATAGTCGCACACTCGGGGCGCCCGGTGACGACGAAGGAGCTGGCGAAAGCGGTCGGCCTGAGCCGGGAGCATCTCAGCCGCAATTTCGCCAAACCTGGTGCACCCAACCTGAAGCGGGTGATCGATCTGGTGCGGCTAGTCGCGGCCGCGGAGCTGGCCAAGAATCCCGGGCACGACATTCGGGACATTGCCCGGATCCTCGACTTTGCGTCTTCGTCGCATCTGGCCGTGACCGCGCAAAGGATTTTTGGAACGAGGCCGGCTTCGCTGGCGCGGCTCCGGACCACGGACCTCATCGATCGGTTCGCGCAGGGGAGGACGAGGAGCCGAACGTGAACGGAACTGCAACTGAAGACTACCTGCTGAGTGCTGTCGGCGGGCCGGCCAACCGCTGCGGGCCGTCCTATGACAGAGCGAGATGCCGCCCTTCGCCATCAGCCGGCCCGCTGAAAGCTCTATGCAGGTAGTCTTCAGTTGCAGTTCAGATCAAGGCAAACCAATTGCGGCCCAACTCTTTCAGAGGGGCTTATTGTTGCACCGGAAAGGAGCTTGTGATAAATTTCACAAGCTAGAATTCCCCTCCCAACGGGGCAGTTTTTCGCCCCCGCCCGACCAGGGTCCGAGAGCACAGAAAACATGGCCACTGCAACGATCCTTCGCCCCGGCGAAATCAAGGACATACTCCTCCGCGAGATCGAGGCGGCGGACCTCCACGAGCTGGACGTCGAGGAAGTCGGCACCGTCCTCGAGGTAAAAGACGGTATCGCGCGCATTTACGGGCTCCAGAAGGCGATGGCCGGCGAGATGCTCGAGGTAACGTCATCGGAGACGGGGGAGAAGATCACTGCCCTCGCGCTCAATCTCGAGGAAGACAACATCGGCTCCGTCGTGCTCGGAGACTACCTCCAGCTCAAGGAAGGAGATGAGGTTCGGCGCACCAGTCGCGTGCTCGAGGTTCCGGTCGGACACGAGCTCGTGGGCCGGGTGGTCGACCCACTCGGGCGTCCGCTCGACGCCGCTGGTCCGATCAACTCCAGGCACACACGCAAGGTCGAGTCAGAGGCCCCCGGAATCATCGTGCGGCAGCCGGTAAAGGAACCCCTCCAGACCGGCATCAAGGCGATCGACTCCATGATTCCGATCGGCCGCGGTCAGCGGGAGCTGATCATCGGCGATCGTGGAACTGGGAAGACCGCCATCGCCGTTGACACGATCATCAATCAGAAGGGAACCGGCGTCATCTGCGTTTACGTTGCGATCGGACAGAAGAACTCGACCGTCGCCTCTGTCGTCGAGAAGCTGCGCCAGGCTGGCGCAATGGAGTACACGATCGTCGTCGTCGCCAGCGCCTCCGATCCGGCGCCCATGCAGTACATCGCACCGTACTCGGGATGCGCGATGGCCGAATACTTCATGTACGACGAGGGACTGCCGACTCTCTGCGTGTACGACGATCTGTCCAAGCAGGCTGCGGCGTATCGACAGC
>JALYKQ010000262.1 GCA_030774675.1 Gemmatimonadota bacterium | reverse complement strand
TTGTAGGGAGTCGTCAGGTCGAGGTTTGCCTTCCTGTCGGCCCACCGCTTCGGAAGCTTGAACGGATCTTTGTTATCGAACGCAGCTGACCGCTCATAGAGTCCGTAGAAGGTGGTTTTGTACGGCGCAATCGTTCCGTTACTGGGAAACGACTTCACTACGCCATCGCTGATGCGAAGGGTAAAGGTCGCGTCGGGCGGAAGCGCGGTCCCGTAGGCGGCAAAGAGAGCCTGGCCGATCTTCTCGCTGTTGGTGGCGATGATCGCGTTGAGCGCGTTCGCTCTCGCCGTTACCGCGCGGTTGAGCGGATCGATTCCCCGCGCCAGTACGATCATTGGATCGGTCGACGCCGTAACGGCTGGTAAACCGCCCTGAATCAGAGAGGCGCGGAAGGCTGGATCACCCATGCGCGTGCCCCTCACCAATGCCGCCGCGGCGGCTGCGGGCGTGCGGCCAGCAAGTGCCAACTTCAGGAATGGATCGTTCGCCGGCAGGTCGCTCTGCGCGGCGCGCAGCTGCGCGGCGATTGCCAACCTCTCGAACGCAGTGTCGATCGGCACCGGACCCGAGAGTTGAGTGGTCATGGTATTGATTGCGGCTCCGCGATAGGCGGCGAGTCGGGCCGAGTCGGGCTTACCGGATTCGGTGGCGACTCGGACGACCTGCCCTGCCAGTCCCAGCAATCTCGAGCCGCCTCCAAAGCTCTGGTAGCGGAGCTGTGGGCTGAACGTCGCCAGCTCCCGTTGAGCAGCCGCTATCGCATCCCAAGTGCCGCCGTACTGGGCCTGGAGCTTGGGATCCGCGGCGACCCGAGCCATAAGCTCGCGCTCGAATGCGCGCTTCTTGGCCATGCTCAGCGAGTCTATCAGTCCCGTCCGGTATCCTGTAACTGCCTTCTGGGAATTGGCGAACCCGAACACGTCGTTCTGATACCGGCGCGCGGCCGATGTGTCCGTTTTTGCGAGCTCGGCGTATATCGCGAGCGCCCTCTTGTACGAGGCCAGCGTGGCCGGATACCCGACGTCGCGAAGGAATTCCATCTGCGAGATCGTGTTCAAGCGTCCCGTCGATCCAGGATTTCCGACCACGAAGACGAGCTCGTTTTCAGCGGCGCCTGCGGGACTCCATTTCAAATAGTCGGTCGGCGCATAGGGCTGTCCGTTCTCGTAGACGCGGAGTAGCGTCAGGTCGAGATCGTAGCGCGGGTAGGTGAAGTTGTCCGGGTCGCCTCCAAAGAACGCGATGTCTCCTTCGGGGGCCATCACGAGGCGGACATCATTGAAGCGCCTGTAGCGATAGAGCGAATACATCCCGCCCTGGTAAAGCGTCACGACCTGACACGTGAGCTGAGTCTGCTGATTGCACTCGGTCTGTATCTGGGTGACGATCGCGGTTCGCTGGGCCGCCTGTTGAGCGGGTGTCGTTCCACTGATGGCGCCCCGTACCCTAGTCGTCACGTCCTGAATCGACTGCAGCTGATCAACGAAAAGACCCGCGCACTTCTTCTCATCAGCAAGAGTGCCTGCCGCGAATCCGGTCTGGATGTAATTGGAATCGGCCGGTGACGACGAGGCCGTGCACTCGCGGCCGCAATGGTGATTGGTCATCACGAGTCCGCGAGCCGACACGAACGATGCCGAGCAGTTGGGGAGACGGACGGACGCGAGGCGGACGTGGTCGAGCCATTTCTGGTCCGGCGCAAAGTTGTAGGTCCGGCGCCAGTAGTCGAGTGGCGGCGCGTCGAAGGTCCACATCGTGCCGAACTCAGGCCTGTAGGTGGCCGGTGGGAATTGAGTCGCCGAGGACTGTCGAGCGGCAGCACTCTGCGCAAAAGCCTGGTTGGAAACAACGAGCGCGGAGGCGAGAGCCAGCACGCGCAGCACGGATCTACTCGTCAGCATTTTCGTCTGCCCTGTTCGTGAAGGTTTCGCGTGGCACGACTTGCAAGATATCGACCGCCGTAACCCTCGCCTTGTCGCTCCCACGAGGCCGGTCTAGATTGGACGGACTTGTCCCAAACCCCTGACTCGCATCAATGTCACAGCGCGATCGCACACTACAGGAAACAACCACCAGCCACAGCCCCACGGAGGTACTGCAAGCGGCGAAGGAGTTCTTTGCCCGCCAGACCGGCATTTACGCGGCGTTTCCGGAGCAGGAGTCAAAGACCCACGTGACGCTGCGCGGACAGGGCGGGGAAGAGGTGGTGATCGCTGCGGTTCCGGGTGCGGGGCAAACCATGGTCACCGGGTCTACGTACCTGTTCGACCAACAGATCGCTCGCTTTTTCGCCACGCTCGCGCCCGCGCCTTTGGCCGTGACGACCACGGGTGACCGATGACCGGGCCACGACCCTTCGTCAACAGCCTTCGCAGCCAGGCACACCCGTTCAAGCTTGGAGCGCCCTCGGGCCCGACACTCCAGTTGAGAGCCCAAGTCCTCGAAGCCTGGGACGCGATTCGTATCGATGCAGATCCGTCGGCCTCGGTCAGAAGTCTCAAGGAGCTGGCGCTTCGCGAGCTCTATCCGGATTCGAAGCCTGAAGGCGAGTATGTGGTGAAGCTTCACGGGTTCGAGGTGCTCGACGAGGACGCTCCAATTTCCTCGACCGCCGCGAAAAACGGATCAGTTTTCCTCATCACCGACCGCCGCCGGCGACCGGTAGACTAGGCTTCCCCGTCGCCCTCCCTGATCTATGAGGGCTGCATTCATCTCAAACAGCGATTGCGGCCGACACGACACCGGCTGGGGACATCCAGAACACGTCGGTCGGCTTCGAGCGATCACGCGGGCATTGCGCGAAGACCCCGAGCTCTTCGACACTGTCGATCATCTTGAAGGCCGGCACGCGACCATCGAGGAGCTGGAGCTGGCTCACGATCCCGCCCACGTCAGGGCGGTCAGAGAGATCGCCGAGCAGGGAGGCGGGCGGCTGGATGCGGATACCGTGGCCAGCAGTGGATCCTGGGACGCGGCGACGGCCGGAGCGGGATGCGTACTGTCGGGGGTCGATCTCTCGGTCAGCGGCGTGCACCCGCGGAGTTTCTCAGCCGTGCGGCCGCCCGGACACCACGCCACACACGACCGGGCGATGGGGTTCTGCCTGTTCGGGAATGTGGCGATTGCCGCCCATTATGCGCGAGCGAAGCATGGCCTGCAGCGAATCTTGATCGTCGACTGGGACGTGCACCACGGCAACGGGACGCAGGCACTGGTCGAAACCGAGCCGGACATTCACTTCGTCTCCATGCACCAGTGGCCATGGTACCCTGGGACGGGGGCGGCTGATGACCGCGGGCCCCACCGTACGGTCTGGAATCTCCCGAAGCCGGCTGGGTTGCCACGCAGCGAGTACGTCTCGGCCCTGGAAAATGGGATCGATGCTGCCACCGAAGGGTTCGTGCCGGAGCTCATTCTCGTCTCCGCCGGCTTTGATTCACTCGCCGGCGACCCGCTCGGCGGGTTCACGCTGGAGATCGACGATTTCGAGACCCTCACCCGCTCTCTGGCCACTCGCGCGGACTCATGGTGCGAGGGCCGTCTGGTAACCGCACTGGAAGGGGGATACGCACCGGACAGACTGGCCCAAGCCAGCATCCGTCATCTGGCCGCTCTCGGCGCTTAGCGACTAACTTGCAGTCTGATGAGCACAGCCCTCAGACCGCTCCAGGATGTCAGGCCCTCCACCGATCCACACCTGTGGAGCTGCTACTACAATGACCCGGCCGGGAGAATCAAGCAGAGACTCCCGGTCGAGGAGATCGCCCGCGCCCTCGCTTCCGGAGAGGGCACCCTGTGGGTGGACATCGATACGCGGCGGAGTGAACAGGTCGCTCTTCTCAAGGATGTCTTCCACTTTCACCCGCTCGCGATCGAGGAGGCGGTCAATCCGGAATCACGTGTAAAGCTGGAGGAGTTCGACCGCTACGTGCTGCTCATAGTGCGGACCATCGCCTTTTGTGAAACGACCGACGATCCGTACGATCTCGATACGGTGAACATCAGCTTTTTCCTCGGGAAGAACTATCTCGTCACCGTCCACGGCGCGGACACCAATCCAGTCGCGGCTACGGAGGAGCTATTGGAGCGGAAACCGGAGCTGGCCGCGCATGGCCCGGCGCGGCTGATGCACGCGATCGTAGACCAGGCTGTCGACGCCTACTTTCCAATAATCGACAAACTCGATGAGTTCATGGACAGTCTCGAGGCGAAGATCTACGGGAGCTTCGATCAGGATGCCCTTCGCGAAGTTTTCGCCGTCAAGCGACTGGTATTGTCACTTCGCCGACATTTGGCCCCGGAGCGTGATGCGCTCAGCGTACTCACCAACCGGCCCAGCACCCTGCTCACGCCGGACACCCAGATCTATTTCCGGGACATCTACGACCACGTTCTCCGGATTTACGATTCACTCGAGAACTTTCGGGACCTCCTGAGCAGTACGCTGGACAGCTATCTAACACAGGTCTCCAATCGTCTAGGTATGGCGACCAAGGCTCTGGGCGTGGTCGCGACCCTCAGTCTTCCGTTCGTTGTGGTGAGCGGCATGTGGGGGATGAACTTCGAGCATATTCCGCTTCACAGTCACCCACACGGTTTCATGATCCTGCTCTTTTCGCAGCTCGCCCTTGGCTTGCTCATCCTTGCCGGTCTCAAATGGCGCAAGCTTCTTTGAACGCTCTTCGCCTGTATGGCGTCGCCGCCGTCGAGTCTGGTCACACCAGCTCACTTGCCGCGGGCACGACGCTGACGCACTACCGCGCCCTGGCTGCCGTGGTTGAGCCATCGAGCTATTCAATTGCGAGCCTGGACGACGGGGAAATGGGGAACTATCTCCGTGTCCTCGAGGAAGTTCACTCGCACACCTCGGTCCTGCCCGCACCGCCGGGAACCGTGTTTCAATCGCAGGCGACGCTGACGCGCTGGCTCGAGCTCCACTATTTCACGCTGACGGAAGCGCTCTCGGTGATCGAAGGGCACGCCGCTGCGCGCGTCAGCATCACGACTCAGGGAAAGCACGAGCCCGAGGCTCAGCGGAGTTTCGCGGCCCTCGCCGCTGACAGCCTCAGATTGCTGAGAAGCCAGGCGGCGGCGACGGTTACGCTACCGAAAGCGGCTGAAGACGAGGAGGATGGCGTGGTCGCTCGCGCCTCCTTCCTCATCGACACCCAGCGCTGGCAGGCCTTCAACGACACCGTGTCAAAGGAAGCCGAGAGACAGGTTGCCCTCGACTTCCACGTCACCGGACCGTGGCCACCGTACGATTTCGTGCGCATGCAATTCGGAGGCTGAGGATGTTCTGCTCTGACTGTGGGAGCTGGAACCGGGCCGAGGCAGCGCGTTGTGTGCGCTGCGGCATTCGCATGCCCGAGAGCTCGGACAAGCGTCAGGCGCCTCCGGATCCGTCAGTTACGGCGCTGCGCCAGGTTACGGGCGGCCGCTACACCATCATGCATCGCGTCGGTGAGGGTGGCATGGCGAGCGTCTACTACGCAATCAACGTCTGCCTCGATTCTCCGGTCGTGATCAAGGTTCTGCACCCCCACCTTGCCCGCGAGCACGAAATGCGGGAGCGGTTCCGCCGGGAAGCCGAGTCCGCCGCGCAGCTGATGCATCCGCACATCTGCAAGATCATCGACTTCGGGATGGTGGACGACCACGTCTTCCTCGTAATGCCGTATCTGGCGCGGGGTACTTTGAGCGACCGCATCGGCGGCCACCGTTCGCTCTCGCCGGAGACCACCGCCGCAGTCGCCGCGCAGGTAGCGACGGGACTCGACTACGCGCACCGTCGGGGTCTCGTGCACCGCGACATCAAGCCGGACAACATCCTGTTCGATGAGGACGAGAACGCGTTGGTGACTGATTTCGGCATCGCGACGGGGCATTTCCGCAGCAGGATGACGGGAAGTGGCAACGTGATGGGGACCCCGCACTACATGTCGCCCGAACAGGCACGCGGAAAGCTTCTCGATGGCCGCAGCGACATCTACGGACTCGGCGTCGTGATGTACGAGACCCTGCTCGGCTTTCCTCCCTTCGATGGTGCCGACAGCTATTCGATCAGCTACAAGCATGTAACCGAGACAGCGGTGGCGCCGGACGTTGTCGATTCGCGCATTGCTCCCCAGCTGGCGGCGATCGTAATGCGCTGCCTCGAGAAGAATCCGAGCCAACGCTTCGAGCGTGGGAATGATCTCGCCGACGCGCTCATCGGCTTTCTGTCGGGGGCCTCTTCCCACAACGAGTTCCGGATGGCTCGGACTGCGCGCGCAACCGCTGCACTCGCTGCCGGATGAAGCTCTCGCACCAGACAATCGAGCTGAAGCCAACGCACCCGTTCGTGATCGCGCGCGGCGGATACGCTCACCACCGCAACGTGATCGTCCGCCTCACCGATGATGACGGACTCGAAGGCTTGGGAGAGGCCGCGCCCAATCGCTATTACGGCGAGTCGGTGGCAACTGTTCTCGCGGCGCTGGGGCAGTTCAAGCCGATAATTGAGCGCGCCGATGCGATGGACCTCGAATCGACGGAAGCGCAGCTCAGTCGCGTGCTACGCGGCAACGCGTCCGCCAAAAGCGCGGTCAGCTCGGCGCTCCACGACCTGGTCGGCAAGCGCCTTGGACTTCCCGTGCACAGGATCTGGGGGCTCGATGCCGCGGCGGCTCCGCAGTCCAGCTTCACGATCGCTATCGCCGAAAGTCACGAGCTCGAGCGACGCATTGCGGAAGCGCGCGAGTATCCGATCCTCAAGATCAAGCTCGGCACCGATCGCGATATGGAGATAGTGCGCATTGTCCGCAACGCTGCCCCCGAAAAACGGCTTCGGATCGATGCGAACGCGGCCTGGACCGCCAAGCACGCCGTGAAAATGAGCGACTTCCTCGCCGATCAGGGCGTGGAAATGATGGAGCAGCCGGTGGCCGCGAACGACATCGAAGGCCTGCGATTCGTGCGCAAACGGTCCAAGCTGCCGGTTTTTGCCGACGAGTCCTGCCTCGTCGCAACGGACATTGCCAAACTCGCCGGAGCTGTCGATGGCATCAACATCAAGCTCGCCAAGTGCGGAAGCCTGCGCGAAGCGGTGCGCATGGTGCACACCGCCCGCGCGCTCGACATGCAGGTGATGGCTGGCTGCATGATTGAGAGCTCGCTCGGCATATCGGCCATCGCCCAGGTCGCCCCGCTCCTCGACTTCGCCGATTTTGATGGAGCCGCACTTCTCTCGAGCGATCCGTTTCGCGGCACGTCGATAGCGGACGGCACGATCCGACTGTCCGATGGGCCGGGGCTTGGCGCGACACCAGCGCCAAGCGCCGATCTTTCCGCGGCGTTCCAAAGTGCGTGAGAAGCCACCGCGGTTCGTCGAGGTCGCGCTGCCGCTGCCGCTCTTCCAGACATTCACCTACGCAATTGAAGAAGGGCTCGCGAATCCGGTAGCTCTCGGCTCACGGGTGGTCGTTCCTCTGAGAAGCAGAAGGGAGATCGGCGTTGTTGTCGGCGTTACCGACGTCAGCCCGCTCAAGCGGAAGCCCAAAGCCGTTCTCGAGTCGCCCGATGCAGCGCCGGCGATCGGAGCATCACTGCTGGAATTATGCAGGTGGATGGCCGACTACTACATCGTTCCGCTTGGCGTGACACTCAAGACCGTGCTGCCCGCGGCACTCACCGGCGCGGAGGATCCGCACCCCACGCTCAAGACCCAGCGCGTGGTGCGGCTTGGGGTAGACATCCCCTCGCTCCTTCAGCGCGACAAAGTCTTCGCCAGAGCCCGCCAGCAGCGGGCCGTGTTCGAACTGATAGAATCACTCGGCGGGCGAACGACGGTGCCGCAGCTGACCAGTCAGGCCGAGTTCTCACCCTCCGTGCTCAAGTCGCTGGAGAAGCGGGGCTACGTCATCGTCGAGAACGAGCAGATCGACCGCGACCCGTTCTCGACCCGGGGCGGAATTTCCGCGACCAGGCTCCAGCCCACTGCCGCACAGCAACACACCGTAGACGCGATGGCTAGCGCAGCGGACGGCGAGGTCTTCCTGCTGCACGGAATCACGGGGAGCGGAAAGACACTCGTCTACATCGAGCTGCTCCGCCGCATCGTGGACGAGCGGGGGCAGACCGCTATCGTACTCGTGCCGGAGATCGCGCTCACACCGCAGACCGTCGATCGCTTCCGTGCCGCGTTTGGTGATCGGATCGCCGTGCTGCATTCGGCTCTCAGCGAAGGCGAGCGCTATGACGCCTGGCTCGCGCTGAAGCGCGGCGACAAGCGCATCGTAGTCGGCGCCCGGTCAGCGGTCTTCGCTCCGCTCGAGAACCTCGGCGCCATCATCGTCGATGAGGAGCACGAGTCGAGTTACAAGCAAGGAGAGACGCCGCGCTACCACGCCCGTGAAGTAGCAATCGTCAGGGCCAAGCACGAAGGTGCAGTCACGGTGCTGGGCAGCGCCACGCCCTCCCTGGAGAGTTGGGCGAACGCGGCATCAGGCAAGTTCAGGCTGCTCACGCTGCCGGACAGGGTCGGCGGGGGAAAGCTCCCTGACGTCGCGGTGATCGATCTGCGAAGGCTCGCGGCGGACTATACGGGCATGGCACAGGGAGGGATCGATTACGGGGCGGTGATTCGGGAGCCCCTGCACGACGCGATCGTCGAATGCATGCGTCGCGGCGAGCAAAGCATTCTGCTGCTCAATCGTCGCGGCTACTCGTCGTTCGTGCAGTGCATTGACTGCGGCTCGGTGGCTACCTGTCCGCACTGCAGTATCACCCTTACGCACCATCGAAATCCCGAGCGTCTCATCTGCCACTACTGCCTGCATAAGGAGGATCCCCGGCCCGACTGTCCGCGCTGCGGCGGCAGGAATCTCAGGCAGCGCGGTCTCGGCACCCAGCAGGTAGAGCGACTGTTGTGCGAGCGATTTCCCTCGGCGCGGATCGCGAGGATGGATGTCGATACCACGAGCGGCAAGTGGGCTCATACGCGAATACTCGATCGCGTCGCCGCCGGAGAGGTGGACATTCTTCTTGGAACGCAAATGATCGCCAAGGGGCTCGACTTTCCGAACGTTACACTCGTTGGGGTAGTGGATGCCGACGTCGGAATAAATCTTCCGGACTTCCGCGCCTCTGAGCGATGCTTTCAGCTACTGAGTCAGGTGTCGGGCCGGGCCGGGAGAGGCGCAAAGGGCGGCCGCGTATTGATTCAGACGAGACTCCCGACACATCACGCAGTCAGGTACGCAGTCTCGCATGACTATGTCTCGTTCGTGCGAGATGAGATGGAGGGCCGCGTCGAGCCGCCATATCCGCCGAATGTCCGGCTCGCCAACATCGTGTTCAGCGGGCTGGTCGAGGATTCGACCGCCAAACTGGCGATCCACGCTGGTGAATGGCTGCGCGAGCTCATTACCACGCGCGCCGGAGAAGAGGTGATAGTCGTCGGCCCCGCGCCCTGTCCGATTGAGCGCATCAAGAGTCGCTGGCGTTGGCACGTTCTGCTCAAGACTGCTCACCCGGGCGAGCTCACGCGCGTGAGCCGTTATTTCATGGAGCGCTTCGAAGTGCCGAGCACCGCACAGCTGCGGGTGACGCTCGACCGCGATCCCGTCGCACTGCTTTGATCCGCCGTGGAGAGTGCGGAAGAACCAAAAGAAGACTACCTGCCCGGAGCTGTCAGCTGGCCCGCTGACGGCCGCGGGCAGGTAGTCTTCCATTGGTTTTTGCGATTGACATCCAGGTGAACTGTGCGCTGCTCTAAGGCGCTAGTGTCACCCCTGACCGATCTTCCTACTGACGTACGCATCACGGGTGCGGTGGGATCGGCGCCCTAGGGAGAGAGTGAGGCCTTCTGTTCATACCAGGGAATCGCGACATTAAGATTCGCAAAAAAGGGAACCTGTTCGATGCGCTTTCGATTCCTCTCGGCGGTCACGCTTCTCGCGTCGATCACGACAATTGGCAAGCCCCTTGTGGCGTCCCTCGAGGCGCAGCGTACAACGCCGAAACCCAACGTCGTCCTCATCATGATGGACGATCTCGGCTATGGAGACCTTGGCAGCTACGGTGCGCCCGACGCGAAGACGCCGAACATAGATCGTCTCGCGCGCGAGGGGGTTAGGCTGACCGACGCTTACGCGAACGGTGTAGTCTGCAGCCCCACGCGCGCGGCGCTCATTACCGGCCGCTATCAGCAGCGATTCGGAATCGAGGCCGCACTGACGCTAGCCGATACTGCGCTCGGGTTGCCTGTCACCGGGGCGTCGTTGCCCGCGCTACTCAAGGCGAACGGATACGCGACGGCACTCATTGGCAAATGGCATCTCGGGTTCAGGCGCGAGTTCGGACCTCGGGCGCATGGCTTCGATGAGTTCTTTGGATTTCTGGAAGGCGCGCACGACTATTACGTCGGCGCACTCTATGAGGACACGACGCCGGTAAGACCTCATGGCTATTTGACCGACGCGATCACGGAGCGCTCTGTCAAGTTCATCCAACGCCGGCGCCCCGGTCCCTTCTTTCTCGAGGTGGCGTACAACGCGGTGCACTGGCCGTTCCAGCCGCCGAATCGGCCGCCGACTGATACCGTTGGCCGCAGAGGCCCGCGCCTGCTGCAACTCCCGATCGATTCCGCGCCGCCGACTCGAGCGGACTACGTACAGATGCTCGAGCGTGCCGATGAAGGAGTTGGAAAGATTCTTGTCGCCCTCGAGCAGCGAGGACTCACGCGAAACACGCTGGTCATCTTCACCAACGACAACGGCGGCGAGTGGTTATCGCGCAACGCGCCATTTTTTCATCGGAAGGGCACGGTGTGGGAAGGAGGGATCCGAGTACCTCTCATCGTCCGCTGGCCGGGCGAGCTGCCTGCCGGGAAAACGTCCGGGCAGGTGGCGCTGACCATGGATCTCACTGCGTCCATCCTCGCGGCGACAGGCACCAAAGTTCCGCAGAGCTATCGGCCGGATGGCATCGACATTTTTCCGATGTTGCGAGGCGCAGCGCCTATCGTCGAACGGCAAGTTTTCTGGCGTACGCCGGGAACAAACCCGAGGAGTCAACAGCGGGCAGTGAGATCGGGCCGCTGGAAGCTCCTAATGCTCCTAGTCGATGGAAGCCCCCAGTTCTTCCTCTACGATCTGTACGCCGATCCCGGGGAACGGAATGATCTCGCCGTGCAACGTCCGGACCTGGTGCGCTCGCTCTGGCGTCTGGTCCAGGATTGGGAGAAAGACGTCAACGAAGAGGCGCGGAAATCGAGCAAGACAGGCAGCTAAACTGCTAGGAATTCGTCTTTGCTCGCTATCGAGCTCCAACAAGATGTTGCGCCCACTACACTAGCTTTAGAGCGTGACGACACTCCGCCATCCCGATTTCGCAAAGCCCGAGCTCGCCAATGCTCCCGACGCGACGTTCGTCCCCGCGCCGGCTGATGGGGTATTGCCGGAGAATTTTTTCTCCACCACCAATCTTCCTACCTACGTCCGCATCAAGGGTGAGTGGCGGATGCCGCGTGAGCCGAGGATGGACGCCGCACTCGTGCTGGACGACGATGGACTCTGGATCAGGGAAGGGCGGCGGCTGAAGAAGGGCGATATGGTCGCCATCGGCAGCGAGGAAGACGGAAGCGAAGGCATCTTCGTTCACACCGGCTCCTTTCTCGCCGACGAGGAAGGCGAATTCAAGTTCATGACGAGCGAGGTCTCGCGCGAGAAGCCGATCGATTATGCGCTCATGGCGCACATCCTCATTGAGGAGAGGGACCGGGGAGGCTATCCGATCTGGGTAACGGGACCCGCGCTGGTGCATTCCCGCGCGCGCGCAGACATGGCCTGGTTTATCGAGAACGGCTTCGTCTCAGCTCTCCTTGCGGGCAACGCAGTCGCGGTTCACGACATCGAGGCGTCGATCTTCGGTACGACGCTCGGCATGACGCGAACGGGAGAAGCAACCACCGGTGGTCACGGCCTGCACATGCGCGCGATCAACAAAGTGCGGGCGGCCGGCTCCATCTCCAAGGCGGTTGCGCAAGGCGTCATCAAGGATGGAATCATGCACGCCTGCGTCGTTCGGGGCGTGCCCTTCGTTCTCACGGGATCGATTCGCGACGACGGGCCCCTGCCTGAAGTCATCACCGATACCCTGGCGGCCCAGGATGCGATGAAGCGACACACGACGCGGGCGACGATGGCTGTGCTGATCGCTACCGCGCTCCACGCCATCGCGACGGGCAACATGCTGCCGGCGTTCGTCACGGAGCAGGATGGCTCCATGCGCGAGCTTCCCACGATCTGTGTCGACTCGTCCGAGTTCGTGGTCAGCAAGCTGAAAGATCGCGGTACCCATCAGGCATTCGGCGTGGTGACGAACGCCCAGGATTTCATGCACATTCTCAGGCTGTATGTCGAGCGTGAGCTCAGCGACAGGCAGGCGTCGAAAACGGGCGCTCAAACTTCAACAGCGCGGGCGTGATAGAGACCACCGAGAGATTTCTGCGCGACATTGCCGAGCGGATCGGACTGGATGCGGTCGACGAAGTAAGGCTCTTTCCACCGCTTCGGCAGTCCGGTGTCGAGACAGGCGTTGCCGTTGTCGCAGCGCTTCCACTTCCTCCGGAGCCGGCGCACGTCCATGAGCCCGACGAACCGCCAGAGGCTCTGAGCGAGAGCGCGGGCGACGAGTTTCTCCCGATCGAGGAGGAAGATCGCGAGATAATCGTTCACCGGCACACCGTATTCACAGCGCGTTACCGACACACGCTCAAGGGGCCGGATCGCGGCAAGTGGGAAGTCGAGGTCCAGGCCGAGGCCGATGCTCCGCTCGTCACTCTCGATCAAGTCATTCGAGGCGTTATGAAAAGGGCCGGTGAGTCATTCGAGCCGGAAAAGATCTCGGCTACTGCGTTTCGTACGATCGTCGAGGGCGTGGCGCCGAGCCTCTCGACGTAGCTATCAGCGGTTTTCCCGCGCTGCGACTTGCGTCACTGTATTTGGTCGGCGCGCTCTGTTCCGGGTGCCCCTCCGAGGACACTCTCGCCTCCCGGTATAGTATCGCAACTGCGGCGGCGCGAAGCGCCGCGTTGGTCCGTGAGTATGCCCCGTCTCGCGCGGGCGGCACGGCGATGCCGAGCTGCGCTCGGCCCGGTCGCGCGGAGCCGCAGGCTTCGCCGCGGGGCGAGGACAAGCCGCCGAAGAGGATACACCCGCCCGACGACCCGAGATGCGCTCAGACAGCCGCGCGAGAAGCCACTGGCGTAAACCTCGCGGCTTCGGGCGGAGCGTTCTCGGCATTAGCGGCCGCATATCGCGCGAGCACGGTGCGATGGATGTCGCGCGCGTCCTCGAGCGCTTCGCCTGCCAGTCCGAGCTTCTCGGGGGAGATGATGAACGGATACATCTGGTCCCCTCCCGCGGAGCCATGCGCGCCAACCTGGTCATCGAACGAGATTATGTCGTACCCATCGTAGGTTCCGAACAGCACGCAGTCGCCCGCGTTTGGCTGGCGTACCAGCGACTCTACCGCCCGCAGGACGTATGGCTCGGTTCCGAATACCTCCAGCGGGTTCTCACCGGAGATTATTTCCACTTCCCCGTCGCGCAGGAGCGCACGGCCATGCCTGCTGGCGAGCGTCACTCCCCGACTGGAGAGCGTCGCGACAAGGCCGATGCCCGGGTGCGAGATGAGTCGCTCATACAGCGTCGACCATCGGCCGTCGGCAAGGATCTGCTCAAGCGCCAGACGCCGCTCCGTCGCGGCGAAATAAACCAGCGCCAGGCACGAGCTGTACGTCACGACGACGTCGTTCGTCCTGTCTACCCGATACTTCTCCGGGAAGATGATCTCGCGTAGCCCGTACCGACTGCGTAGCCAGTCCCGGAATCTGCGGATCCCCTTTCTGGCGCCGAACGACGCTGGCGTGAGCTGGGCCACCGCTTCGACGACTTCAGGTCCGATGTCGGAGTACTCCGTGTCCTCCGCGAAACTGGCAAGCGACCTTGGCACTGGTTTGTCACTCGAAGGTGCCTCGTCCAAGATCCGCTGGACAGTCGCCCCGAGTGATTCGCCGTATTTGACGCGATAACTGAGCGCCGGAGTCATCCCGTGATCGGAGAGAATGACGAGATCGTATCCACGCCCTCCTGCCAGCTGCGCCATTCGCCAGATCTCGGCGATCCGCGCATCGGTACGGCGCAGATCCACCAGCGCCTGCTTGCTCGAGGGCCCGAAGTGATGCGCCAGCTCGTCGTACTGCATGAAGGTGCTGTAGATGATGGGCACTCCAAGATACACGTCGAGAAGAATTGCCATGGTCTGCAGCTCGCGGATCACGACGTTGCTGAGGATGCGGATGAACGGGAAAATTCCCTCGGAATGCGTCACGCGCCCGGCGATTTCGCCGCGCGCGCGCTCCCACTCCTCCAGCAGCCACTCGAAGGCGCCTTGAAGTGCCATGCGCGCCATTCGTATTGGATGGAGCAGGATGAGGAGGCCCATCCGCGTTCCGCCCAGCCGCCTGTACACCGAGATCTTCTCTCGCGTGGCCACCGTGAACGCCACCGTCTGCGCGTCACCATCGAGCAGATTCACGTAGCTCGACCCACCCGCGAGTGCTCCCGGTGAGTGGATTCGGTCGCGGATGTATTGCACGCCGTGGGGGGCATTACAGGTGATGACCTTTCGCGCTGCCTTGTCGTAGAAGCGGAACGCGGGAATTCCGTCGTTCTCGCCGTGAAACATTCCGGCTTGGCAGTACGGTGTGGACGACGGGAGACCGCAGAACCAGCGCCTGAGCACGAATCCTTCGCGCATCAGTCGCGCTATCGTGGGACATAAACCCAGCTCGAGCGCCCGGCGCAGATCGGAATAAGCAAGCGCGTCGATCTGAAGCATGATCAACCCGCGCTGCGGCGGGCGCGCCCGCTTCTCGCGCCGGAACGGCCGGTACTTGCTGCGATAGTACCACTGGAGCAGCGGCCCGGCGCGCGGGCGCGCCCGCCGCTCGACTATGCCAGGAGGCGCTCTATGCGGCGTAAAAGTTCCCCGATCGGGACGGGCTTGAGCAGAACTTCCGCGCAACCAGCGTCAAGGCATTTGTGGCGGGTTTTCGAATCGTTGTCGCCGGTCATTGCCAGAGTAGTGCGGGGGACCCCGCCCTGCTTCCGGAGTGCTGCCAGAATCTCCAAACCGTCTCCATCAGGAAGCGTGAGGTCGAGGAGCATCAGGTCGATCGGGCCTGATGTTCCGGCCGCGATGGCTTCGGCAACAGTCGCGGCTGCCCCGACCTCGTAGCCAGCCTCTGTGAGCAGAATGCTGAATGCTTCCGTCACCAGCGGGCTGTCTTCCACTATCAGTATGCGGTTGCGCACTAATCGCGGGCTGGGTTGAGCGGTAGAGTGAAAAAGAACCGGCTTCCTTTGCCCAGCTCGCTCTCGACCCAGATGGTTCCACAATGGAGCTCTACCAGCTTGCGAGCGATGGCAAGGCCGAGCCCGGTTCCGTGATGAGACCGGGAGGGCGACGCGTCTACCTGCGCGAATTCGCGAAAGATCAGATCGTAATGGTCCCGCGCTATGCCGCGGCCGGTGTCGCCAACTTCAACGACGAGCTCCTCGGCCTTTCTGCCGCGCCTGGCGAAGCTGATCCAGATGCGGCCGCCATCCGGAGTGAACTTGATCGCGTTTCCGATCAGGTTTCCGAGAACGTGCTTCAATTTGTCGCGGTCGGCAAAGACCGGTGGCAGATCGTCGCCATTCATGCGCTCGATCGTCAGCGACTTCTTCGCCGCGAGAGCCTGATTGAGCATCCGCACCTGATCGACGAGCTCGGTGATCGAGAAGTCCGTCCGCACCAGGCTCACCTGATCGCTGGCGCCACGCACGTAAGTGAGAATCTCGTCGATCATATCGATAAGCTGCTGTCCGCCGTTCACGATCCCGATTACGCTCTCGCGTTGCTTCGCATTAAGGTCACCGAGCATACCCTCGCGCAGTATCTCTGCGTGCGTGATGATGGCCGCGAGCGGTGTGCGAAGGTCGTGCGAGATGTTGGAAAGAAATTGTGTCTTGAGCGCGTCACGCGACTTCAGCTCGTCGATCGTGCGCTGGGCTTCCTTTGCTTGTGCCTCGAGCGTTTTCAGCCGCTTTTTCCAAGCGGGGGGATCGAGCCGGTCTGACATGCTCATATTGTAGTGGCGGTCACATCGCTTGCCAACGTGTCGGATTCGACGGCGTCGAGGAGTTGCTGGCGGCGCAACAGCGACCAGTACCGTCCACGCAGCGTCATCAGCTCGGCGTGCCGCCCCTGTTCGACGACGGTGCCTCTCTCGAGCACGATGATCCATGACGCGTCGCGTATCGCGCTGATCCTGTGCGACGCAATGACTGCCGTTCTCCCCGACAACGCTTCGCGCAGGGCGCGCAGAATTTCAGCTTCGGTGTGGGTGTCGACCGCTGATAGGGCATCGTCGAGCAGTACGATGCTCGGGGTTTTCGCCAGCGCGCGTGCAAGGGAGGCGCGCTGCTTCTGGCCGCCGGACAGGTTGATTCCCCGCTCGCCCAGAATTGTCTCGTACCGCCCTGGGAACTCTTCGATCGTCTGATCGAGTTGCGCAACAGTGGCGGCCCATTCCGCCGACGCTGGCTCCTGAGTCCCGTAGGCAAGGTTCGCCCCGATCGTATCACTGAAGAGAAGACTCTCCTGTGGAACGAATCCGATCTCCCGGCGGAGGTCACCGGGGGCGACATTGCGCGTCGGAACGCCATCGATGAGGATTTCGCCTTCCTGTGGATCGTACACTCGGGGAATGAGATCGATCAGCGCACTCTTTCCGCTCCCTGTTGCGCCGACGACGCCCAGCGTCGCCCCCGCCGGAACGGTGAAGCTGACATTGCGCAGGACCCACCGTGGCTCGCCCGATGGGTCGGACGGATAGTGAAATCCGACGTTTCGAAACTCGACTGTCCGCCCCGACATGGTCGGCGGCAACTGTTGAGCAGCCTCCTCCACGCCGATCGTCGGTCGAACGTTGAGTACCTCATTCAGGCGCCCCATCGATGCTTCACCGCGCTGAAAGAGGTTGACGACCCACCCAAGCGCTATCATTGGCCAGGTGAGCATGGTGAGGTACAGGCCGAATGCGACGAACGATCCTACCGAGATCGTGCCTTTGATCGCCAGCGAGCCCCCGACTCCGAGGACAATCACAGCGCCCAGTCCACCAAAGAACGCAAAGAGTGGATTCAGGGTTCCCCACAGGCGCACCAGCGACATGTTGAGTGCGAGGTACTCCTCGTTTATGGAGCCGAAACGGGCGATCTCCGCGGCCTCCTGGCGGTAAGCTCTAACGATTCGCGCGCCGCTCAGGTTTTCCTGCGCGCGCGTCGTCAACGCGGAGAAATGCTCCTGCACGGCCTCGAAACGGTCATGAATCGCCTTGCCCATACGGATCGTAAGCGCCGGGAGCAGTAGCAACGGCAGCAGCGCCAGCAGCGTCAGCCTCACGTCGATACGAAGCATGAAGAAAAGGGCGAAAAGACCGCCCGTGATGGTATTGGCGAGGTACATGACTGCCGGCCCGACCGCCATGCGCACGGCGCCGAGGTCGTTGGTTAGGCGAGCCATGATGTCGCCGGTACGGGTTTGTGCAAAGTAGGCCGCGTCGAGCGTCTCCAGATGTATGAAGAGATCGTTTCGCAGATCGTACTCGATCCAGCGGCTGACGCCGTTCATCAGCTCGCGCATCCCGTACCTGAAGGCGCCACCGACAATGGCGGCGAGCACGATGAGCCCGCTCAGCTTCCAAATGGTTCCCATCGGAGCACCAGCAGCGATCGCGTCGATCGCTCTGCGCAGCAACCAGGGGATTACACTGGTGATTGCCGAGGACGCGACGACCGTCAGCAGGCCGATGCAAAATGGAATTCTGTAAGGCCTGTAGTACGGAGCCGCGAGACGCAAGTTCTTCATGTTTGGCATGTGGATTGCCGTCTGGAATACTCTTGAGCTTGGGCATTACCCACAGCTCGTCACTACGTATGGAGGAGGCCTAATGGTGCAATATATTCCCCGGTCGAAAGCGTTGCTCGTGTTGTCGTTTGCGCTGTTCGCCGGTGCATGCGCGAAGAAAGACGACACAGCCGCCGCAGACTCGGCGCTCAACAGGGACATTCAGCTCGCGAACCGCGACACCGCAGCACAGCCGGCGCTGACAGACGTGCCCGCTGCAACGGCGACCAACCCGGCGCCGAGTACTTCGGCTCCGCGGGCGACCACGGCGACGAAGACAACGACTACGCGCACACCGACAACCACTACGCGCAAACCGACATCCTCCGTCACGTCGAGCGGCAACACCGTGACTCGCAGTGGCGCCGGGTCCGCCGCCAGGGTCGGCACAATCCCCGCCGGCGCGGAGCTCAATCTCACGTCGGGTTCGAAGATCTGCACCAACACCAGCAAGGTTGGCGAGCGCTTCACCGCAACCCTGACTAATCCGGTCTCGGGCTCGAATGGAGCTGTCATTCCTGCTGGCGCGACTGCGACAGTCGAAGTGACCGAGCTCAAGCGGAGTGAGAACGCCAAGGACAACGTGGTGATGGGCTTCCGTGTCGTCTCAGTCACCTACGGTGGGCACACCTATCCCGTGAGCGCGACCACCAGCTACGCCCAGGTGAACAAGGTCAAGAACCAACCGAAGAACAAGGACGTGCAGAAGGTCGTCGGCGGAGCTGCTATCGGAGCCATTGCCGGACAGATCCTCGGCAAGAGCACCAAGGCTACTGTGATCGGCGCTGCCGCGGGGGGAGCCGCGGGAGCTGCGGCTGCCGCAGCTACGTCGAACTATGAAGGTTGCGTCTATTCGGGCGGCCGTATTACCGCTACGCTCAACTCGTCTACTCAGGTCAATATCTGAGGAGCCCTAGCGGTGGTAGAGAATCCGGCGTGAGAAATCACGCCGGATTTTTTTGTCAGCGATCGTCGACCTTAAAAGCCCGCGACTCCAGCCGCGCCGCGCAAGCGAGGGTCGTCCATTCCCTCGTAGCCGCCCTTCACCCGTATGATCGATGCTGCGGATCCAACGCCGCTCAGCTCGTACAGGTTGTGCCCCATTCCGCGGAGGCGAGCAAGAACAGCGGGCTGAAAACCGCCTCTTTCGACGCGAATGGAGTCGGGAAGTGCCTGATGATGGATGCGGGGTGCGCTCATCGCGTCGGCCAGCGACATCCGGTGGTCGATCACGTTGAGAATTATCTGGAGCGTTGCGGAGATAATCCGCGGCCCCCCGCGCGCGCCGGTTACGAGCAGCAGATTTCCTTTTGGATCGAGCACGATCGTCGGCGACATCGCACTTAGCATCCGCTTGCCCGGCGCAATCGAGTTGGCATCGCCCTGGATCAGCCCGTACATGTTCGCTACGCCCGGCTTTGCCGCGAAGTCGTCCATCTCGTCATTGAGGAAAAACCCGGCTCCTTTCAGGAACATCCCCGAGCCGTAGAGATCGTTCAGCGTGGTCGTCGTAGCGACCGCGTTTCCCGACCGATCGACGACGGAGTAATGAGTCGTTTGAGAGCCTTCGCCGATCTGCGAGGTCAGTTGCGTGGTGGGATCTGCGTGGTCGCGCGAAATGGCTCTCGCCAGACGTCGCGCGTATGGTTTGCTCGTCAGCATTCCGACGGGCGCCCGGACGAACGCGGGGTCGCCCAGCTTGGAATTGCGGTCGATGAAAGCCCGCTGGGATGCCGAGGCCACCGCGTGGATTCGCTCGGCCGTCCCGAAGGGAGCGGCCGGCCCGTACGCCTCCAGAATGTTGAGGGTCTCGCTTACCGTCGTCCCGCCCGAGGATGATGGCGGCATCGCGAAGTAGGTGTAGCCCCGATAGGTGCTGCGAATCGGCTCGCGCCAGATCGGACGGTAGAGTGCGAGATCCCGCTTGGTTATCAACCCCCCCGCCCGTTTCATCTCCGCGGCCATCGAGTCCGCGATGCTCCCCTGATAAAACGCGCTGGAGCCGCCTTGTGCGATTAGTCGAATGGTGCGCGCAAGCTGGGGCTGGACGAATCGTGATCCAATAGGAGGCGGAGCGCCATTCGGCAGGAACAGCGACTTTCCGGCGAAGCCACCGATCCGATATTTCGCGTCTGAGAGGGAGTGGAAGAAAGCGCTGTCTACGACGAATCCATCGGAGGCGAGGCGAATTGCGGGGGCCAGCACTTGTGGTAGGGGCAGCACTCCGAACTTTCGATGCGCTTCGATCATTCCGGCAACGGCGCCGGGCACACCCGACGCGCGCGGTCCGATCACACTCTCGCCCGTGAGCCTGCCGTTGGGACCGACGTACATCTCCCGCGTGGCCGCGAGTGGCGCGGTCTCGCGATAATCGATCGCAGCGACGCGTCCATTGGCCATACGGATGACCATATAGCCGCCGCCCCCAAGATTACCGGCTTCCGGAAAAGTGACGGCGAGAGCGAACCCGGTTGCGACGGCAGCGTCAACGGCGTTGCCACCATGCCTCATCACTTCTGCGCCGACGCTCGCGGCCGTCGGATCATCGCTCGCCACCATCGCGTGTGGGGCGAAGGTCGTCCGTGCTCCCGCCGGCAGGCGCCAGGTCGAGGGAAAGACCGCGGACACCCGCGCCGGAATCGCCGACGGGGGCGGCGATTCCTGGAATGGCGCTGCCGCCCCGAGCCACACTGTCGCGGCACCCATTGCGGCGACGAAAACGATTTTCTTTTTCAGACCGAAGCTCCGATGGTACGACGCTGAATTCTATCGCGTCGGCGCCAGCCAGTCAGCTATCGGCGAACCGTGCGGCTGCCGAACCCCATTCTGAGTGCGAGACGCAACGAAGGCATGCTGTTTGTATTGCTCACGCCGTTGGACAATCCTTTTCGCTCGTGCAGGGCGATCGTGTAATCCGAGATGAAATCGAGGTTCGTGCGGTCGCTGAGCCCGTAACCGAAGCCATATCCCAATGAGAACAGCGGATCGATGTTTCCGCCGCCGGGCGCGAGCTTCGCACCGTCCGAGTCCCGTTTCAGATTGCGGTAAGCGACGATTCCGCCATTGAGCTCAACGACCTGATGAAAGCCAAGGCCCGCTCCGGAGTGAAACGTCGCAACCACGGTCATGAGATCCAGGTGCGCATCGCAGCTCGAGCACTGAGTCCCACCCCCGCTACCGGGCGGAAGAATGCCGGTGGAGGAATAGACGAACGGAACACGCGCCCAGCTTCCGGCCAGGCCGAACGACGATCCGCTCGTCATCGCTTTTTCCAGAGATCCCCGATACTGGAAGTTGGTGGAGTTTCCGAAGTTCCAGGTGCTTGATGTGACCCCATCGTTCACGGCGTTCGCTCTGAAGCCGCCGACACCCGCGCTGACCCACATGTCGGGATCGTTTGTCGCGTACACGCGCTGACGGCGCTGCGCGCCGAGTGATCCCGCTGCGAACACAATCATCAAAAACGCCAAGAAAAAACGTCTCATCATCTTGCTCCAAGTTGTCTTGCGATTCGCGCGAAGCGTCGGGTAAGTTAGGTCGTGGCTCACCGCTCGGCAGCGCACTGATGTTGGACCCTCGCGAAACGGAGCGCCGCAACCCGCGCACCGCCTCGATCGATCTCGCTTCCCCGCTCGAGATCGTAGACATGATAAACGCGGAAGATCAGAGAGTTCCCGAAGTGGTCGCCACTCAGCGAGAGCAAGTAGCGCGCGCGATCGAGCTCGCGGAAGCGACCTTTCGCTCCGGCGGTCGATTGTTTTACGTCGGTGCCGGTACCTCAGGACGACTGGGAGTGCTCGACGCAAGCGAGATCCCACCGACCTTTGGCGCGAATCCGGAAATGGTACAGGGGATCATCGCCGGTGGACTGCCTGCTCTTACCAAAGCACAAGAAGGCGCCGAGGACGTTGTCGAGAACGGAGCGCGCGCAATGGATGAGCATGGAGTCGGAGCAAAGGATTTCGTGATCGGGATCGCGGCGTCGGGCACCACCCCTTACGTGCGCGCTGCCCTCGAGCGTGCGGCCGCGCTTGGCGCCACGACCGGAATCGTTGCGTGCTCACCACCTCCCGCCGACCTCGTTGCCAGAGTTGATGTGACGATGCTCCCGATCGTGGGGCCGGAAGTCGTGACCGGCTCGACCCGCATGAAAGCCGGAACGGCGACCAAGCTCGTGCTGAATATGATCACCACCGGCGCCATGATCCGGCTCGGGAAGACCTACGGCAATCTGATGGTCGATCTTCGCGCCACCAACAACAAGCTGGTCGACCGCAGCCAGCGGATCGTCATGGAGGTTTGCGGCGTTTCGCGCGACGAGGCGACAAGGCTCCTGAAGCAGGCCGGCAAGAGCGTCAAGCTCGCGATCGTGATGCAGAAGAAGGGAGTCGATCGCGAGGAAGCGGAGCGTCTCCTCGCGGAAAATGGTGGTGTCGTAAGACGCGTGACGAAGGACGAGCCTCCTCCGATCAGAGAGCGCTAGCGTGGCCTCCGGCGTAGCGGTTGGATTGATGTCCGGCACGTCGCTGGACGGAATCAGCGCCGCTGTCGCACGCTTTCATGATGCGACCGACGGCCGCATCGATGTAGAGCTCCTCGCATATACCTCGCGTCCGTACACGCCCGAAGAGCGCGCGCGGCTGTCCGCCGCTCTCGCCGGCACTGCGCCCGCGGAATACTGCCGGCTCAATTTTGATCTGGGAGGCTGGCTGGCCGATGCGGCGATCGAAGTGATGGCGGAAGCCGGCGTGGCGCGCGAGGACATCGCCGCCATCGGATCACACGGACAGACCATCTGGCATGAGCCTGGGCATTCGACCTGGCAATCGGGAGAAGCGGCCGTCATCGTCGAGCGAACCGGGATCGATGTCGTCAGCGATTTTCGCGTGCGCGACGTCGCGGCCGGGGGACAGGGCGCGCCGCTGGTTCCAATCGCGGATGCCATGCTCTTCTCATCCTCCTCCCATTGGCGTGGGCTTCAGAATCTCGGTGGCATCGGGAACATCACCGTCGTCCCGCCGCACGGACAGATCGACGGAGTGCGGGCGTTCGATACGGGGCCCGGGGCCGGGGTGATCGATCGCGTTACTCGGTCGCTCAGACCCGACCTTCCGTACGACGTGGATGGGAAGCTCGCCACGGCGGGCCGCCCCAACATGCAAATCGTCTCCGATCTGTTGTCTGCACCGTACTTTGCGGCTTCTCCGCCAAAGTCGACTGGGCCGGAGCTTTTCAATGCTGAATACGTTCAAGGGCTGATCGAGCGCGTGCGGTCAGCTGGGGGAAGCGACGAAGACATCATTGCCACGGCCGTTCAATTGACGGCCGAGAGCGTTGGAGATGCGTACAGGCGCTTCATCGCGGAGCCGGTCCAGGAGGTACTGGTGTCGGGAGGCGGGGCCAAGAACCCTGCGCTGTTCGCGGCGATCGTGAAGGCCGCGGCCCCGGTCAGGGTCCGCCACTTCGACGAAGTCTTCTTCGATGGAGAAGCCAAGGAAGCGGTGGCCTTCGCATTGCTTGGATATCTCCACGTGACCAACCGACCCGGAAATGTTCCCTCTGCCACCGGAGCGCGCGGACCGCGCGTTCTGGGGAAGCGCACACCGGCATGAGTGAGATTGCCGAGCTCTTTTTTCCGGCGATTCGGTGGGATGCCACTCGGGGCTACGAGGGTGAGCGTGGCGCCATCGAGCTGGCCCTCAAGCTCGGCGTCGGTGGCTTCATTCTGTTCGGGGGGCCCTCCGAGCACGTAGCGTCGCTTACTGAAGATCTTCACTCCAAGGCGCGTAACCCGCTCCTGATCGGCGCGGATCTGGAGCGAGGCGCTGGCCAGCAGTTCGCCGGTCAGACCGCGCTACCGCCCCTCGCCGCCATCGCGTCGCTGGAAGACGTGCAGGCGATTCGTCGCTCGGCCACCGTGACGGCCCGCGAAGCGAAATCCCTAGGAATCAACTGGATCTACGCGCCAGACTGCGATATCGACGTCGAGCCCGATAATCCGATTATCGGGACGCGGTCCTTCGGCAGCGACCCGGAACGCGTCGCTGACTACGCGTCGGCGTGGATCGACGCCTGTCAGGCGGAAGGAGTGCTCGCCTGCGCAAAACACTTCCCCGGACATGGCCGGACTACCGTCGACTCGCACAAAGCCCTGCCACGAGTCGAGGAATCCGCGGAGACACTGCGAGCGACAGATCTTCTGCCGTTCCGGCGCGCGATCGAACGTCGGGTCGCATCTGTGATGTCGGCCCACGTCGCGTTTCCCGCTCTCGATCCCAGCGGCGCTCCGGCGACTCTGTCCCGCGAGATTCTGACCAATCTTCTCCGCACCGAGTTCGGATTCTCAGGCCTCGTCGTCACCGACGCGTTGATAATGGAAGGTGTGCTGGGCGGCGGAGAGGCCGAGGCCGTCGTGCGCGCACTATACGCCGGCTGCGATTGTCTTTTGTATCCAACCGACCTCGTCGCATCCGAGATAGCCGTTCGAAAGGCAATCGACGACAAACGTCTCGACGGCGAGAGCATCCAGCATTCTCTCGAGCGCCGCCGCCGGTGGGCCCGCTGGGCCGCGCTATCCAAGGATACCCATCGGTCTTCGCGCGACGACAGCGGCTGGTCGATTCAGCTCGCCGAGCAGGTGGTGCATCCATTGCGCGGACAGGTGCCGCGACTGCCGCAGCCGTGGAACCTGGTGATCGTCGACGACGATGTTGGAGGGCCCTATCCAGCGCCATCGCGTGATCCGCTGATTTCGTCACTGCGTGCTGGTGGCGTAGATCTCGTCGTAAACGGCGATGGGCGCGATGGAGTGGCGGCACCCTCCACCGTAATCGCGTTGTTCGGTGACATTCGCGCCTGGAAGGGACGGCCGGGCTACTCTCCTGCCGCGAAGGAAGCGGTTCGCAGCGCGCTCGATCGCGCCGGATCGAATGAGCGCCTGATCGTTCAGTTCAGTCACCCGCGCCTTGCGAACGAGCTCGATGCTGATGCCCCGGTCCTGTGTGCCTGGGGAGGAGAAGCCGTGATGCAACGAGCCGCCGCGCGGGTGCTGCTGCGCGAAGCGGCCGTTGCCAACAGTGAGCGGAGCGTCGGAACGGCTGGCTAGGCGAATTCACCAGGAGAATCCATGAGCGAGATCACCCAGAAGACGTCGCCCCTCCGCATTTTCGGCCAGCCGAAAATGGCAATCCTCCTTCTTTTCGGATTCTCGTCGGGCTTGCCGTTCTATCTCACCAGCAAAACGCTGCAGGCATGGATGACGACAGCACACGTTGATCTTGCCACAATCGGATTCTTCAGCCTGGTCACGCTGCCGTACTCGCTCAAGTTCGTGTGGGCTCCGCTGATGGACCGCTACATCCCTCCCTTTCTGGGGCGCCGCCGCGGCTGGGTATTGATCACCCAGATCCTGCTCCTCATCGCCATCGCAGCGATGTCGCTCCACGATCCGCAGCGAGGCCTGCAAATGCTCGCCGTCAATGCGATTGCGATCGCATTCTTCAGCGCGTCGCAGGATATCTCGCTCGATGCATATCGAACCGATGTGCTGCAGGATCGCGAAATGGGCGCCGGAGCTGCGGTCTTCGTGCTGGGATATCGCATCGCCATGATCACGACAGGAGCCCTGGCATTTTTTCTTGCCGACCGGATTCAATGGCCTGCTGTCTACGTCGTTCTTTCGACCCTGTTGCTGGTGGGCATCGCTACGACTTTCATCGCGCCCGAACCGGTTTTGCGCGATGCGCCACCCAGAACTCTGGTAGAAGCGGTAGTGCTGCCGTTCGCCGATTTCTTTCAGCGTGTCGGGGTTCGCTCGGTGCTGGTTCTCATCTTCATCGTCCTGTACAAGTACTCCGACAGCCTGGCGGGGAGCATGACCACACCTTTCTTGCTTCAGGCCGGCTTTTCACAGAGCGAGGTGGGTGCTGTCTTTCTTGGCGTGGGGGTCATCGCCACGATTGCCGGGGTCGTCGCGGGAGGTGCGCTGATCGGCAAGGCTGGCATCAACCGGTCGCTCTGGCTTTTTGTGATCTTTCAGGGTTTGAGCAATCTGACCTATTACGGTCTGTCGCTCGCGGGTAAGAGCCACGCATTCATGGTGGCGGCCATCATTACCGAGAACTTTGGATTGGGTCTCGTCACTGCCGGCATGACGGCCTATCTGATGAGCATGTGCAACAAGCGGTTCACGGCGACGCAGTTCGCACTCCTCTCGAGCCTCATGGCCGCGAGCCGGGACATACTCGTCGCTCCTGCTGGAAAGCTCGCCGAATCAGCGGGTTGGCCGCAATTCTTCCTGATCACGGTAGCGATGGCTATTCCCCCGTTGCTGCTGCTGCCCTTCATCGCGCCGTGGTCGCGGGATGTGCCGATCGGTGCTGCGCCCCACACCGGCGAAACGGTGCCGGCGAAAGTCGCTTAGGCTCCGTTCTCGGTAGCGATGTAGCCCGAATCCGCGGCGCGAAGCCGGGCCGCGACGACGGTGACGTTGTCGGGCGCACCCGTGTGCATAGCTTCTTCAACGAGCGCCGCGCAGATCTCCATGGGCCGACCGGCGCTACGGGTAATGCGCCCAATCTCATCGGCCGAAACCTGATTGGAGAGGCCGTCGCTGCAGAGTACCAGAAAATCGTTGGCCTCCAGCTTCACACGGTAGAAGTCCGTTACGACCTTCTCCTCGGGACCGAGCGCCTGCAAAATGATGTTGCGGTGCTCGCTCTGGGCAGCCTCTTTCTGGGTCATCCTCCCCGCATCGATCAGGCGCTGTACGAACGACTGGTCCTTGGTGAGCTGCTGCGCCGCCCCCTTTCGTACCAGATATGCCCGGCTATCGCCGACCTGGGCAATGTACGCCTCCCCATCGAGCACGAGTGCGAGGGTGGTAGTCGTTCCCATGCCGTGGTGCTCGGGCGATGTAGTGGCTTTCTGGTATATCGCCTTGTTGGCGATGTCGACGCCCCTTTTCAGCGCTGCCTCGATGGATTCGGGGGTGCGCTTCGGCACCTTATGCCACCAGCGATGGAGCTCGCCCAGGATGGTTTCCGTCGCGATGGAGCTGGCGAGCGCGCCCGAGGCCGCCCCACCAACGCCATCGGCGACAATCAGGATGAACGGAGCAGTGTGTACAGACACAAGGGTCGGCGCGCTAATCGTCGCGATCTCCCCCGTCTCCAGATTCGCTATCAAAAAGGAATCCTGATTGTCGTGCCTGATCAGGCCGACATTCGAGATCCCAAAGATTTCTGCAATCAATTGTGGCTCGAAAAGAGCGTTGTATTCGGGTCACGGGAGCCAGCCGCTCTCCCGGTGGGGAAAAGATAGCGCGAGCAAACGAACGGGGCACTACCCATGCGTACTACATAGACTGGCTCGCCAGCATACGTGCAACCTAAATTCTCGAGATGAAAGATTCGACCATCAGGGTTTTTGCCTGTTGCCTCGCGCTCGTGAGCGCGTCCTGTGCACCCGCACGCGGACCGTCAGTTCCGGCAGCGCCCACGCCTCTCATTCCGGCGCCTATTCCGGCGCCTAATCCCAAGCTTCCGCCTATCCCCGAAGTACGCGGCCCGCTGCAGATAACGGTGACATATCCAAAACCGGAGCAGCTCCTCACCGTCCGCGATTCGAATTTCATTTTCGGAAGCCTTGGCACCGGCGACGCGGCCCTCCGCATCAACGGAGTTGCCGTCCCCGTCTGGCCCAACGGCGCGTTCATGGGGTGGCTGCGAGTTCCACCGGATAGCGCCCCGCGTTACGAATTGCTCGCCGGCAACAGGACCGCGACTGCGCGCCTCGTACTTCCGGTAAAGATTCCGCCCTTGCCGGATACGACGCGCCGCGAGCCGCTCGTGGGCGACACGCTCAATCCCGTTCCACCGCCCGACACGCTCCTACCCGTCCCCGGAAACGTCTACGTGACGCTCGGCGCGCCCGCGTCGACAGTCAACGACACCGATCGCGTGACGATCGCGCGCCCTGCCCCCGGCAATGGTCAGCAGTACAAGTGGTTCCTGTTTCCCGGAACCGTTGTGAAGGTGACAGGCTCCCAAAAAGCGAGCGGAGATGATTTCGTGCGCATTCAGCTCGACTCGGCGCAGGAGAGTTGGGTGCTGAGGAGCGAGATCCAGACGCAGAACCTCTCGACAACCTCGCTTGGGACTTTCATTGGAGATTCTCTCGCACCGATCCGACGCGTCGGAGCCGTGCGAATGGAGCCGAGTGCGGAGTGGATCGACGTCGTAATTCCGATCACCGGGCCGGCCCCGCCGTACCTCGTCGAGGAAGGTGACCGCTCGATCTCGCTGCTGATCTACGGGGTGACCGGGGCTCCGGTCGTCTCGATGATGCCCCAGCCGTCGGATACCTACCTGAACAGCGTCAGCTCGACTCCCGAGCCGACTCGTGTCCGATTCGGAATCAACCTTGACCGGGCACCTTACGGGTACCTCGCTCTCTGGCAAAACGGCACGCTCACCTTCAGGGTGAGGCGGCCACCCAGAATCGCAGATCCGGCGGCTCCGCTGCGCGGGCTGACCATCACTGTGGATCCCGGACATCCTCCGGCGGGCGCCACTGGTCCCACCGGATTATACGAAGGCGACGGCGTGCTGGACGTCGGATTCAAGCTGAGGGATCTTCTCACGCAACACGGCGCGAATGTCGTGATGACCCGAACGACCCACGATCCGGTGGACCTCGCGCTACGGCCGATAATCAGTCGTCGCGCGAATGCACACGCCTTCGTCTCGATCCACTTGAATGCTTTTCCCGATGGCGTCAATCCATTTGTCAACAACGGCTCGCTCACTCTTTATTTCTGGCCGCAATCAATTCCGCTCGGCATCGTTACGCAGGCAGCGCTACTGAGCGAGCTCGGACTACGCGACAACGGAACGAAGTTCCAAAACATCGCCGTAGCGCGCGGAACGTGGATGCCATCCATCCTCACCGAGGGAGCCTTTGTCATCATGCCCGATCAGGAAGCGGCGATGAGGACAGCGATGTATCAGGAGTCTTACGCCACGGCGATCCTGCGGGGCTTGGAGGCCTACTTCGCATCGTTGGCACGAGCGCAGTGAGGCTGATCGCGCTCGCAGCCGCGCTGGCGTGCTGCGCGGCGGCTAAGGTGAGCGCCCAGCTTCCGCCCAACGACCAGTGGCGCACAATCCAAACGCGGCACTTTCGCGTCCACTTCACTCCACCGCTGGAGCAGGAAGCGCGGAGAGCAGCCGTCAACGCCGAGCGTGCCTATACCGAGCTCTCGACGGAGCTGGTGCCGCCGCGGGGTACGATAGACCTCGTCGTCTCCGACAACGTCGATTACGTGAACGGCTATGCGACGCCGTTTCCGTCCAACCGCATCGTCGTGTTCGCACACAATCCGACCGACGCGACCGGTCTGAAGAGCTACGACGATTGGAATGCGCTGGTCATAACCCACGAGCTGACCCACATCTTCCATCTCGATCGCTCGCGGGGAATCTGGCGCGTGGGACAGGCAATCTTCGGCAGGAACCCGCTGCTATTTCCGAATCTTTACGAGCCCAGCTGGGTCATCGAGGGACTCGCGGTCTACTTCGAGTCCAGGCTCACCGGTTACGGACGGCTCGAGAGCTCCGAGCACTCGATGATCGCACGCGCGGCCGCGCTTGCCAATCGGATTCCGACTTTGCAGGAATTGGCTCCGGGCACGTCTCGATTCCCCGGTGGCGAAGTGGTCTACGTTTATGGCTCGCTCTTGTTCGATTACCTGTCCCGAACGCGTGGGCCCGGAAGCATTCGCGAATTCGTCGAGCGCGGCGCCAGGACTCCCTTTCCGTTCATCTTGACATCCACATCCCGTGGCGCGTTTGGAATGTCGTTCCAGACTGCGTGGCGGCACTGGCGCGATTCCCTCGCTCGCGAGATGCGTGCACCACACGAGGTGATGCCAGGCTGGCGACAGATCACCCCAGCCGGTCACCTCGCGTTCTTTCCGCGCTGGCTCAGCGACACGTCGCTCATTTACGCTGGAAACAAGGGCCGCGAGGTGGCCGGGGCCTACGAGGTGTCGCTGTCAGGCAAAGAGCACCGGCTCGGCCGTCGGAACGGCGTAAGCCCAAACGTACGGCTCGCGGATGGAAGCATCCTGTTCGCGCAGCCGGAGTTTCTCGGTCCGTACCATATCAGGAACGACCTTTACGTTGAGCGAAACGGAGTGGAGATCCGGCTCACTCACGCCGCGAGGCTGAGCTCGCCCGACCCGCGCGCCGATGGAGAGATCGTCGCCGTCCAGGATATTCCGGCAACCACGCGCCTGGTTCGAGTATCGCGGGATGGGCGCACGATCACTACGCTTACCCAGGCTGATCTCGACCAGCAATGGTCAGATCCCCGCTGGTCTCCCGACGGATCCCGGATCGCGGCGGTAATGCAGGGTCGGGGAAGATCGGAGATCGTGATTCTCGATGCAGACGGAAAGAGGATTGATTCGTTCGGCGCTACTCACTCGATCAATTCGGGGCCCAGCTGGTCGAGTGATGGAAAGCGCATCTACTTCTCGTCGGACCGGAGCGGGTCGCCTCAGATCTATGTCGCGGATGTGAGCTCATTCTCTCCCAGCGTCGCGCGCGTCACTGATGCTGCAACGGGGATGTTCTCGCCCGAGGCGTCGCCCGATCGAAGCAAGCTGGCGGCGCTTTTTTTCTCCGCCGACGGCTATCACGTCGGCGTGGCACCTCTGTCGGACTCGCTGCAGCTGGCCATTGCCGACAGCTCGAGAACGAGTCCGAGAGCGGCCTGCACCAACTGTCTGAATCTGGTGACCGGGCTTCCGCCTTTGGGTACCGCCGATACGTCTCCTGCGCGCGCGTATTCGCCGTGGCGCTCACTCCTTCCGCGGTATTGGCTGCCGGTTCTGGAGAGCACTACCGATGACGGCAGCTCTTTCGGAGCCGTGACGAGCGGCTTCGACATCGTCGGCCGCCACGATTACACGGTCGAGGCTCTGCGCAACATCGAATTTCACGAGAATTCCGCCTGGCTTTGGTACCGCTACGCGGGACTCGGACTTCCGCTCATCGACGTCTACGCGTCGCAGAGCTTTTCACACGGGTTTCTTTCCGACGATGCAAATCCCGCCTCCGCCCCGGTCGGGACGATCAGCGAGCGGTCCCGCATCGCATCCCTGCGGACGACTTTGGTTCGGCCGCGGTTCCGCAATTACACCATCGCTTCCTTGGGCGCGGAGATCGAGAGCATCAGCTATTCAACTGCTCCGGACACGCTCCTTCCGCTTCTCCCCGGATTCTACAGCGCGTCGCACTCCTATCCGGCGCTCATCGGGTCCGCTGGCTGGTCCAACGCACGGCGGCCCGGTCTCAGCATATCGGCAGAGGATGGACTAAGCGCGAGTGTCAGTGGACGACAACGTTGGCAGCGCGGAAGCTCCGGAGGCGCCACGCGTAGCGCCGTTGCAGTAACGTCGGCGTACAAATCGCTCGATCTGCCGGGCTTTGCACACCATGTGGTCGCGCTGCGCGCTGCCGGTGGGATCACCGACCAGAGAAGTCCCGACCGGTTCTCCGCGGGCGGAATAAGTGGCAGCCTTCTGGAGGTATTTCCAGGCGTCGTGCTTGGTGAGCAGCGACGGACCTTCGGCGTTCGCGGGTATCCGGTTAGTGCAGAGCAGGGCATTCGTGCCTATACCGGGACGATAGAGTATCGCGCTCCGCTCTCGGCCCCGTCTCGTGGATTCAGATTCATCCCCGTCTTCATCGACAAGGCATCTCTCACCTTGTTCGGCGAGGCAGGCCGAGCGTTTTGTCCCTCGAGCGCGGTTACTGATGGAATCTGTCGCGTCGGAGATGCTGGGAATCCGGTGATGAGGTCGGCTGGACTGGAGCTTAACGTCGATACGGGACTCCAGCTGGAGCTCCAGGCGAGGATGCGCCTCGGACTGGCGTTTGCGCTTGCCGATCGCCAACGACTGCGCGCGAACCGGGCGCAGGCATACCTCACCTTCGGAGCTTCGTTCTGATAGCATGCTTCGGTAGTAGACAATCGCGGCTCGCAGCGCCCAACCGGCCGCGCAGCTGACTCCAGCAAGCTCGTGTATCGCAGCAAACGAACGTTTTATGTGGGTGTCTTGGCGCGTCGAACGTTACGAGTTTTCTGAGAACGCTCACGGGCTGACGCGCAGCGACCAAAGTCTGATTTCGACCTAACCCGTGCGCTCTGGTGTACTTAGAGGGGCAGGCTAGCGTTCGTGTGTTGAGAGCCGGCGAATGGGTCCGTTTCGGGACAGCGAAAAGCCTGGCGATTTTATCAGGACGTGGAAAACCCGAGGCCGTCGGCCTATCTGTGATGTGGATTACGTAAGTTCTTGTCAGGCATTGAGATAACTAACGACTGGCGCGGACTCACGAATAGGGGTAGTATCCGTGCCCGCATCGAAACACACGATGCGCCAGCACGCTGTCCCGAGTCCAGTCGTCAAGTTCTTGACAACACTTTTTTTCCAGCGGAGAGTTGTAACCAATGCCCATACCCGTAGCACCGCCGCAAGGCGACGCCCAGCTCAATGACAATGCGCGCACCGTGATCGGAAAGCGATATCTGATCAAGGACGGCACGGGCACGCCTGTGGAGCAGCCAGAAGACATGTTCTGGCGCGTTGCGGGGACAGTCGCCGAGGCGGACCGCCGGTATGGTTCGAACGACGGCGAAGTCACGGGGATGGCGGAGAACTTTTACCGGCTGATGGTGGAGCGTCGGTTCGAGCCGAATTCTCCCACTCTCATGAACGCGGGGCGCCCTCTGGGGCAGCTCTCCGCCTGCTTCGTGCTTCCCGTTGAGGACGCGCTCTCTAACGGGCGGGACGGGATCTACGACACGCTGCGAGCAATGGCCCTCATTCACCAGTCTGGTGGCGGAACTGGCTTCGGGTTCTCCAAGCTACGCGGCAAGGGTTCGATGGTTCGCTCGACCACGGGCGTCGCTTCCGGTCCGGTGTCGTTCATGAGGCTCTATGATGCATCGACCGATGCCGTGAAACAGGGAGGCACGCGCCGCGGCGCGAACATGGGAATTCTCCGCGTCGATCATCCCGATATCATGGATTTCATCACCTGCAAGGAAGACCTCACGCAGATTACGAACTTCAACATCTCCGTTGCGGTCACGGACAGGTTCATGACCGCTGTGAAGGCGGGGACGACCTACGATCTCATCGATCCGAGCAGCGGCAAAGTCACCGGCCAGCTCGACGCTCGCTCAGTCTGGGAAAAGATGATCGACGGGGCGTGGAGAACGGGCGAGCCCGGCTGTTTCTTCATCGACGAGGCGAATCGGTACAACCCGGTGCCGCACGTGGGTCAGTACGAGGCGACGAATCCGTGTGGCGAGCAGCCGCTCCTGCCGTACGACGTGTGCAACCTCGGATCGATCAACGTCGGCTACTACGTGAAGGACGGCCAGATGGATTGGACCGCGCTCAAGCGTGACATCCACCTCTCGGTTCACTTCCTCGACAACATTATCGACGTCAACAAGTATCCTCTGCCCGAGATCGACGCGCTCTCGAAGCGAATCCGCAGGATCGGCTTCGGTATTATGGGTTTCGCCGACGCGCTTGTGCGCCTGGGCATCGCTTACAACACTGTCGAGGGCGTCGAGTTCGGGCGCCAGCTCCAGAAGTTCGTCGACGTCGAGTCGAAGCGTGAGAGCGAGCGTCTCGCCAATGAGCGCGGACCGTTCCCGGAGTGGGCGAGGTCGATCTGGGGTCCCGATGAGACCTGCGCGCGCGACGTCAGGGGGAATCGCGTCAGGCCGATGCAGCTGCTTCGGAACTGCAACGTCAACACCATCGCGCCAACCGGTACGATCTCGATCATCGCGGGCTGCTCGTCAGGCATCGAGCCACTTTTTGCCGTTGCGTTCATGCGGAATCAGGCCGGGGTGTTGATGCCGGACGTGAACGAGGATTTCGTCGCGATCGCTCAGAAGGAGGGTTGGTACTCGGAAGAGCTGATGGAGAACATCGCGAAGGAAGGTCACATCCACTTCGACGAGGTTCCTGCTCAGTGGCAGCGGGTCTTCGTGACCGCGCACGACATCACTCCCGAGTGGCACGTCAGGATGCAGGCGTCTTTCCAGGAGAATTGCGACTCCGCGATCTCCAAGACCACCAACTTCCCGCACGTTGCGACTCAGGAAGATGTGAGGGCGATCTACGAGCTCGCATATGCACTCAAGTGCAAGGGCGTGACGGTTTATCGCGATGGTTCGCGCGACAATCAGGTTCTGTCCACGGGCGCGACCGAGCAGGCAAAGGCGGAGCGCGAAGGGAAGGCCGACGCGAGAGCGGAACGCGGTGAGCTGCATGGCACGATTGCCGAGCTCGAGGCGGAGAACGCCCGACTCAAGCAGGCGCTGTTCGACGCGGAGGCCGAAAACCTGCAGCGGCGCGCCAAGCGAGCGCGTCCGGATACCCTGCGCGGCATCACCACCCGCATCGAGACACCGCTCGGCACAATGTTCCTGAACATTACCGAAGATGATCGTGGACAGCCCTTCGAGGTGTTCATCAATCTGGGCAAAGCCGGCGGCGCGGCGATGGCGGACGCAGAGGCCATGGGGCGGCTGATCTCGCTCGCGCTCAGGTCCGGCATCCCGATTCGCGAAGTGCACCGCCAGCTACGCGGCATCGCGTCGGACAAGGCGATCGGACTCGGGCCCAACAAGGTGCTGTCGGTTCCCGACGCGATCGGAATTGCGCTCGAGAAATGGATGAGAGAGAAGCTCGGGGTGCAGCAGGAGCTCCTCGGTGGATCGCCTTCCGATGCTTTACCGGCGGAGCCGGTCCAGTTGAAGCCTGCGCCGGCAACTGGTGAGGCCGCGCAGGGTCAGTACCGGTTCGATGCGCTGAATCGGAGCGAGTCGTTCATCGGAACGTGCCCTGATTGCGGATCCTCGCTTGAATTTGCTGAGGGGTGCGCTAAGTGCCACGTTTGCGGGTTCAGCGAGTGCGGGTAGAGAATAAGGATTAAGAACTTCCCGCTTCCCGCTCTTACCTCACCCCGCCGAACCACCGCGCACGCTTGATCCCCTTCTGAACGAGATCGGGCGGCCCGTACTCTTTCCCTCGCCTCCACACAAAATCCATCTCCTCGTTGACCGCCGCGAGCGCGAAGCGGGATTCCTTGATCAGCAGGAACGCGGCGTAAAGCAGAAGCCCAGCGCCACAAAGTCCGAGCGCGATTGGAACCAGGGTGAACTTGGAGCTCGTGACCGCGACCAGGCCGATCGTTACGCTGGTGCCCCGAAAAAAGCCAGCGCTGCATACAGCCGCGACAACGCGCGCTGGAGGAGACGCGAGCGGGTGGTTACGAAGTCAAGCTGAGTGAACAACATGCGCCGCTCCTCTCCGCGCCCTTCGCTTCGCTGATCATTCGCGCGCGGAACGAGTGAAGTCGAGATCTCGCGCGTTCGCATCACGGCTTTGCTGAGGCGATCGGACGTTGCGAGGATCAGCGATCCGCACGCCGAAATGAGTACGGCGGGCGTGATCATCGCGGAAAGGACTGAAATCGCGTCGGGGAAGTTGGTCACGTCTTAATTGTAACGAAGCCGCCGGATGGGTGACATATTTAAGCGCACGTTTACCTCGGACCGGCAGGGGGAGGGCTATGGACGACAAGAAGATCGCAGCGCTGGCGAAAAAAAACGCCGCCAAGGCGGCGAAGTCGAGCGGCCGAAAGGGCTTCGGCAAGAAATACGACAAAAACCTTTCCGATTTGCCAACGGACGAAGCGACGTTGAAGGAACGGCAGGAGCACGAGCGTTTCTTCAAGGAGATGCGCAAGCGGGATTTCTGACGTCGATCCCCCATCTCCACCCGTCGGATAGAGGTTCCACCAACTAAACCTGAACAGGAGAGCAGGATGATTGCTTCACGACGCGTCGTCCTCGCGGCGCTGGTGTTCGCCGCCGCCGATCTCGGCGCGCAGGGCCAGCCAATTCCAACGGGCCAGGCCGCAGCCCCAACCCAGCCCGCCCAGCCCGCGCCAAGAATTCCGAGAGCTGCTGCGAGCACTCGCGCCTCTGTGACGGTGCTGATCGACAGCCGTTGGGACGCGCGGGAGGGAGGATGGTTCGGTGCGCTGAACCTGGCGGGGCCGGCCAGGATCGCGATCGACTACGGACAGCCGCACCTCCGCGGGCGAAACGTCATCGGAATGCCGGGTGTGGTTCCATGGGACAGCGTCTGGCGGACGGGCGCCAACATGTCCACCGAGCTCAGCACGGAAGTCGACATGACCATCGGGAATACCTTCATCCCTCGCGGGATCTACACTCTGTTCTCGCTTCCGACCCGGACGGGCTGGAAGCTGGTCGTGAGCAAGGAGGTCCTGCAATGGGGGACCGACTACGACCCAGCGAAGGATTTCGCGCGGATCGACCTCCGACAGCGCACCCTCGCGGAGCCTGTGGAGAGTCTCACATTCTGGCTTATTCCCGTGCCCGAGAATCCCCCGTCAACGACCTTCCCTCATGGTGTGCTCAAGTTTGCGTGGGGCCGCACGGAGCTTTCGACGGACTGGCGAGTCGGTCGCTGACGTGCGGTGGAGGGCTCAAAGGCGCGCCTCGAATTCGGCGCGCGCTTTTTTTGTCGGCCGGATGCCCAGCCGGGAGGGGTCCGAGACGGGGATGTAGGTGAGCTCGACCCCGGAGGCGGCGCGCTGGAGCAGCATCCCGCCGCGCGCCATGTCCCCGTGACCTACGAACTCCTTCGGGAAAACCAGTCGCTTGCCGAAGATGGGCAGTAACACGTCCACATATTTTCCGGTCGCAACACTTCCGAGGAGCACTACTTGGCACCTGGGTCCAATCCTCTCGGCGATCTTGCCGGCGTCGAGCTCAAGTGGGTAGCGGTACCGTGATTCCTCGGCATCGATTGGGACCGTAGCGAATCGCTCGAGGTCTTTGAGCGTGACTAACGTGCCCGGGGAGTAGAGCCCGTCGGTCGGAGTTATGATCTGGATGCCGGGCGCGCGGCGGGGCGGCGGATTCTGGAACTCGCGCGCATAGGTGATCTTTCCCCTGAAATACAGCCCGCTGAGAAAGCTGAACACTTCGCCCAGGGGTGCTCCCGGCAGGCGGCGCACACGCCGCGCGATGTCGAACTCGGCCCGGTCGTTGAACAGAAGAGCCGCGCGCTTCCCGCCGCAGCTCGCCGGTGATACAAGAAAGATTCGCCGTTGCTCCACGAGACGCAGTCAAGCAATTCTTTCGCCGCTCCAGCGGAACGAGAGGCGAACCGCCGCGAGGATAGTTAGAATTGAAGAGGGGGAATTTCATGGCTAAGAACAGGCTAAAGGAGCTTCACGACGCCGGCCAATCAATCTGGCTCGACAGCATCGACCGGCGCATGCTCCACGACGGCGAGCTGGACCGTCGCATTCGCGACGATGCGCTGACCGGTATGACCTCCAACCCGACCATATTCCAGAAGGCGCTGGCCTCGAGCAACGCTTACGACGAGCAGATCGTCGCCGCCGAAGAAGACGGGCTCCCGAGCTGGGAGCTGTTCGAGCTCCTCGAGACGACCGACGTGCGAGACGCCTGCGACGCGTTTGCGGGCGTGTACAGCTCGACGCGTGGCGCCGATGGTTTTGTCTCCATCGAGATCTCCCCCGGCGTTTCAAACAACGCCGATGCGGCGATCGAGGAGGCCCGCCGCCTCTGGAAGACGGTCGATCGGCCCAACGTCATGGTAAAGGTGCCCGGCACGCGCGAAGGCGCGGTCGCCGTCCGACGGCTCATCTCCGAAGGAATCAACGTCAACATCACGTTGTTGTTTGCCATCGAAGCGCACGAACGGGTGATCGAGGCTTACATGGCTGGGCTCGAGGATCGCGTCAAATCTCACCAGCCAATCGATGGGCTCGCCTCGGTCGCCAGCTTTTTCGTCAGCAGAGTGGACACGGAGATCGACAAGCGTCTCGACGCGCTCATCGCCAAGGCGGCCCCGGCCGAGAAGGAGCGGCTGCAACTGCTGAAGGGACGTGCCGCGATCGCGAATGCGAAGCTCGCTTACAAGCTTTTCCGGCAGAAGTTCTCGGGACCGCGGTGGGAAGCGCTCGCCAGACAAGGCGCGCGTGTGCAGCGGCCCTTGTGGGCAAGCACTAGTACCAAGAACCCGGCATACCGCGATGTCATGTACGTCGAGGAGCTGATTGGGCCCGATACCGTCGATACGATGCCGCCGGCGACAATCGACGCGTTCGAGGATCACGGCGTCGTCGACAAAACGGTCGACAAGAAGGTCGCCGTCGCGGAGGCTGTGCTCAAGGAGATAGAAGCAGCCGGAATCTCGGTGCGTGAAGTAACCGAGAAGCTGTTGGTGGATGGAATCGCGAGCTTTCAGAAATCCTTCGACGAGCTGATTGCAGGGCTCGAATCGAAGATTGGATCACTCACACCTGGCGGGAAGTGACCGGGATCTACACGCCCCGCACCAAGATCGTCTGCACACTTGGTCCTTCTACTTCGACCGATGACGCTATTCGCGGGCTGATTGAGGCGGGCATGAACGTGGCCCGTGTCAACTTCTCGCACGGGACGCACGAGCAGCACGCTGCTACGATCGCGATGGTTCGAGGTTTGGCAGAAGAAGCCCACAAGCCCATCGCCATTCTCGGCGACCTGCAGGGACCGCGCATCAGGGTCGGCGATCTCCCCAAACCCCTCCCGCTCAAGGTCGGTGAAGACGTCGTGCTCGTGCACGAGGGCCACGAGAAGAACGCGGAGATCCCCGTCACTTACGACCAGCTCGCCCACGATGTGAGGGTGGGCGACCGTATTCTGATCGACGACGGACTCATCGAGCTCGTTGCGCTCGAGGTCGGAAACTCGCGCGTCAAGGCCAGAGTGCTGAACGGGGGCGAGCTGAAAAGCCATAAGGGGATGAATCTGCCGGGGATTCAGGTGTCGGCACCTTCGATCACCGAGAAAGACGTCGCCGACATCCACTTCGCAGTCGAGCAGGAAGTCGATTATCTGGCGCTCAGCTTCGTGCGGCGCGCTGAAGACATCGAATCGCTTCGCAAGATGATCCCCAAGTGGTTGCTGGCGGTGGCTAAGATCGAGAAGGACGTCGCGCTCCAGAACATCGAGGCCATCGTCCGCGCTTCCGACGCGGTGATGGTGGCGCGCGGGGACCTGGGAGTCGAGCTTCCGTTCGAGGCGGTGCCCGGCGCGCAAAAGAGAATCATTCGACTGGCGAACAGGTACGGACGTCCAGTTATCACAGCGACGCAGATGCTCGAGTCGATGATCGAGCATCCCCGCCCCACGCGCGCGGAAGCGAGCGACGTTGCCAACGCCATCATGGATGGAACCGATGCCGTCATGCTCTCCGCTGAGACCGCTGCCGGCGCCTATCCGCGGTTAGCGGTGGAGGCGATGACGCGCATCATCAAGGAGATCGAGACGCACCCTCCGGTCGCCCCATTTGCCGGGGCGGAGCAGGGCGATGGAGTCGTGACCACGGAAGTCGCGATTGCCGCCGCCACTGTCGCGGCCGTGGACATGCTTGATGCGCCGCTGGTCGTTGTGTTTACCAAGAGTGGATTCTCCGCCCGCGTGGTGGCCTCGAAGCGGCCTCCGGTTCCAGTTCTGGCGCTCACCGACGAGCCGCGCACCTACCGGCAGCTCGCGCTAGTCTGGGGCGTGGTGCCGGAGCTGGTGCCACACTGCGCCGACTACGACGAGATGATGCAACGTACGAAGAGCGTTGTGGCGCAGCGCGAGCTCGCTTCCAACGGAGACCGCATCATCGTCACGGCAGGAGTGCCGTTCGACATGCCCGGAACCACCAATTTGCTCAAGGTGGAGACGGTCTGAAGCTCACCTTCCTGGGGACGGGAACCAGCTTTGGTATCCCACAAATCGGATGCAAGTGCGATGTGTGCATGTCGACAGACCTCAGGGACAAGCGAACGCGTGTCGGCGCGCTGGTCGAGTCAGACTCTGGGACCCGTATCCTCATCGACACTCCGCCGGAGCTGCGCCTCCAGCTAATCGCCGCGGATGTCGACAACGTCGATGCGATTCTTTTCACGCACGATCATGCGGATCACGTCAACGGAATTGACGACATCCGCGCCCTTTCCGATCGTGGCGACGCACCGATCGAGATGTACGGCCCGCCCGAGACGATGGACAGGCTCGCGAAGCGATTCGCATACATTTTCGACGACTCGATCAAACCACTGCCCGGGACGAGCAAGCCCGAGGGTCGCGCGAATCATGTGCGCGCGGGAGAGAGCTTTCGGGTTGGGGAGTTCGAGGTGATTCCGGTTGCCGTCCCTCATGGTGGCGTTTCGGTTTATGGATATCGGATTGGGAAACTCGGCTACATTACCGACGCCAAGGAGCTTCCCGAGGAAGCGTTGCGGGCATTTCGCGGCGTGAGCGTGCTCGTGCTGAACGCTCTCTTTCGCACGACGCACCCGACGCACCTCAGCGTATCGGAAGCTGTCGCAGCCGCGCAAAAGGTCGGAGCGCGCCAGACGTGGCTAACGCACCTGACCCACCGCACGGGACACGCGGAGCTCGAAGCGGAGCTGCCGCGCGGGATTGCTCCTGCATTCGACGGTCTTGCCGTGCAGATAGACTGACATGACGCTTCGCATCGATTACTCGAACATGATGATCTCGCCGGGCGGGATCGACCAGGCCACGTGGGACGGCGCGGGCCAGCAGTTCGCGACGGCCAAGCGCGCGTTCGATGCATTACACGCTGGCGGAACGGTTGGCTTCGTGGATCTCCCATCCGATAGGACCCTGCTCGACCAGGTGGAGCGGTTTGCGAGTGCGGCGCGCGGCAAGTACGAGGAGGTCGTCATCCTCGGAATCGGCGGCTCGGCGCTTGGCCCTATCGCTCTGAGGACGGCGCTCCGGCCAAGCGGGTGGAACATGCTCGATGACAAGGCACGCGATGGATACCCGCGTTTGCACGTGCTCGATAACATCGACCCGGAAACGATCGACGCACTGTTGGGCCGGCTGCGACTCGACCGCACACTCTTCATCGTGACGTCCAAATCCGGGGGCACCGCCGAGACAATGGCGCAGTTTCTCATCGTACACGATCGCATCACTCGCGCGACACTCGACGTCACGAAGCAGATGGTGTTCGTCACGGATCCGAAGCAGGGCGCGCTGCGGCCGCTGGCAGAGCGCCTCAAGGTGCCGGCGTTGGACATTCCCGCCAACGTTGGTGGGCGCTTCAGCGTGCTCACGCCGGTTGGGACATTGCCGGCCGCACTCATCGGAATCGACGTGAAGGCGCTGCTGTCCGGTGCCGCCTCGATGGCGCTCCGCTGCGAGACCGCGGAGCTATCACGAAATCCGGCTGGCTTGTACGCCATGCTGCAGTGGCTTGCCGATAGCAAGCTCGAAAAAAAAATTGTCGTATTTATGCCGTACTCGGATGCGTTACGTGACTTCGCCGCGTGGTTCGTGCAGCTGTGGGCGGAGAGTCTTGGCAAGCAAAAGCCGAATGGAACGTCCGTCGGATCGACTCCGCTGCCCGCGCTGGGAGCTACCGACCAGCACGCACAGGTACAGCTCTTCATGGAGGGTCCGGCAGACAAGACGGTCACTTTCGTGGCGGTAGAAAAACGCTCCACGGATCTCACTTTCCCGACGGCGTTTCCGGATGTGAAAGAGCTGGGGTACCTCGGTGGTCACACATTGGCGGAACTCATCGACATCGAGCAGCGCGCTACGGCCGGAGCTTTGGCCAAGCGTGGGCGGCCCAACATGACGATTCGCCTCGAGCGCGTGGATGCGGCGCACGTTGGTGAGCTGATGATGTTGCTCGAGATTGCGACAGCGTACGCGGGTCAGCTTTACGGGATCGATGCGTTCAATCAGCCGGGTGTGGAGCTTGGAAAACAGTTTGCGTACGCACTGCTCGGCCGGCCGGGCGCGGAGCGGGCGAAGCAGGAATGGGGGTCGCTCCCAAAGGCTGATCCCCGCTGGAGCGTCTAATGGAACGGAAAAAAAAAGAAGACTGCCTGCCGGCGGCTATCGCCCGCCCACTGCCCCTAGCAGGTAGTCTTCAGTTGATTTCTTTCTCTGACCTGTAATCTTTGTCCCCTTACATGTTAATAAGCCCATTCAACAAAGCCGTGACCGTACTCGACGGTCGGGTGACCGTTCACGATGAGGGGGCCATTGCCTCTCCGGCGATGGACAAGCTTGTCTATACCGCGGTGTTCGGGGAGCCCGACGACCGCGACGATGCGCGCTGGCTGATCTGGGAGATCGGCCAAGAGGTCGGCGTCCAGCCGTCATCCATCCATGATCTGTATAAGGCGCGAGGCCGCGGGCTGACCGGGGGGTTTACGGTTCCGGCGATGAACATTCGCGGGATGTCGTACGACACCGGACGCGCCCTGTTCCGCTCGGCCATCAAACTCAAGGTCGGCGCGCTCATCCAGGAGATCGCGCGCTCCGAGATAGCGTACACCGACCAGCGTCCGTCGGAATACGTGACAGTGATGCTCGCGGCGGCGCTGCGCGAAGGCTTTCGCGGCGCGATTTTCATTCAGGGCGATCATTTCCAGGTCAACGCCAAGAAGTTCGCGGTCGACCCGGTGACGGAAGTGAATGGTGTAAAGCAGCTCGCGCGAGAAGCGATCGCGGCCGGCTTCTACAACATCGATGTCGATACTTCCACCCTTGTTGACCTCTCGAAGCCCACTCTCAAGGAGCAGCAGCGGACGAACTTCGAGCAGGCCGTCGAGCTGGCACTCACGGTCAGGGGTCTCGAGCCGGAAGGAGTGACAATCTCGATCGGCGGGGAGATAGGCGAAGTCGGAACGCAGAACTCGACGGTCGAGGAGCTCCAGACGTACATGGACGGCTTCAACGAGACTCTGGATAACAGGGCGCCTGGAACAGAGGGATTGTCCAAGATCAGCGTGCAGTCGGGCACGACGCACGGAGGAGTGGTGCTCGCCGATGGCAGCATTGCGGATGTGAAGATCGACTTCGACACGTTGGCGCGGCTTTCCAAGATCGCGCGCGAGAATTACGGGTTGGCAGGTGCCGTTCAACACGGGGCGTCGACGCTCCACGACAGCGCCTTTCACAATTTCCCCCGGACCGAGACATCCGAGATCCACCTCGCTACGAACTTCCAGACGATGTTGTTCGACACCATTCCGGACGCGCTGCGCGGGGAGATCTATGAGTGGTTGCGCGAGAACGCAAAGGATGAGCGCAAGCCCGGCGATACGGACGAGCAATTCTTCTACAAGACGAGAAAGAAGGCGCTCGGCCCCTTCAAGAAGATATTCTGGGATCTCCCCGCGGACGTGAAAGGTCGCCTCGCCAAGGCGTACGAGGAGAAATTCAGCTTTCTCTTCACGCAGCTGGCAGTCGTCAACACGCGCGAAACAGTCGATCGATTTGTGAAGCCTGTCGAGCAGCACAAGCCGCAGCCGCACCCCGATCTCGCCGTTGTGGAAGCCGCCCCCGATGATGCGGACCTGAGTGACTGACACTCGCTCCAGCGAAAAGGAAGTTCCTCAAGCGGTTCGTGAGATAATCCGACGGGCTGGCCACGAGATCCGGAACGCTCTCAATGGTGTGGCGGTAAATGTGGAAGTCGTGCGCAGCCGAGCGGGCCGGGAAGGAGCAGCAAAAGAGCTGGCCTCCTTTGCCGACCGTGCGTCGGCACAGGTGAGTGAGGCGAGCGCGTTAACCGATGGACTGCTTGCCTTGGTGAGCTCGACCCTCGCGGCTCAGGCGGCGGGAACGTTAAAAAGCACTGGCCGACATGGCGCGGGTGCCGGCTTGGAGCTAATGATTTACGGCGACAGCGCCGCGGCTGTTGTGTCCGACATCGAACGTCTGGCGAGCCGTGTCGGCGTCGGCGTCGAGCAGCACGGCCATAGAGTTATATTAAAAATCTTGCCCGAAGGAAAAAGCCATTCCAAAGACTGAGACAAAGCGCCACAAGGTACTGATCGCGGATGACGACCGTTCCATAACGGAAGGGTTGAGCGCAATCCTGCGCGACGAAGGCTACGAGGTATCTGTTGCCGTTGACGGCCAGAAGGCCCTCGACCAGCTCGGCGCCGAGGCGTTTGGCGTGGTGCTCGCCGATCTGAAGATGCCGAAGGTCGACGGGCTGGCCCTCCTGAAGGAGCTCCAGCTTCGCGCGATTCCGACCGAGTGCATCATCGTGACTGGCCAGGCTACCGTCGATTCTGCCGTGCAGGCAATGCGTGAAGGCGCGTACGATTATGTCGAGAAGCCCCTTACTGCTGACAAGCTGAACCGCCTCAAGGCGCTCATTCCGAAGGCGCTCGACAAATTCAACGTGCAGCAGAAAAACCGCGAGCTGTCGTCCCAGCTTGAGGGACTCACGCATTTTGGCGAGCTCACCGGCCAGTCCGAAGAGATGCGCGCTGTCTATCAAATCATCGAAGCCGTCGCTCCTTCGACTGCCAGCGTTTTGATCTTCGGTGAATCCGGCACCGGCAAGGAACTGGTTGCCCGGGCCGTCCACGCCAAGAGCGAGAGATCGAAGGGCCCGTTCTTCGCCCTGAATTGCGCGGCGCTCCCCAAGGACATTCTGGAGAACGAGCTGTTTGGCCACGAGAAGGGCGCGTTCACCGGCTCGACCAACGAGAAGCCCGGCGCGTTCGAGATGGCCGACGGCGGGACGATCTTCCTCGACGAGGTGGCTGAGATGCCGCCCGACATCCAGGTGAAGCTCCTGCGCGCCATCGAATCGAGAACAATCAGGCGACTCGGCGGCAAGAAGGAGATCGAGGTGGATATTCGCATCCTCGCCGCGACCAACCGCGATGTACAGAAGGCCTTGGCTGACAATGATCTGCGCGAAGACCTGTATTATCGGCTTGCTGTGGTGGAGCTGTTTCTGCCGCCGCTCCGCGAGCGCATCGGCGACATCAAGCCTCTCGCCAACGAATTCCTTGCCCGATTTGCCGAACAGAATGGGAAGCCGATGACGGGCTTCGAGGACGCCGCCTGGGAGTGGATCCTCTCGCACAATTGGCCGGGAAACGTGCGTGAGCTAAAGAACGCGGTAGAGCGGGCCGTGATCATGAGTCGGGGCGACAAGATCCAGGCGGCGGACATCATGCCGCGTCACCTCCGTCGCGGGCAGGAGGCCAGTGCGCCTATAACCGTTCCCCCGGGAGCGACCCTGGCCGACACGCGGCGCCAACTGGTGCTTCGCGCATTCGCCTCGACCAACGGGGACTACACGCGTACGGCGAACATTGTAGGGATGACCCCCGGCGACGTGCGCGCGGAGATTGCATCGCTTCTGAACGGAACTGCCGGTGGCGCGGCAGTGGCGACTACCGGGATGGCGAACGGAGCGCAGCGTCCGGGCAAGCCGGCGGAAGTCCCGGCGCCCGCCGAAAAGGCTGCGAAGGCTCCAGCAAGGGCCGCAGCAGGCGGTCCCGCCAAATCGAAAGCGAAGAAGCGCTAACCGCGCGGAGGATCCAATGGACGAGTACGAGTGGTACGACGACGACGAGCCCTATCTCCGCGAACCCTATGTGATTGTCGAGAGGAGCGAGTCGGGTGTCGGATCGTTCCTCATTGGGCTCGCCCTTGGCGCCGGGGTCGCGCTGCTGCTGGCCCCCCAGACCGGTGAAGAAACGCGCCGGGTTATCGCCCGCCGTGCCCGCCGGGCTCAGGACGCCGCAAAGGATTTCGTTGAGGATGTGAGCGGCACTGTCGCGAACAAGTTTCAGGAAGTTCGCGCCAGCGTCGAGGAGCGGATCGAGGCGACGCTGGGTGCAGTCGACGACAAGAAGCGACGGGTGTCGAACGCATTCCACGCCGGACGCGCCGCGGCGCGTGAAGCGCGGGGCGAGCTCGAGCAGCGCATCGCCGAAAGCAAAGCGGCGTACAAAGACAGCTAGTGCCCCAGCGCGGGCTCGCAGCCCGGCTCGGTTGGCTGCTCCGCGACTACGCGAAGCGAGTCTGGGACAACAGCGGCGAGGACAACGTTTTCTTCCTGGCGGGCGGCATCGCCTTCAACATCCTGCTCGCCGCCGTGCCGTTCTTCCTGCTCCTGGCGACTGGTCTCGTCAACCTCCTCAACCAGTCGCCCGACACTACTTCTGCCGAAGTGCTGCAGATCGTCGACAAATTCCTGCCTCCACATCCGCCGGGTGACTCCGGCCCCGCGGCGACCATCCTCAACGAAGTCATCAAGCGAAGCGGCTCGCTCACCATTTTTAGCGCGATTGGCTTCATCTGGTTCTCCACCCGCTTGTTCGGATCGCTCCGCACGGTGCTCGCCGCGATCTTCGACATCGATACCGATCGCGGGATCATCGCCGGCAAGATCTTCGATATCGAGATGACCCTGGTGTCGAGCCTGCTCCTGGTCGCGTACACGGCCTTGAGTGCCTACCTGGCGATCGCCACGACCCGCGGGGTGCTCGTCCTGGCCGACTTGGGCATCCGGAAGGAGCTGATGGGGCAGCTGGAGTACAACCTTGGCCAGATCCTGGCGTTTTCCTTCATCGCGACGATGTTCTTCTGTTTGTACAAGTTTTTACCCCACCGGAAGATCCGCTGGAAAACGGCTCTGATCGCCGCGCTCTTTACTAGCGTGATGCTGGAGCTCGCCAAACGGGCCTTTTCGGCCTATGTGCACTCCTTCAACCCCGGTTCTTTCTACAGCGGCACGGTCGCTGCATTGGTAATTGTCGTAATCTGGGTCTACTACGCTTCCTTCCTATTCATCATAGGAGGCGAAGTGGCACAGGTATACGAGCTTCGGCGCGTGCGGAAGAAGCAGCGCGAGGCGTTCGAGGATTGAGTATTATTGGCGATGTTGCCGGGTCTTCCGGCGAACACACTTTTTGGAGGGCGTCTCGTGCGCAAGTTAGCAGCAGTCGCGGCCGTGCTGGCCGTCGTCTCCATCTCCGCCTGCAAGAAGACCGGCGAGGGAGAGTACCAGGTTGAGAAGCCTGTAGTTGGAACTCAGACGGATACGATTCACACACCGACGGTCGATGTCGGCACCCAGACCACGACGGTCGCGGTCCCGAAGGTCACGATGGATTCCGCGAAGATCAAGACACCGACGGTCACCGTAAAGAAGCATTAACTCCTCACCTACCGGGCACGAGCACCTCCGGTCGAGCAATGGAAAGCCCCGCCAGGAACGGCGGGGCTTTCCTTTTTGCTTCGTGCTTAGTCCGCAGTCCGCAGTTAGTCCGCAGTCCGCAGTTAGTCCGCGGTCCGCAGTGGTAGTTGGTCCGGAGTCCGCAGTGCCGTATATTTCAGTTGCCCCAGGTCCCGGAGGGCGCGAGCCCGCTAACTCCGTCAGGACCCCGAAGGTAGCAGCGGCATGCGGTGTCTTTCGTTGCTCCGTCAGGCCTGGGGTACTCC
>JALYKQ010000261.1 GCA_030774675.1 Gemmatimonadota bacterium | reverse complement strand
GTTCCCTCGATCAAATCGTGGCTGAGCAGCGTATTCTCGGGGAATCTCCCGTGTGTCGCTTCTTCGAACGCGTCAACATCGTAGATGCCCTTTCCGGTGAAGCTCCCCTCACCGTAGAGATCCTGATACACATCGGATACGGCGGTCGTGTATGGATCGACCCCCGGATGACCTGAATGGATCGCCGCGAAATACGAGCGATGCGCGCTCGTGAGGGACACCCCGACTCGAGGCTGGATGATCCCGTAACCCTGCGCGATGCGTCCAATATTGGGATCATACTGCGCGCGGTTGAGCGGATGCGCGATGGTACCGACCAGCAGCTGCGCTGCGTCGCGCGGCAGTACGGTGTCGGAATCGAGTGTGATCACATAGCGAACGGATCCAAGTCTGGCCGTATCGCCGACGACGGTGCTGAATGCCTCCCTCGCTCCACCCCTCAGGAATTTGTTGAACTGGGCAAGTTTCCCCCGCTTCCTCTCCCAGCCCATCCACACTCCCTGCTTAGGATTCCAGAGCCGGGGCCGATGGAAAAGGAAAAACACATCCTCGCCCGACACCCCGTACCTCGCGTTCAAGGATTTGATTCCTGCCGTTGCGGCCGCGAGTATCGCCTCGTCGTCGGGCCTGTGTTCGGTCGACGAATCGGTGAAATCGCTCAGGATCGCGAAATGCAGGTTGGGATCGCGATTGGCGAGATACTGTACCTCGAGATGCTCGAGCGCTTCTTCCACGCCGTGAACGCTGGCGAGAAGCGTCGGAACAACCACCGCCGTCATGTAGTCTTCCGGAATGCCGTCGTCCCTGAGCTCGAGCTTTGACATGAGACGTGGCGGCATCAAGAGCGTAATCAGCTGATTGATCACGCTGATACCGATCTCACTTGCAGGGATGAGTGAGACCAGGCCGATGATTATCTGTACCGTTATGGGCGCACCCTCGATCGCCTCCAGAATCACCGCGAGCGCCAGAGTGGTGAAGAGCGATATCCCGCCGAAGTACAGCGTATTCGGATGGCGTTGCGTCCATCGATACAGCCTTTCACCCGGCGGCGGAGTATAAACGACCCGTTCCTCGAGAACGGCCCGGCCCTTGTCGACCAGGAAATAGCCGACGTGCGCGTGCCTCACATCACTCGGGTCGGCAAGCTTCGCCAACGCCAGTGTTTCCCCTGCGATTTCCTCCTCGGTGCGTTTTACCCGCTTCGCGATGTGCTCGACGATGTGACGGTAATGATCGCGCGTTCCAAACGTCATCGACTGATGGTGGCCGCTCGGATCCTGGCGGAGGATCTTCTCCGTCGCGCTCTGGGCCTCTACGAAATCCTTCCAGTCGAGTCGGGATATCGTGCGAAGGCTCGTGATGCTGTTCGCAACAGTGACCTGAGTCAGCGCCACCCGGCGATTCGAGCGCGTCGCAGCTTCCTCGGCGCTTGGGCCGTCTTCGGCAATCCATTGCTCGAGCCAGATCAGCGGCGTGAAGTTCGTCTGGTAAGACCGAACCTGCTGGAGGAATCGGGCGACCCAGGTGGGCGTGAATGGCGGATGATTGTCGACAAACGCGGCAAGTGCCGCGGCCAGCGCCTGCTGCGACTCTTCGCTCGCCTCACGTAGCACGGTCGCGGCGCGATCGGCTGACTCCACTTCCTGCAAGCGCGCCGCGACTCGCAGTGCCATGCGTCGGATGTTCTCGACAAGGCCGAGACGGAGCATCGTGGGAATGGCCCACAGCTCGCCCATGCGGAGCGCCGTGACAGTTTGATACTCACGCACGAAGAGCGTGATGTTATCGAGGTCGAGGTGGCCCTCGGTGTGGGCGATCAGCTCGATCGCTACTTCGTACGCCCGCGGATATCCGGCCAGAGATCCGGTAGCAAGCTTGGGAAGCTCTTCGTAGTAGCCCCTCGGAAGATTTGTCCGGATCTCCCGTATGTGCTCCTGAACGATGTAGAAATTGTCGAGCAGCCAGTCGCCGGCCGGACTAATGTCGAGACCATGCTCGGCACCGGTGTTTAGCTGGTGATAGACACGATCGAGAACATTTCTCGTGTCCTCCAGCCGAAGGAGCAGCGGTCCTACCCCTCGCTGCTTTTGCGCTGGCAGCAGGTGGTGCCCGCGTGCGACGGCACGAGCTCTTTCTCCGAGTCGCTCTGCACCCAGGACTTCGCCGCGGATCGGACCGACGAGTTCTTCGCCAGCACCGTTCCGCGAACGGCCGAACAGACGACTCAGAATTGTTGGTGGAGCCTTGGGCGGGATTGCTGTTGCCACGTCACTTACTCAACGCCAGAGATGTGCCGCGCTCGATCATGGCACGCGTGCAAAATATCCCGGTTGCTCTACTCGGCGTAATACGCCTGAATACAAAGCGTCACCAGGCGCTGACGGACACGTTCGTACTGATCCGCATTCTGTGGTCGCAACGACTCTGCCAGAGAGTTCCACAACTGCTTCAAAACAACTATCAGCTCCTCGGGAAGAATGTTCCGCTCGTGCGCCTCGTGAGCAATCTTCCGAAGGAGGCTAGCCAGCTCCGGGGTCGGCCCGTCTGGCTGTTTCAGTTGCTCGATGAGTGCGGTCCGTAACTCCTTCATGGTGCTTTCCGAGAGTGCGGTCACGGCCTTCGAGCAAATAGTTCTACCGACCCTCTGACTGGTGGCAAAGAGGGCGGACATCTGTTCCTAGAATATCTAACCAGTACCCGCGATACGCTAGAGAATCCCGGACGTCCGTTTGCTTGAGTCGTGCCTGGTCCTTTATTCCTTCTGATCTCGATCGCGTTTTTGGGCGATTTCGGTAGAGGGCAGGCGGTCTCGCTAGCGGAAGCGAACTCCCCCATTCAGCCGAAACAGCGTTGCATCCGCGGGCACAGAATAGATCTGCGCACCTACATCCAGACTTTGGCGAAGGACCGCTGTCACACCGCCAAAGATCGCTGCACGGGTAAGAGGTTTTTGGAGCTGAACCTCGGTGTTGTCGACATTCCCATTCGCATCGGTGAATCCAACCTGAAAGTGCGGATCGATTCGGTTGGCTCCGGCGCCAGCGTAGAAAGAAATCCCACCTGATCCCGGGGCCAGCCCTGCGGCGATTTCCGCACCGAACATGTCGGGATGAAAGGTGTCCTTCGACGGGCTCGTTCCATAGCATGGGCTCGATGGAGTGCTTTGCTGCAGCTGTGATCGCGGGCACGTTATCGCACCTTTTACGTTTCCAAACGTTCCATGGAGGCGCACCAGGAGAGTCGCTCCGCTCAGAGCCGGACCAACGGCAAGATGGTGGGCGCGCGAGATCGCGAAGCTGAAGAGATTGGGCTTCGCTCGGGCGATCGTCACGGGAGGAAGGTATGCGGCCTCCAATGCAAAGCCAAACGGACCGCCAACGGTAATTCTGGGTCTCCCGAAGACGGGTGAGAGCGAAGTGTGCTCGCTCTTCTGCGTGAAGCACGCTCCCGTCTGCTCGATCGCGGGGTCCGGCTTGGGGATGTACGCTCCCTCGGCGCCAATTCTGACGCTGCCCGGGGGCATTTCCTGGGGAGCGGTTGCCATCGAAAAAACGATGGGAGCTGTGTAGAACGCGAGGAGTTTCCCTTCGTTGCTGTCTGTTCCTACCTTGCACTGTGCCGCTGCCTGTTGCTGGACGGCCAGCAAAGTCATTCCAACGACCAGACCTCGACGCATTGACGCTCCTTTGTGGCCGAATATGGGTGAGGAGCTAAAGTAGGATAGGGCCCGTGCTCAGGCGATGATGACTCGGCAAGCGCAGCGATTCAAGGCGTCAACGGATATCCCCGACAGGTGAAAGTTACACCTGGCATCGATGCACACCGAGCGAGCCTCACCGCCGCGATAGAGTGCGCGCGTATGTCCGCAGCATGCATTCAGAGTAGAATGCCGGATGCTCCCGATAGGCGCTCCACTTCGGATTGGCTCGGCTCATCACGCCGTCATAGGCCTGGAAAATCGCCACCTTTTGCCTCGCCTGATCCGGTGAACGGTTGGCGGCACGTGTCGCCAGTGCGTAACCGGTATAGTACACCACGTTCCAGCTGTTCTTCCCGCGTGAATCGGCGACGAGAAGACCTGACATGCGGTGATCGAAATGATCATGCGGATTCACTATCACACTCGGATCGCTCGAGTGGATCGTGACTGTTCGATCCGGCGAGCTTTCACCGATCACCGCTCCCACGGTGGACATCAGGTCAGCCCAGCTGGTGTAGGCAGCGCTACTGTCAACGGCAGTTATGGAGAGTATGCGCTTCCGGCGCAGCTTCCGCAGGCTTTGATAGGAATGGCGAGCGAATCCCATTCCGTCTCTTCGTCCATCCGGCAAGCGAAAAAAATAGGATTCAGTATTGCCGAGCACGCATTTCCTGATCGCGTGGCCGAGAGCGGTTGCGATCGAGCATTCGCCATCGGGGGAATTCGCGGCCGGCGGCCCAGCACCAGCAACCCGTGTTGACGCGAGCGCCGCCCGTTCGCGCGTGCCCCAATAGAGTGAGTCCCGCCCGTCGTCCCCAGAGGTAAGATAGATGAACACTGCTTTGCCCCCGCTCCGCAGCCTCCGCGCGATGGCGTCGCCCATGAAGAGCTGCCAGTCATCCTGATGGGCAACCAAGATAACATCGACAGGCACGCTTGTGTTCGATACGTGTTTAACTAAGTCGACTTCTTGGGTTCGAGCGTTGCGCGAACTTATTAGAGCAGGCAGGAGCACCGCCAAGCGCCAATTCCTGGAGAGCGATTTCACTTCTCGAAGATGATCAATGGTTCCACGCGGGTGAAGGCTTCATCGATCCGATATATGCAAAAAGTGGGTGCGCAGCCGCGCAACCCACTTTGTTAGATTGCTATCTTCCAAGTCGCTCAGTCGACTTTGACTGCTTCCACTTCGAGATTGATCTTGATGTCGTTTCCGACGACTACGCCGCCGGTTTCGAGTGCTTGATTCCAGGTCAGGCCGAAATCGCGACGGTCAATCTTGCCGCTGCCGCTGAACCCGACCCGCTCACCGCCCCACGGATCTCTCGTCTGCCCCTCGAACTGGACATCCAGGGTTATCGGCCTCGTGACGTCGCGGATCGTCAGGTCTCCCGTAAGCTTGAAGCTCTGCTTATCCCCGTCGATTCTGGTGCTGCGAAATCTGATCTCGGGGAACTGTCCCGCGTTCAGGAAATCCGCCGAGCGTAGGTGTTGGTCGCGTTGGTCGGTTCGGGTGTCGATGCTGGCAGCCTTGAGTACGGCCTCTACTGAAGAATTCTTGGGGTCCCTTTCATCGCTCACGATCGTTCCTTCCACATCCGTAATCCTGCCCTTGACGGTCGTGATCATCAGGTGCTTGGCCGAGAACTCGACCGCGGTGTGCGACGGGTCGAGCTTCCAGGTGGTCTTGGTCCCTGCTGCGGGAGCTGTCTGAGTTGCGGTCATGCTTTCCTCTCGATCTGTACGGGTTGAATTGGCAGTTAGGTACTCCGGTCAGGGCCTAACCAGCCACTAGACTTACTAGATATAAGCTAGTATACTTTAGTAAGTTACTTGTGTCAAGCGCTGGCCTCCTTATTTTATGCTCATGTCCGGTATCGGCTCACCTGTCTGCTCTCGTTTCCACCGCGCTGTCGAGCTCATCGGCAGTCGCTGGACGGGCGCTATCATTCAGACCCTTCTGCAGGGGAAGACGCGTTACGCACTCATAAAGGCCGCGATCCCGGACATTACGGATCGAATGCTCTCCGAGCGGCTCCGGTCGCTCGAAGCGGAAGACCTGGTGACCCGCTGGGTGATCGCCGATACCCCGGTTCGCGTCGAGTATGAACTCACCGACAAGGGCCGCTCGCTCCAGAACGCATTGCGCGAGATCGGGACATGGGCAGAACGGTGGATTCCGCTCGAAGACGCCCGAGAGGAAAGTACGGTCGAGCACCCTGATCCCGGTGAAGCAACGAAGGATCGCCGATCACCGACGGCGAAAGGTGCCTGACCCCGGATGAGGTGAATCAGGACCCTGCTATACGAGCGCTAGCGCTACAGCTCTACCAGCGGCAGGACCATCCGGAAGTGAAAGCGCGTGCCTTTCGTTGGGGTGGTGGTCACCCGCAGCTCGCTTCCGAGAGTGAGCGCCAACTTGTGGCAAATTGAGAGTCCCAGACCCGCGCTCGAGAAGGTGCGTGTCCGCCTCGCGTCGGACCGCCGGAACGGGCGAAAGAGCTGCTCCATCACTTGGGCTGGAATCTCCCGTCCCGAATCCTGGACCGAGAACTCCACCATAGTCGGCGAGACCTGGCTCGCGCCGATCGTGATAACGCCGCTACCCGTGAATTTGATGGCGTTGCTGGCCAGGTTCAGTAGTATCCGATGTATTGCAGCCGGCAAACCAGTGCGCGCGTCGTCAGCTGGCAGTATAAGCTCCAGGCCGAGCCCCTTCTCCTCCGCCATCGGCTGCACGATTTCCTTGATGGAGTACAGAGTTTCCGCGATCGAGAAGTCCGTTGGGCGCTCACCAACCAGACGTGCAGCGCCGCGCACGGAGTCGATCATGTCACAGGCAAGTTGCATGATTCCGAACGACGCCCCGTAGATCAGGCGGAGCTGCTGCTTCTGCAGATCATTTATGGGTCCGCTGCGTTCTGTTCGGAGCATGTCCAGCAGAAAAAGAATCGCCGCCAGTGGCGATCTCATGTCGTGCGCTATCTCTATGAGGAGAGCGGCCGCGTCTCGACCGGCGAGAAGATCCGGTGTCTGTTCAGGCGACGTTACATCGAGAAGACATTGCACGTGACCGAGCGCGCTCAGAATGTGAATCGCCTGCTGAGCGTCGGGAGCGCGCTCCGAGTGAACGGCGTCGACGAATCTCCGTCTCACACATTCGAGCACCTGCGTCGTCGAGATAGACGGATGCGCCAACGGCGGACGCGTCGCCGTTCCCTGGACCGTGCATCGCACTGCATCCTGCAGGGAGCTCAAAAAGGGCAGGAGATCTTCCGGCACCACCGCGCCGCTGAATACCTCCTTGGTCTCTTCGATTGCCCGGTCGAACGCCCCCCATACCCCGGGAGCTATGTCTATCGGCTTCTGGAGCTCGCCGATGACCGGATTGCGAGGACCGAGGTTGCTTTGTGTTGTGGATGCGGCTTCAGCTCCACGCACTCGAATTACCTCGGCGCGGCGGGATCGCCAGCTTCTGCGAATTCTTCCCGGGCCGGGCTGTATCGCTCGATCAGCCTGTAGAGGGTAGTCCGGTCTATGCTGGCCATTCTCGCTGCCTTCGACATGTTTCCGCCGGCGCGATCCACGACTCTCGAGAGATACGTTTTCTCGAAGTTGCTCACCAGTTTCTCCCGGGCGACGTGATAGCCCTCCTCAAAAAGGGAAGACGGTATCGCGTTCTCGACTGCGTTTGCGACAGGATGCTCGTAAAACGGAATGTCCGCCGGAAGAATCGGAGCTCCCGGCTCGGCCAGCACCGCGAGGTACTCGATTACGTTTTGAAGCTCACGTACGTTGCCGGGCCACTGCTTCGACGCGAGCAGATCCATGCTCGCCTCGTTGAACCTCGGCATCTTTTCCCTCGCGCGATGACGCTCCCAGTAGTACGAGAGGAAATAATTGGCAAGCAGCGGAATGTCCTGAGCGCGCTCTCTGAGGGGAGGCAGCTTGATCAGCACCACCCGGAGGCGGTAGAAAAGATCTTCACGCAGAATGCCCCG
>JALYKQ010000260.1 GCA_030774675.1 Gemmatimonadota bacterium | reverse complement strand
CGCTTGGCGATGTTCAGTGCGACGATCTGACCGGTGACCGGGTCAGGTCCGTAGTTCGTGAAGATTCTGCTTTCCTGATTGGCGAATTCGTTGGTGCCGCAGCGGGACCTTTAACGATCTCGATGCTTTCGATGTCGTCGGGGTTGAAGTCGTTCCAGCGGGTGGTTGTGCTGGCACCGAAGGATTGATTCTGAGGGCCGGTGCCCTGCGCATTGTCGACGCGAACTCCGTCAACGTAAATGAGCGGCTGATTCGACAGGGCAAAACTCGATACGCCGCGAATTCTGACCGTCGCTCCGGATCCGACCACGCCCGAGTTCTGGAGAATTGTGACTCCCGGTGCGCGGCCGTTGATGAGATTCTGCACGTTGTTGATCGGCGCCTTGGCAGTGATGGTCGAAGCATCGATCTGCGCGATGTCCACCCCCAATGTGCGCTTGTTGGTGCTACCCGGCTGTCCGGTGACGACGACTGCATCGAGGTTGATGCTCGCCGGATCCATGCTGACACGGGCTTCTGACCCGACCGATGCGGTAATCGATGTGGCCTTGAAGCCAAGACGCCTGATATCGAGCACAGCGCTCGACCCGGCAATGCCGGAGATCCTGAATCGCCCGTTGGCGTCGGTCTGGGTCCCGAGCTGCGTCCCACGCACGGTGACCTGCGCATTCGGGAGGGGAGTCTGGCTGCGATCGAGTACGACTCCGGAAACGGTACCACCCTGCGCGTGCGCCGTGGTTATGGGCGCGAGCAGCATGGGAACCAGCGCCAGCAGCGCTCGAAAGAGCGCGCGAAGCGCTCTGGTTCTGCAAATCACACGTGTCCGTGTGCTTTCGGGGGAATACGACGGTAGATCCATACTCAAACTCCTCGTCGAGTGTGAGGAGCAGCGCGACTACGCCGCTAAGGAAGGGAGAGAAAAAAACGTATGTCTAAGTGCCGGGCGGGGCAAGAGAGAAAAATCCACCAGGACCGCGGCGACCTGGTGCGCTTTCAGAGCGAAAACTCTAGTGCCGGGTCGTTACCGCAATCACTCCACCCATGTTGCCGGTACCGAACTTCGTGGTCGCTTCCCACGAGCGGTAAAGACGGATGGTCGACACCTGGGACGCCTGTATGTTGCGGAGTGTTGCTAGCGGACCGAACTCCTGGCCATCGACGTACACGGTGGGGTAGGGTTGCGAGCTATTGCGGTTGAGGCTCGTCTCGCCGCGATAGCTCAGGAAGTTCGCGCGCAGTTTCTGGATCACCTCGTACGCGGTTGGAGCTCGCGATGCCTCGACCTCGTCCTCTGTGATGAGCTGAGAGTCCTCAGCGCGCCGCGCCCCCGCTCCAGGCGGAGCGCATGCGAAGACAACCCCCGACAGTGAGGCGACAAGGAAACGCGCGCGGATCATCAGGCCTCCATGATCACGACAGCTCCGACAGCAGTTCTGTGGATCCCCGAATCTACTGCTACCGTCGCGTGGTGATCGCGATCACTCCGCTCGTGTTATGACTCCCGTATTTCGCGCTCGCCTCGGAAACGCGATAGAGGCGAATCATGGTGATTTGCGACGCGGGAATGCTCGCGAGAGTGCTGATCGGTCCGAATTCCTGATCGTCGAGGTACACGGTTGGATACGGGCGGGACTCACTCTTGTTGAAGCTGGTTTCACCCCGATTGGTAAGGAAGTTGGCTCGCAGTTTGTGTATTACTTCGTACGCGGTCGAAGCCCGGGATGCAACGATCTCGTCTTCGGTGATCACCTGTGAGTTGAATACCTCGCCAGGACCAAGCTGCGGGTGCGAGCATCCTACTGCAATGGCGAGCGGTAGTGCGACTACCCAGCGCGCGAGCATAAAACCTCCACCTGCCAAAATTACGTTCGAGGATGGGCGTTGCATAATCCAAGCCCCTCTAAAACAAAGCCGGCTCGGGATAGTCACCCCGAGCCGGCCGCTACAAAACTATGCCGCCTCCGCCATCATCACGGAGTGCAGGCCGGGTTCGTCGTCAATCCGCGTGCGTTGAGCTCGGCGCGCGGAATCGGAAGAGCCGCGTTAAACGGGTCAGTTGAAGTCTCCTTCCGAAGATACGTAGCGTTCAAACGACCGTATTCCCTCAAGTCATCCAGGCGCTGCGGGCCTTCGAACAGAAGCGAATACCGCTTCTCATAAAGAACTGCGTCGATCGCGGCAGCTTTCGTAGCGGGCGCTACAGGTGCCAGACCGTAACTTGTCCGGACATCGTTGATGTCCAGGATCGCATTCGCCAGCTGGCCTGCTTCGATGTAAGCCTGGGCTCTCAGCAGAACCAACTCCTCGTCTCGCAGGATGGCGAGAGGGGCAGACTGATTCACCGTGCTGGCTACAGCCCCAACGTAAGTGATGCTCGTCGCGATTCCGAAGCCCGAGAGCGGGGTGCGCGCTACGATCTTCGAAGCCCGGGTATCACCCGCCTGCACGCTATCGCCGACAAGTGGGTTCAATCCGATCTTCGAGTCCGAGATCGTGTTGGCCGTGTTTTCAGATCCACCCGGCACGAAAACGTAGTAGGGCCCCTTCGTGAAATCAGCCTTCGGTACCGCGCCTGGAGCGGCGCCACCGAGAGCCTGCGTCAGCTCCGTGATCGCGGTTGCGAACAAGGCAGGCGTGGGATTCTTACGATCCAATCCACGGTAGAAGTCGACCTTACCCTTCAGCCCGCGATTGAACTTCACGAGGTTGGAGACGATCGAGTAGTCGCGCCCGAACGCCGTAAATCCCGAAGGCAGGGTGAACGGAAGCTCCGTCGTGCCGCCAGCCGCGGTGAAATCTGCATTGGCGCTGTCCAGCAGTGAGGCAATGTAGGTAAGCACGGTTGCCTTGCACCTGATATCAGTGACTGCGGACGGATCGTCACCCTGGATGGCCATTCCGACCGAGTCATGCATTTCTATCACGCGCCAGTACTCGAGCGCCTTCATCGTGCGGATGAACCCGCGCGTCGCATCAACCTCCGCTGTGGTGAATTGGGACGCGGGCGCGTTAGCCAGGGCCTGGATGATAGTGTTCTCGGCGCGGATCGCAACGTAATAGTTCGTCCACGCCCCACCACCCGCAAAGCTGCCAGGGTCAGGATTTCCACCCAACGTCTCCTGAACGAACCGCGGCTCGGAAGCATCGATTCGATAGACATCGCGGGCGAAGATTCCGCCCTCGATTGCGTACGCGAACACGTTCGCCGCCAAGCGGTCCTGCGCCAGCGCGCCCGTCGCCAGTTGCTGCAGCGTCACGCGCGTAAGCGCCCCACTCAAGGCACCGACGGTTGGCGCATCGATCGGATTCGCCACCGGGTTGTCCTTGCATCCCGCAGCGACCAATGCAGCCGCCGCGAGGCCAATAGTTGTATATCGCTTCATCTGAATGATCGCTCGGTTAGAAGGTTGTCGCTATCGTGAGGTAGAACAGCCGGCTTGGCGGATACGGTGTGACGTCCTGGAACCTGCCAAGAGCCTGATTGCCGAAGTTCGAGACCTCTGGGTCGAGACCTGTATACTTCGTCCAAGTGGCAAGGTTCCGTCCGCTCAGTTCGATCCGCGCGTTCTGGGCATGGCCGTTGAAGAGGCGCGAAGCCATCGACGCGGGCAGCTCGTAGCCGAGCGTCAGCTCGCGGAGCTTGACGAATCCGCTGTTCTCAACCCAGACATCCACTCCCTTCGCGAAGGCAGCCAGCTGCGTCTGGGCCAGCAGGGTGTCCTTTGCCAGGCCGCTGCCATAGAAATAGTCATTGGTCAGGTTCACCCCGAGGCCACCCTTTCTCCAATCAACCAGCGATGAGAGTCGGAATGATCCAAAGGTGAAGTCGTTGGTGAATCCCATCTCGTAGTCGGGAGCCGAATTCCCTACGAATGTCAGAACGCGATTCGCGGACGGACATGCCGTCCCGGCCGCGTTGAGCGCCGTGCAGCCGTTCACAGCCTGTAGGACCGTGATGAGCTGCCCCTCCTTGACGAAGGCGTTGCCGAACCGGCTGCCGAACGACCCCGACGCCGGAATGAATCCCGGAACCGGAAGACGCGTGACCTTGCCCTTCGCGCTCGAGTAAGTGGTGCCCGACACCCATGACAAGTTGTCGGTTCGGATCGGCGTCATCTCCAGCTCCAGCTCGGTGCCGTGGTTGACGATTTGACCGCCGTTGATCGTTTGGTTCGTGAAGCCCGTGGACGGAGCGACTGCCGCCGTCAGCAGAAGATTGTCGATCTGCTTCCGGAACTGGGTCGCCGACAATCTGGCGCGGCCGGTGAAGAGGGTGAGGTCGAATCCACCTTCGATCTCGGTCGCCGTCTCCGGCTTGACGTCCGGAAAGCCCTTGACTGTCGACGCGCGGAAGCCAGTCACGCCTTCTTCGATCAGATTCGTGAGGAACGTAAACTTTCCACTGAGGGGCTGGTTGCCGGCCCTTCCGTACGCGAGCCGCAACTTCATCTCGTCGATCCTAGCCGTCGGAACCGGCACACGGTATGATGCCGAGAACTTCGGGTACCCATAATACTTCTTGGGATCACCGTTGTTGCTGGTGCGCTCCGCGTTGACACCTGCCGTGAGGAGCAATCTCTCTCCCATCGTCAGGAACTCTTCCTGACCGAAGATCGACTGCGATTTGACGATGTCCTGGGCTTCGGTGGTGAAGATCTGGGTCGCGGACGCTACGTTGGTGACGCCCGGGAAAATGCCGCGTCCGGTGTTCCCGAGAATATCGACGTTGCGGCGGACCTGGCCTATGCCCGCCGACGTCGTAGCGGTAAAAGCGCTGCGGATGAGGCGGTGCGTGAAGTTCGCCCCGACGTTGCCGGTAAAAATGTTCGAGTTGTTGGCCACGATGGTGCCCGGCAGCGCGTTCACCTGCTCAATGTAGCCGGTCGCCGGCGAGATGACCTTCGCGTGATCGGAATAGGCATCCATACCACCGCTCAGCGTGAAGTCGAGCGTTTGCCGCTCAGCCGAGACCAGGTTGTACGAAAGCACTCCGCTGCCAAGAAGACGGAACACATCTTCAGGAGTCTTGATCAGTTCCGCGTTCTGCCATGGATTATTGTTGTTGACGACTGCCAGTCCAACCGGGAAAGTTCCGTCCGGCTGGCGTCGCAGATCGAGGAACGACGGCATCTGCGAGAACGTCGTGTATGGATTGATGCCGGTGTTGTCGTTTCCACTGATACCTCGCGCTGTGAGCGAGTGGATCAGCTCGGTATTCGCCCGAAGGTTGAGACGAGAGCCAACCTTTTGTCCGACGTTTACGCGCAGCGACTGCTTGTTATAGTTGTCGTTGCGGACCAGACCGCCGTCGTGCTGGACCAGGCCCGAGACGAAGTAGTTCGTCCCGCTGGAGGTCGCGCCGCGAAGCGAGCCGATCGTCTGATAGTTGAACGGGTGCTCTCCGTAGAGCTCCTGCTCATAATCGTGGCACTTATTGGTCGCGGCGCCAAAGCCCGTCGAATCGTAGCCGGCGTCGTCCACTTCCTGGGCGGAGCCGAAGCAACGCGATCCGATCTTGTTCGAGATGCGCGCCGTTCCGAAGCGCTGCGTCAGGTCGAGCGACGTTTTCCCCGCCTGACCCTGCTTGGTGGTGATGATAATTACGCCGTTCGTACCTCTCGAGCCGTAAATCGAGCTGGCCGAGGGTCCCTTGAGCACCTGAATGCTCTCGATATCATTTGGATTGATGTCCGCGGTGCGGTTGACCCGCTGGTCCTGGCTGGACGCGAAATTTCCGCCCGCCGCCTGAGTGATCGCGTTGATCCCGTTGGCGATCGACGAGTTGTCGACGATGACGCCATCGATCACGTAAAGCGGGAGGAAGCTGGAGTTGATCGTGGACACTCCACGAAGCTGTACCTGTACACCGCCGCCCGGCGCGCCGGAGTTCTGGGTGACGACCGCGCCCGGAATCTTGCCCTGAAGGGCATAGTCGATGGTCTGGGCTGGCGCGCGATTGAGCTTCTCGCCCGAGATCACCGTGACCGCGTTCGCAGCGTTGGCGCTGGAGACGGTCGTTGCGGTTCCAGTGATAACCTGGGTCTCGAGCTGCAGCACGTCACGGCTGAGACCGATGTTGGCTTCGGTCGCGCCAGCGGGAACAGCGACCGTCTTCTGTGTGTAGCCGATGCGCCGGATGCGGAGCGTCGCGGGGCCATCGGGGACGTTCAGGGAGAAGCGGCCCTGATCGTCGGTGTAGGTTCCGAGCGATGTGCCGACGACGTTGACACTCGCTGCAACTAGGGGCTCACCACTCCCTTCGACAGTAACGCGTCCGCTAAGGCGACGCGCCTGCGCAAAGGCGCTGGCGCTGAACAGCATCAGCAGCAGCAGTGAGTAAATGGACAACCGTGTTCTTTTCATGCCTGTCTCCAGCATTGGATGGGTGAGACTTGCAGCACAGGCGCAGCAAGCCCGCGCAGAGTAGTAGGATCTCTGCGGGTTTCTAGGGTCTTTCTATTTACGACCCCGCACAACAAGTGTCAAGGGAAACGGGAAGGGATAGCCTGCGGGCTGGATGGTTTGCGCTGTTTAATGAGCCACTTACAAGAAATCGCGGGCCAACGACGCCGGCGATTTCTTTCCTGTGCCGGACGCGAAGCTAGGGCTTTCGGGGGCTGGCGGGCGTCGCCGGTGCGGTCGGCCTGGTGCCAAAATCAACAGTGGGCGCCGCCTCCGATCCCGGAGCCGCCTCGTAATAGGTGCGCGGCTTCGCTCCGGTCACCTTCGCCGTGATCGTCTGCGGGTATTGA
>JALYKQ010000259.1 GCA_030774675.1 Gemmatimonadota bacterium | reverse complement strand
ACGACGGCGGGCAACCGCGACGACGTCGCGACGGAACTCGAGCGGGAACGCTTTGGGCATGTTGACCTTCCTTCCGGTGAGGACGAATCCTCACACATCAGGAGTCAACCGAACCTGCACCAGTCCCGGGTGAGAGCGGGTCACGCTGTGGGCTACTCCACCCACGGGAACGTTAGGAGTCCCGCAAATCGATCGCCATCTCGAGCGCGTTGGTGACCAGTGCCGCGGTCGGCGAGGAATCGATCGACCATCCGACGACACGACGGGAGAACGCGTCCAGGACCACCGCGCAGTAGACCTTGCCCTCCCGGGTCGGATGCTCGGTGATGTCGGTCACCCAAAGCTCGTCGCGCGCACTCCGAGCGAAGGTGCGCTCGACGAGGTCGAGGGCTATCGCATCGGGTCGCTCGATGCGCGGGCGCTTGCGCCGGCCCACGATCCCGCGCAGACCTGCACGACGCATCACCAGCTCCACCTGGTGCCGGCCGACATCGATCCCGCGGCCGAGCTTGAGCTCGGCGTGCACGCGGATACTGCCGTAGGTCTGTCGGGACGCAAAGTGGACCTCGGTGACCAGGTCAGTGAGCCAGGCGTGACGGATCTGTCGCTCAGAAGGCGGCCGATCACGCCACGCGTAGAAGCCCGACTCAGACACTTCAAGCATCCGGCACGCGGGCTGGGTCGGGAGACCCTCCGCGGCCATCGTCTTGATGGCCGCGAACCGATCTTTTGGGGGCTTCGCATCCTTCAGCAGCTCAGCGGCTCGACGCGCGATCTCGAGCTCGGTCTCCAGTTGGCTGATCCTCCGGCGAGCCGCAGCGAGTTCAGCGCGCTCCGCGCTCGAAAGACCAGGCTCGAAACCTTGGTCGATGCGGTGCTGCTTGCGCCAAACGTAGATCGTCTGCTCGCTGATCCTGAGCTCACGCGCAACGTCTCTGACCTTGCGGCCGGCGTCGATCAGATCCAAGACCCTGCGCCGGAACTCTGGCGGATACCCGCGTCTTCCCATCCCTGTGCTCCTTGTCTCTGGGCACAGGAATCCAATAACGGAACTCCTCCGAACTGGGGGAAGACCAGTTTGCATTCTATGACGCCCAGTTCTAGGTTGTGTGATGCTTAGGTCGGGGTGCCATCGGCGAGCCTTAAGTGGTGGCGGCCCGGCAGGGGGGCAATTGTGGCCACAGGTGGCGAGGTTGTCGGTGGAGTCCGGATTCTGCTGGTCACAATTTTCGGGCTCGCACTCGCCGAGGGTGTACGAACTATCCGATCAGGCACGTCAGAGTGGCACCCCGTCATCTTGGTCAGCGCTTGGAGGAGACGCAAGGCAAGCCTTCTGATCGAACTCTCATTGCTTGCCAACGGCGTCACAGCAGCTCTCTTGATCCACTGGCCCCCCTGGGGTGGGGAAGTGGCTAGCCTCCTCGTGGTTGCGTACTCCATCGCCGCTTGGAAGATTCATTACGAATCATCAGCCGATTGCAAATGCTTCTGGCTCGTAATGAACGCGGAGTCGCGTCTAGGGCTCCTTTGGAGGAACGGCCTTCTCCTTGTCATGGCGGTGACCGTGGCGACTCGCGGTGGCGTCATGGACGTCCGTGCGTTGCCTTGGGCAGTCATCTTCTTTGGAGCCTTGATAGCGACAACGAGATTGATGGATCGTGTCGCCCGCCGCCCAGTGCCGGTCGGACTGAAGGAGAGGTGAGCAATGTTGGTAAATGAAGTGCTTCAGTGGGCCGCGCTCGGAGCTATTGCCCTGCTCCTGCTGGGGTTCATGCGACAGATTGCGCTCACGCAACCGTCGCGCTTCCGAGGCGCGGTCGCCAGCGGCCCTCAGGTTGGCGAACGCATGCCAAACAAGGCGCTTGCGGCTGTCACCCGAGCGCTCGGCGTCGACCGCCTCCCGGATGGAACGCTTGTTGCATTCGTTATGGAGAGTTGCGTCTCCTGTCAGCGACTTCTCGCGGAGGTGACCAATCGGGAGGCTTCGGAAGAGCCCATCCTCATTGTCGCGAAGCGGGCGAGCCCCCAATTCCGAGCCGCGATCGTCAACACAGGGCTGCCGGCAATGTTCGATGAAGGTGAGCTGTGGGGCTCAGTCGGAGTCACCGCCACTCCCTTGGTCGTTCGACTTGCCGGTGATGGACGTATCTTGGCGAAGGGGGTGACCCACGATGTCGACTCGCCTTACCTCGCGCGGCCCTAAGCGGACGAAGACTCTTCACGGCGTTGTACCGGCTGGACTGGCTCCCGAGGAACGCCGACTGGACAGACCGCCGGACGGATGGACACTAGCCTTCGCTCCGGTCCGCACAAGGACACTGCTGTGGCTTGACTCGAATCTCCTCCGGGCCTCCGATAGCGTGGTAAGCGGCGTGTCGAGGCGACAGTTTTTGAAGAGAACAGGGCAGGTTGCTGCAGTCGTCGGATTGGGGCTCACGCGAGTGCTATGGGGTATAGGACCGGCTCGCGCGGACTTTAGCTGTAGCTGCAACTGCGAAGATATGGGCAACCCCCCCGGATTGCCCGGTCCCTGCGGGCCATCGCCGTTGTGCGATCCCCAGCATTGCAACAGCGAGGGCAGATGCCAAACGAGCGATCCGGGCGTAAGCAGAAGGATAAGTATTAAGCTCAACCGTTGGCCCGGCTTCGATTGCACGTCTGGTACCGAGGACAATTGTTGGGACGAAGACTGCTGCGCAGAGACGGGGCACTTGGTTCGGTGCTGTGACTGCTGTACGGGGCCTACTCAGCCCCCATTCTGCAAGACTTGCACAGGCAGATTCCGATGCATATGTCGCAAGAGCATCATGACGTGCTGACAAGAGCATCATGACGTGCTGAGAGGAGGTTGAGGTGAATACGACTCTCATTGTGGGTGCGGTGTTGGCGGCAATGGTAGGTGTCTGTCAATTCGACGGCGCATGAGGTCGGTCGGTCAGCTCCCTGCTGACACCGTCGGTCGGCGGCACGAGAATGAGTCGATACTCGCCAATTGTCTTAGTCGTAATCGGGACAGCACTTGGGGGCCTTGTGCTCGGTGTCGGTGCGGCGGCAGCCTGGCTAGCTCTTCGAGTAGTCACCACTCTCCGGATCGGAGTCCTCCTCGGAGTAGCGTTGCTCTCCGCTTCAGCGCTGATCCGGCCATCTATTCGCCGATGGATTCCGGAGCGGGCATGCCAAGTGCCTGGTTCTCTCGTGCAAAGACATCGAATGTCGCATGTGGCTTATTTATGGGGGTTTCAGCTTGGATTGGGAATCAGAACTTTCCTCGTGACTCCGGCGTTCTACGGAATGCTCGCGGTCGCCGTCGGTCAGCGTCATGTCTGTGAATCGATCCTCATTTGCGTCGTCTACGGCCTCGCTCGAGGCATGGCGATAGCGGTCGTCGCCGTTCGGCGTCGCCCCCGGGGCGCGTTCTCGGAATTGGACCTGCTCGTGGGCCTCGAGCGGAAACTGAGGATTCCTCTCGTCGTTGTACTAGTTCTTGCCGTCCTTTCAATGCTGATGTGAGGAGACGCCATTCGGAGAAACCGAGGATCCATTAGAGTGGGAGGGGAGATGGGCACGGTCAGTCAGCAAGTACGGTTCTCATTCTTGACGTCTGGGCCTCGCTTCGAGTTTCAGTTGGTCGCCGACTTTACTTCATTACCCTGGCTGTCGTCGCCGCTCTTGAACGGAAGGGGTGGTAGATCGTTCGATTTTGTCCCCACTGTCTTGGATACGAAGATACAAGACGGAAGCGCTCTCTTGGGTATGTTGACCGACCGGGACGGGAGACCCGTCGAGCTCTACCAGCGGCCGGATCCGCCACCCTTCTGGTGGATTCGCTGGCAACTGCTGAACGGCGCGATCTACTCCCACATTCGGGAAGAGGACGGGGTGGAGATGGCCGGGGTGACTGCGCACAGCGTTTCAATCGTTGGGGAATCACCAGGTGAAACGCCCGTCGTCCTCGCCGAGGCTCCGTTGCTAGTCGGCGCCTCCACCCAGCCTGGATACCAGGAGGTTGCGACCTACGTCTCGCCTCTCCGTGGAGATCCCTGGTCGGTCTCGCTCCAGAGACCAGGCTTCGTCCCGGACGGGAGTCAGATGATCACATCCGGTGCTCCAATCGCTATTCGCGCCGGCACGCCGTTTGGCATCGAGGTAGAGGTGGTAGCGGGAGATCGAGAGGGAGGCCTGGAAATCGTCTCAGAAGTGCTGAAGACACTCGCGGAGGTGTAACACGAGGCCCGGCCGATGCCAAAGTTTCAAGTCGTTCGTGACAACCTTGGCGGCGGTTCAAGTGTTTTTATGGCCATGAGAGTGACCAGTGGAAGCGGCTCTGCAGCCACGGAAGCCCTGCGCTTCGCATTCGAGAATCACTACCTTGAGACGCTTCGCCTCGCGATGCTCCTCACAGGGACGCGGGAGAACGCCGAAGACTTGACTCACGACACTTTCGTCGCTACCGCTGAGCATATCATCGGGTTGAGCGATGGTGAAGTGGGTGCGTATCTGCGACGCTCCATGATCAACCGCTGGAAGAACAACGTTCGAAGACTCTCCATCGAGCGACGCCTCTCATCCCGGTTCCTCCTGCGTAAGGACCAAGACGCACAGCCCGCAGTTGAGGACCGCGATCTCCTGTGGCGCGCAATACGCAGCCTACCCTCGAGGCAGCGTGCTTGTGTCATCTTGCGTTACTACCTCGACATGTCCGAGCGCGATATCGCTCAGGCGCTTGACTGCTCGATCGGGACCGTGAAGAGCCACACGAGTCGGGCCCTATCCCGACTTCGTTGGGAGGTGCAGGATGACAATTGAAGACAGGCTTCGCGCCCAGCTGAGGAAGGTAGCGGGGAATGTCTTGCCGCCAGCGTTTGCATGGGACGAGATCCAGAACGGAGTGACCAAGACAGGGCCAACGTCGAGCGCTCGTTGGCGGTTGCTCACGATCCTCCTCGCGCTGGCCATATCGGCTGGGGCGTTTGCGGGTCTCTGGCTCGCATTCCGCCCTCCGACCCATGTTCAGCACCAGGTGTCCGGCCCAACGGTCCCCTCTCCGAGCCTGGCGGCGACCATTGACGTTGGGGGACCACCGAGCGCCATCACCGCCGGAACGGATGGAGTTTGGGTCCTTGTTGGCGCCGATGGCGGCGCTTCTCACGTGGAGCTCGTCCGCATCGACCCATCAAGCAACCAGGTTGATCAGCGTCTGGCGATCCCTAGCTCTGCGACATCTCTCGTGGACGGCGCCGGCTCCCTGTGGGTAACAGCCGGCTCGGCTGGCACGGACACGATGTTGCTCAGGATCGATCCCGCTACGGGGTCGACGATCGCCTCGATACCGGTCGATGGCGAAGTGAGAACGGCCGGCGCGGGCGCAATCTGGGCTGTGGGCGCATCGCGTCATGGCTCAAGCGCGATCGTGAAGATCGACCCCGACACGAATCACGTCGCTGCGATTGCCGTGCCTACAACCGCAACGGCTGTCGCCGTCGACGGGGATAGCGTGTGGGTACTCGAATCCGACGCCTCGGGGAACGCCGTTGGTCCAAGCGAGTTACTTCGCATCGACCCTCAGACCAACCAGATCACCGCAACGATCCCCGTCGATGCCAGCGCAGGTCTCCTTGCGGCGGGTGGTGGGAGCGTGTGGCTCGAGCGACCGGACTCGATGGCCATCCGCGTAGACGAAAAGACCGGGACCATCGAAGGGTCGCCGATCCCGATCGCGGGCGGATTCGCGCCCATCGGCGCGAGGGCGGACGGAGTCTGGTTCATCGGCTCCAACATCACTGACGTGAAAACACAGGGAGGGATGCTCCTCGTTTCGCACTTGAATCCAGCGACAAACAGCGTCGACGGCTGGGTCGACATACCCGCTGGCATCGCGTGGAAGAATCCGCCTTCGGCGTCGATCGATCCGACGGGGGTCATTTGGATCGCAGGAGTAAGCAAGTCCGTGACGCGCGTGAATCCGTAGCTGGCCATCGTGGAGAACGAGTCTCGTGTTCGTCGACGGATGCTTCTGGCACAGCTGCCCACAACACGCGACCGTTCCCAAGAAGGGGACTGGTGCAGGTTCGGTTGACTCCTGATGTGTGAGGATTCGTCCTCACCGGAAGGAAGGTCAACATGCCCAAAGCGTTCCCGCTCGAGTTCCGTCGCGACGTCGTCGCGGTTGCCCGCCGTCGT
>JALYKQ010000258.1 GCA_030774675.1 Gemmatimonadota bacterium | reverse complement strand
CGCTACTCCTTCGACATCAAGAGCGCCGATGGCGTGTACGAGGTCGGAGTGGATGCGCAGACAGGAAAGGTTCTCTAGAATAAGAAAGAGGGTCCTCACCCGGATTGAGAGCTATGGCCTGAAGTTGGTGACGGCGTGATGGGGTAAGGCGGCGTATCGTGGGGGTGTTCGACGCCTCCACTTCTCCAGCAAAGGAGTGATACGCCGTGACCGATAATAACGTCTTCCAGCTCGCCCATCCAGGGACCTTCACTGATTCGCTCACCGAGATCTTGCGGAATGGGGCGCGTGCGCTGCTCACCCAGGCCGTCGAGGCGGAGGTGGCAGGCTTCCTCACCAAGCATGCTGATCTCAAGACTGAGGGCGGTCTCAGTCGTGTCGTGCGCCACGGTCATCTGCCGGAGCGTGAGATCATGACCGGTATCGGCCCGGTCTCCGTCCGCCAGCCGCGCGTGCGCGACCGCGAAGCTGCCGACGGGGAGCGCATCCGGTTCAGCCCAACCATCCTGCCGCCTTACGCCCGGCGCACGAAGAGCCTCGAGGTGCTCATTCCCATCCTCTACTTGAAGGGCATCTCAACCGGCGACTTCGAAGAGGTTCTGGCCGCGCTCGTCGGCAAGGACGCGCCGGGGCTTTCGGCGTCGACAATCGCCCGCCTCAAGGACGTGTGGACCGAGGAACACGAGCGCTGGCAGAAGCGCGATCTCTCGGCAAAGCGCTATGTCTACTTCTGGGCAGATGGCATCCACTTGGAGGCCAGGCTGGAGGATCAGGCGCAATGCCTCCTGGTCATCATTGGCGCGACACCAGAAGGCAAGAAGGAACTCGTCGGCTTCACCGACGGCATGCGGGAGAGCGCAGAATCCTGGCGCGAGCTGCTACTCGATCTGAGGCGCCGCGGATTATCGACCGCGCCTGAGCTCGCGGTTGCCGATGGCGCGCTCGGTTTTTGGAAGGCGCTCGGCGAAGTCTGGCCGACAACGCGCGAGCAACGCTGCTGGGTGCACAAGACCGCGAACGTCTTGAACAAGCTGCCGAAGAGCCTTCACTCCAAGGCCAAGCGCGCGCTCCAGGAGATCTGGATGGCCGAGACCAAGAAGGATGCCGTGGTCGCGTTCGAAGCCTTTGCTGAGACCTACGAGGTCAAGTACGAGAAGGCCGTCGATTGCCTGACCAAGGACCGCGATGTGCTCTTGGCGTTCTATGACTTCCCCGCCGAGCACTGGAAGCACTTGAGGACAACGAACCCCATCGAAAGCACCTTCGCCACCGTGCGGCACCGCACGATCCGGTCGAAAGGCTGCCTCTCGAACAAGACCGCGCTCGCCATGGTCTTCAAACTCGTCGAGGCCGCACAGAAAAGCTGGCGCCGCCTCGACGGCCACAATCAGTTGCCAAAGGTGATCCAAGGTGTGAAGTTCACCGACGGCATCGAGGTCGCCGCCAAGCAGGCCACGCCTCAAGCCCAAGCCGCCGCCTGATCCTTCAGGCCGTCACCAAGATTCGGCGATAGCTCCTGCCTACTCTCCCGGAGCACATGACCCATCTCCGAGAGGCACAGTCCCTTCGGGGCAGGGTGCGCCACCCTTTTTGGCTTTCTTCTGTTTGCCTTCCTGATTGCCGTTCGGCGCTTCGGCCTCCTCTGGAGGCGGTGGTGGCGGAGCCATCCCAGGCTGCACAGCCGCAGGTCCTTCGGGTCCTCCGGGCTGAGGCTCTCTCTTGGCCTTCTTCTGCCTGCCTTCTTGATTGCCCTTCGGCGCTTCGGCCTCCTCTGGAGGGAGTGGTGGTGGCGGAGGCGAAGCCGCTTCACCCGCGGGCTTTCTGATTTCTGGCGGACTCAACAAATCTTCGGTGCTCGGCTTACCGCCTCCCTGCTCTTTGGTTTTGCTTTCGACCGCCACCTCCTCGATCCTCTTCGGCTTGTGGGGAGCTGCGGTCGTGGGCGCCTGGGCGGCAGCGGGCTGGAAGCCCTCAACGGCGGCGCCGTCTACCTTTCCAGCCTTGGTAGCATCCTCGGTCTTCTCGACCTGGTGGACCACCACCTTTTCATTCGTCTTCTGCTCGACATACGTCACGTTGACGACGTTGTTCACGACCACGTTGTCGTTGTTGATCGTGACGTTACCGAGCGGGCGCGTTTCTTGCAGAATCGGCCCAAAGCGATCCTGATCGCGCACGATGTTCCGCTGCAAGTCGGCCGAAAGAAACCTTTCGGTCGGTACGACCTGCCAGTAATAGTCGGGAACCGTTTCTACCGCGACGTTGAGGCTTACATCCTCGTCATAGGTGGGTGGGAGCGGCGCCCAGGCGAGATACTCATCCGAGGACCGCCAGGAGACCCACGCCGGACCCCAGCGGCGGCCAGGTACCCAGAACCAACCCACCCGATTGGAGAAACCCCAGCGACCGTAATGATAGGTGGCCCAGCCGAACGGCTCGTTCGAGACCCACATCCACCCATAAAGATCGGTATACACCCAGCGGCCATCGCTATAGGGGCGCCACTGGCGATCGACGTTAACCGGCACCCAGACATATTGGCCTTGCAGCCACACCCACTCTCCGTAAGGGTCAAGC
>JALYKQ010000257.1 GCA_030774675.1 Gemmatimonadota bacterium | reverse complement strand
CTGAACTAAGGCGTTAGGCAGCGTCCATAGCTGGGGTGGTGTGGAGGGTTCTGTGAATCGCGCGGCGCTATTCCTTGTTGCTTGTGCGCTCGGTGGGCTTGGCGGCGCACTCGGTTCGATGGTCGGTGCAGCGTTTGGCAAAGGAGGGATGTGGGCTGGTGGAATCCTCGGTGGACTCCTTATGTCGATGCTCGTCGCACGGATTGCTCTCTCGCGGCGTTGGATCGTCCAATCCCAGTCTCGGGCAACTGCCCTTGGCACGGCCATAGGATTTCTTGTTGCCTGCGTTGTCGCGGTGAACACCCTGTCGACCCCCGTTGGTCCAATCATGAGCACACTACTTATTGGCGTTGGCGCACTCCTCGGCAGCGTCCGTGCCGCATCTGGTGCCGATTTCCACGACCACGCTGCCTAACGAACGTTGCAGCTGACAAGCACTTTTCGGATGCGGCTTCGCCGCGATGGTGATAGTGTGCTTGCAGCTGAACTAAAGCGTTAGGTAGCTGCAACCAGCCACTGGCTTGGCCCTTCGAGTCCGCACAACCGCTTGTTGACTTATCCAGTCGATGTTACCATATTGGTAACATCGACCAATGCGAGTCATCTCTCGAAAACCACTGAACGATTTCGCTCAAAGGCATCCCGATGCTCGATGGGCTCTTGCTGCCTGGTGGAAGCTGATGAAGGCGAAGAGCTACACAAGTCCGAGCGCTTTAAAGAAGGACTTCCCAAGCGCTTCGTTCATAGGGGGCGAGACGACGGTGTTCAACATAGGAGGCAACAAGTACCGTTTGGTCGTCAATATCGTGTATTCGATGAGAACAGTTTTTATTAGCGACGTGTACACTCACGTTGAGTACGACCGTCTGACGAGAGCTGGTTTGTTAGGGTGGCAACACTGAGTTGGGCTTCACTGGGCAGCAAAACGGGAGAGAAAATGGCCGGAACTTCAACACCTCACCACAACAAGCGCGTGGAAGACGCTGAGGAAACGCACGAAGCTGAGTCAACAGAGCATCTGCCCTTCGTGGAGACGGCCGCGGTTTACGCAACCCGACCAATTCGCACAGGAGAGGAATACGACCAGGCTCGGGACATTATCGCGCAACTACTTCGCGAGCCACACCCCGAGGGATCCTTCGCCTACGACGTTCTCGAAGTGCTCTCCATCTTGATAGCGGACTACGAAGACCAGAATGTACCCGAATTGCCAGATGCTTCCCCCCAAGAAATTGTGCAGTTCATGTCTGAACAGCAGGGTATGAAACAGGGAGACCTCGCGCTGATCATGGGAGGGCGTAGTCGGCTCTCCGATTTCATGAATGGAAAGAGAGCACTTTCCATTGGGCAGATCCGAACTCTTCGCGAAGAACTGGGGATTCCTGCCGACTTACTTATTGCGTGAATCCGCCAGTTCCCACCGATCCCAAATGGATACCCGTGAGACCGAGCGCGCAGCTACCTAACGAACGTTGCAGCTGACAAGCACTTTTCGGATGCGGCTTCGCCGCAATGGTGATAGTGTGCTTGCAGCTGAACTAAAGCGTTAGACCGCGACAGCCTGCTTTCACGGAAGAATGGGATGTCAACCCGGCGTTTACTCCTTCTGATTGCATTCGCACCCGCTGCTATCGCCACTGGAATGCTATGGAGGTTACCAGTGACGGCGGCAGCAAATGGGGCTGGTCAGGGGGCGATGTGGCCGATGGCGACCATCGCGCTTGGTCTCGCGTTTGTCGCGCTGATTGCCAGCTTGAGCATCGGCTGGAGAATAGTTCAGCGCTGGCCCCGAACCGTCGCGATGCTTCCGGTATTCGCGGCGCTCGTTGCCGTAGGGGGACGCAGACTTGCGGTCAGTGGCGCACCTGAGGAGTTCTATCTACTCGATGACGCGAAACTCTGGATCGTTTTGCTCGGAGTATCCGTCGTTCTCGCGGGCTTACTGGCTGCCGCGCCTATCGTAACCGCGCCGCGGTCTAACGAACGTTGCAGCTGACAAGCACTTCTGGAGGCGCGCTTCGCGCGCAATTATTTATATGTGCTCGCAGCTGAACTAAGGCGTTAGGTGGACCAGCCGGGCCTCATTGTGAGGCGGGTGATGGGTGTTATCTGCGGGTTCCTTTCGATGGCCGTTGCTCTGCCAGCCTGCGTGGAACGCGACACGCGATCCAAGCCATCTAAAGAAGCGACTCTCACCATCGATGGATTGAGCCGTCGCATCGGTCATCCGGGGCGAGTTTGGCGTGTGGCAGATTCCGCTGCTTGGGTACGTACTCGAGACTCGATTTCGATCGAGATGGCGCGATTAGGCGGTAAGCGTTTTTTTTGCGAGCCGAACTCAATTCCCGCAATGCGGATTCAGGATGCGCTGTACTGGAATTTTCCGGGCTTCGTGGCCCGGCTGACAGCCTATCCTGTTCCGGAAACGAGTGGACGGCCCTGGCTTCTTCGGTTAGATGGATACGGGAATGGCGTCATTCCGTGTTGATTTTACAAACAAGCCTCGCCACCTAACGAACGTTGCAGCTGTCAAGCACTTTTCGGATGCGGCTTCGCCGCAATGGTTGTACTGTGCTTGCAGCTGAACTAAGGCGTTAGACAGCTAGTCTGCGAACGTCTCGCCTTGGCCAAGATGGGTCAGCATCGCACTGTTTATCACAGGAGGTTCGAGTGACCGCTTCTGGAAAGGCGTGGATGCATATTGGCTTGGCCGCTTTGGTCTATTTAGCAATCCTCGGCGCTACGGGTGAGCTTCATCGCTCGAGTGACGCCTTCGTTTTCTTTTCCGCCCTCTGGTCGGTGCAGGCGGCTGGAGAACTGTGGCGAGCTTGGCGTCGAACGCGTAGCGCATCGTAGGACACGGGAGCGAGCAGCGGAATTCCCCAGCTGTCTAACGAACGTTGCAGCTGACAAGCACTTTTCGGATGCGGCTTCGCCGCAATGGTTGTACTGTGCTTGCAGCTGAACTAAGGCGTTAGGCCGACGACAATGATGTCCGTCAATCGCTTCTACAGACTCGCGTTGTGGCTGCCGATTCTCATTCCCGCTGCAGTTATGATCGGAGCCTCTGTTGTCGGGCTACCCACTTTCGAACCGCTAAGCTCGCTGGTGGTGGCACTCATTGCCTCCGGCTTGGCCGGAGCACTGCCCTATTCGTTGTTCGCGCTTTGGGCGAGCTGGCGGATTAGAGGAAAAAGCGAACGCGATATTCGGCGGCTCGCACTTCGAGCCCCCGGGTTAATGGTGCTGGTTTTCATCCCCGTTGCGTTCTTAATGGGTGCGTCGGAAGGCGACGCTTTGGGTGGGGCTTTCTTCATCCTGATCTACGCCGTTCCGTGCATATTGGTGCTCGGCTATGGCTACGTCGCTTTGGTCTTCTGGCTGCGACATCTCGTGCGGAATCGCGAATGGATCTCAACCCCGCCGGCAACCGCGGCCTAACGAACGTTGCAGCAGACAAGCACTTCTGGATTGCGCGCTGCGCGCGCATTGTTAGATGTGCTTGCAGCTGAACTGAGGCGTTAGGCCGCACTCGACCGATGGAACATAGAAAGGAGAATGTCACTTTGAAGACCCGACCTTTGATCGACGCCTTGATTCTCTTAGTCCTTTTTGTGTCGCTCGCCGCGATGATGGATTTGACTCGGCAACGGTCGCTACCGTCGTGGACGCTGGGGTTTCCAATCTTTGCTCTCGTCATTGCTTATGGTCTCGGCAGGGCGACGGGCCGAAGGGAGCGGTCGGAGGACTCAGCAACACGGAGCTAGCCTAACACCGCGCCCGCGCGGGAGATCCTTCGTCTTCTGCTGGTCAGTGATTGCGATATATCTTCTAGTCCGCCGCTTCTGGCCGTGCGGCTCAACGTGCGTTGTAGCCGACAAGCACTTGCGGATGCGGCTCCGCCGCAATGGTTGTACTGTGCTCGCAGCTGAACTAAAGCGTTAGACCGCCACCGGACCGGCATGAGAGGCAGTCAAGTGATCGCGCTGTTCGCTGTTCTAGCCGCGTGTCACAGTGGTGAGCGTCGCAGCGACTCCCGCATAGCGGGCCGGCTCGTGCGCGAAGACACGGTCGACATTCTGGAAGCCGTGTGGCGCGTCGAAGCTACAGGCCATTCCGCTCGCCGACTAACATGGCTCTACTTGCCGTCGGCGGATACGGGCGCTCTGGCTACATCAGAGGATGTGCGCGTTGCCCTGATCCACCGCGGCGTCCCAGCCTCGGCGCGCCTGCCGGTGGGCGACGACACCGTAACGTTCCGGGTGCGCCGATGGACGCCCGAGTCCGACAGCTCGACACTGCTCGAGGTACATTCTTCGTTGACCACGGTGCTTGGGTCGGGTCGCCAGCGCTGCCGGCAACGCTCCGGCACCGCTGCGTCCTATCGTGCGCTGCACGTGTCACACCGCTGGACGGCGAACCGTGCGGGGCCAGTCGAAATCGGCGACTCTGTGTGTGCGCCAACACCATGACATCAGCGCGCGTGCGGTCTAACGAACGTTGCAGCAGACAACCACTTTTCGGATGCGGCTTCGCCGCAATGGTGATACTGTGCTTGCAGCTGAACTAAGGCGTTAGATGGACAATTACACGTTGTCTGAGCGAATGAAATCCGGAAGGGTTGGCCCGCTCCTCGCCGCATTCTGGGCAACCCTCGTTGCGGCGTATCTCGGCTTCGCCTCGACGTACGATCTGTCCGTTGTCTATTTCGGATCGGACACGTCCCAATTCGAATTAGTGAAGAATCGAGTTATTGCTTACGCCAAGATCGTCGCGGTGACCGGACCTAGTTCTGCGTTTGGGCTCACCGTCCCCATTTTCCTCGCGCTCTTGCCACTAGCGATGCGGAAACATCGGCGCGCTGCGCTCGTGGTTGCGGGCGTGCTTACGCTTGGCGTCTGCCTCATATGGCCGTTCTCGATCGGGGTGCTCTATTTGCCGAGCGCGGTGCTTCTGCTATTCGCTGCGGGACGAATCAACGCGGATCCGGCACCTGCCATCTAACGAACGTTGCAGCAGACAAGCACTTCTGGATTGCGCGCTGCGCGCGCATTGTTAGATGTGCTTGCAGCTGAACTAAGGCGTTAGATAGCCACCTATGCAATGCGATATGACCGACGCGTTTACCATCAAGTCAGCGACAGACAATGAGTCCCTGATATTGCGTTGGGAGGACCCCGACCAGTTTCAGGCCGAAATCCGGTGTCCTCACCTCGGCGCGACTACGCGCGTCCTAACCCGGGTCGGACGTAGCGGTGATCAGTCTGATGGCCTAGCCGAGTTTTTCGGAGGTTTGGCTGCCGATTGGAAAGGCTGGACAGGGAGTCGCGAATGGGAGTCCTTGGAGCGCGATCTCATCCTCTCCGCGAAGCATGGACCCGGCGGAATCGCGCTCAAGGTGCACCTTCATGACGGAGCGCCTCCCGTTTGGAAATTGGAATGCGAACTAAGACTCGAATCAGCCCAACTCGATCAACTCGCTACTGCCGCAGCCGCATTTGAGCGCTCACGCCGCCGTGCTATCTAACGAACGTTGCAGCAGACAAGCACGTTCGGATGCGGCTTCGCCGCAATGGTGATAGTGTGCTTGCAGCTCAACTAAGGCGTTAGGTAGCGGAAACTTGCTCCTCATGAGGGAGGGCGCGTGCCCGACTTAATGGCGATTGTGAAGCCCCTCTTGGGCTGGATGGTCCCGAAGCGCACCGCCTGTATCGGGTGTGGTGCTCCGTCAGAGAATCGAAAAGACATTGTCGTTGGTCCTTCCGTCGCGCTTTGCCGGCAATGCTTCTATGATGCTTTCGCGGCCCTGACTAGAAATCGTCAAGACATCGTCCCGGTGCGAGGATCGAATTTGAAGAGTGTTCGCTGCTCTTTTTGCGGCAAGCGCGGCGTCGACCAAGGTGGCTTGGCGACTTGGCCCAAGGGAGCAATATGTGGAGATTGCCTGCTTCTCTGTGATGAGATCCTACTCGAAGGAGGCGCTTGAACCGATCCCGCGCCCGCTACCCAACAAATGTTGCAGCTGACAAGCACTTTTCGGATGCGGCTTCGCCGCAATAGTTGTACTGTGCTTGCAGCTGAACTAAGGCGTTAGACCGATGACATACAACTCGGGTATTACACTTGATTGACGCGGATCCATCTTTCGACCGCTTTGATCCTCTAAGCCTCACACCCGATGCGTTTGAGCAGCTCGTCGCCTCGACACTCCAGAAGCAAGGCGTCGGCCTCAAAGAATTCGCGGTTCGTCACTTGGAACCAGTTATTGGCTTGGACGGCGGGTACACGATCGATGTGACGGCCCGATTCGAGGCGCTCGGCGGCGATTTCTTGGTATTGATCGAGTGCAAACAGCAACAGCGTGCTGTCGAACGCGACGTGGTTCAGGTGCTTCATGACAAGGTACGCAGCGTAGGCGCGCAGAAGGGCATGCTGTTCTCGACCTCTGGGTTCCAGCGCGGAGCCCTTGAGTATGCACGCCTGCACGGGATTGCCCTGGTCCGTGTCGCTGATGGCCGAACATCATATGAGACGAGGTCACTGGAACCTATCCGTAGTTATCCATCGTGGATCCCGCGTTATGTCGGATGGCTCACGCAACTGACCGCCGACGGCGACGAAAGCCGGGCGTACCTTGGGGAGGTAGACATCGCAACTCTGCGTGACGCTTTCGAGGCGCACACGGTCTAACGAACGTTGCAGCAGACAAGCACTTTTCGGATGCGGCTTCGCCGCAATGGTGGTAGTGTGCTTGCAGCTGAACTAAGGCGTTAGGCGTACGCACCGGACTTTGATTCGAACCAATTTGCACTGTGACTTAACTTTTGCCGGCAATGGCCAATGCAGGTTCGGTTCTACCTCGACCCAGACAGTCGCGACCCCCACATCTACGGACATCGAGTCTCGGAGGCAGAAGCCGAAGATGTGTTGATGCGTCCCATCGAAGATCGAGCGGGGCGCGACGGAGCGAGAGTAGCCATCGGACAGACTAGGGTGGGCCGCTATCTCCGCGTTGTTTACGTCCCCGATCCGGAGCCAGACTCGGTTTTTGTCATCACTGCCTTTGAACTCGGGCCGAAGGCCTTGCGCGCGTTCAAGCGCCGACGTAAGAAGAAGTTATGAGTAAATCAAAACTCCCGAAGGATTGGGACCAAGCTCGCATCGATCGCGTGCGTAAGCACTATGAGCATCAGACGGACGACGAGGCAACGGCGGAGGACGAGGCGGCTTACACAGCGACGACTCACACGTCCATGAACGTCCCAGTTGATCTCGTGCCAAAAGTTCGCGAACTGATCGCCAAGCGTAGGGCGAGCTGAGTCACCCAGCGACGCCTAACGAACGTTGCAGCTGACGAGCACTTCTGGATTGCGCGCTGCGCGCGCATTGTTAGATGTGCTTGCAGCTGAACTAAGGCGTTAGGTAGACCAACCGACATGAGAGTTCCAATAATTGTTGGCCAAGCGTGCGCGTATTGCTTTGAGCCCTTTGAGACACGAATGGTTCCTGTGCATTTCTCTTCGCGCACCCACAATATCTCGCAGATTTGGCTTCATGTTCATTGCGCAGAAGCGGCCTTTCGCGATTCCAAAGCAACGTTTGACTGGCAGGATCTTGCTGTCGATGTCGATCCGCCTCCGAACGGAAGCGGTTGGGCCGAGATACCCGACGACTACCCCTTTCCGCCGGCTACCTAACGAACGTTGCAGCTGCCAAGCACTTCTGGGTTGCGCGCTGCGCGCGCATCGTTAGCTGTGCTTGCAGCTGAACTAAGGCGTTAGCTAGCCGATCTCTGGCATCGCAAATTTCTAGTTAGGTTTTTTATCGCCGTGGCGCGGTTCGCCAGAGGAAGGCCGGCGCAGTGGGTTCGACTCCCATGAGGTTCACGGGCGCCGGAGCCTCTACCGGGTTCGACTCCCGGACGGCGTTTCAAGATGGGTTCCGCGATCAGACAATCCCGATCAAGGGTTCGATCCCAACGCTAGCTAACGATCGTTGCAGCTGACAAGCACTTCTGGATGGCGCGCTGCGCGCGCATTGTTAAATGTGCTTGCAGCTGAACTAAGGCGTTAGATGGACAAACTCTAAGATCGCGCATGATTCCTCTGGAGGACTCTCTCGCTAAGCTTCGAAGTGAGAGAGCCGAGTTTCGGCTTGAGAGCCGGCATGCAATTCCCGACCTTGTGTTGCTAAATTACATCAACGAAGTAGAAGAGAATGCCTTCGCTGTCATTGAGTTTAAGAACACTCAGTCGATCCATCGGGCATGGCCCAATGCCCGAGCTGCATTCGAATCAGCCCAACTTGCACTATTGTTGACCACCGATCCCCAGTATGATCTGGCTGGCGCGAGAGCATGGATCTACCATTTGCGGAAGGACCGCACATTCGCAGAAGCGGATGAAGAATCGTTCAATTCAGAGTCTGGCGGGTTTTCTTCCGACGCGTGGTACCAGGGAGCGGTGAAAGAGATGGAAGCCCTTTGGGATGAACTCTCACCAGGCAAGGGTCGATTCATCCCGCAAGCTGAATTGCTACTCGATCAACAGCCACGTCGGCCTGACAATTGGGCGGGAGTGAGCATCGCTCCCACACTGAGAGATCGGATGAAGACCATCACGGTAGGGTCGTCGCCAAGCTCCAATCTCGATACCGCTGAAGTCTATAATAGAGCATACAGTGGGCTAACCCGTCACTCGCACCCACAGATGCGATTGAGACCGATGGGAGTTCGTGGAACTCCTAACGGTCCCGTGACATTCGAGTTTGAAGAACGCAATGTTGCGCAGGAATACGAGAGCATAAGTGCGCTGACTGCCGGTGCTACACTCTTGGCCATCGCGGCGCTATTGGTTCGGAGTCGCCATGCCATCTAACGAACGTTGCAGCTGACGAGCACTTTTCGGATGCGGCTTCGCCGCAATGGTTGTGCTGTGCTTGCAGCTGAACTAAGGCGTTAGCTCGACCAACTGGAGATAGCGATGAACGCCATCCTCGGGCAGGGTCAAGTGATAGTGAGGATCCTCCTGGCGTTCTGCGTAGTCCTCTTAGCTGGTTTCTGGGGCCTAATTAGCCTCTTCTCCGACTTCCCTCCCCACTGGTCCTACGCGAGGTGGGCTCTCTACGTTCTTAGCGGCCATGTACTCGCTGGTTTTATTATCGGCATGCTACTGCCATTACGTTGGCAGCTCTCTATCGCAGCGGCGTGGGGAGCGATCCTCATAAACGTTGTGGGCCTGGTGGGGATGCTGCGATCTGGCGAGTTGGATACCAGGCCGCCCGTCTCTTTCTTTGCGCGCTTCGCTTTCCCGGTTCTTACACTTTTCGTCGTACCGGCTGCCGTTGCGCTCGGGGGCTACGCAGGAAGCAGGGTTGTAACAAGGTGGAGTCGGAACTCCGCCTCGAGTCACGGAACCAGCGAAGCCCCGAACGCGAGCTAACGAACGTTGCAGCTGACAAGCACTTTTCGGATGCGGCTTCGCCGCAATGGTGGTAACGTGCTTGCAGCTGAACTAAGGCGTTAGCCTGACAACCGGGCACCTTTGCTATTCGTCGATGCAGCTTGTTTCGCCCGCTAACCAGTACTTGGCCGGTTACGTCGACGCCCTTAAGCGCGGCTGGTCTCCCGACAACCTTCGACCAGAGGCTGGCCAAGAAAAATTAGCGCAAATCGTCGCTGATCCGCATGCGTTTCTGGCGCTGCAGGTTGATCGCGCGGGTGGTGGGCCGCAAGTCACACTTCCCGACGGCTCGATGGCGGCGCGCCTTCCGGGGTACCACAAGTGGCTCTGGGACGGTGAGTTCTGCGGCGTTATCGATTTCCGCTGGCAACCCGGTGGGAGCGATCTCCCGCCCTACTGTCTCGGACACATAGGGTTTTCGGTCGTGCCATGGAAGCGCAGGCGCGGCTATGCCACCAAAGCGCTTACGTTAATGCTCGCCGAAGTTCGGCACGAGGATTTGGACTATGTCGAACTGACGACAGACGTTAGTAACATTGCCTCACAGCGCGTGATTGCGGCGAACGGTGGCGTGTGTGTTGAAAGGTTTTCTAAGCCCGCCGCGTACGGAGGCGCCGAAAGCTTGCGGTATCGCATTTATTTAGTCCCGCCTGCAGGCTAACGAACGTTGCAGCAGACGGGCGCGACAAAGTCGTTGGGTTGCGTATGTTGAAAGTAGAATCGCCCGCAGCTGAACTGAGGCGTTAACCAGCAACGAGCATCGAAAAAGCGGAGGGCGCGGGGGTGAAGGGCATAGTTTGCTACGCTACACCATCGGCGGTACTCATTACGTAATGCGACCCCTTCGGTATTCCATCAACGTCACATTGGACGGGTGCTGCGATCATCGTGCAATGTTCGCGGACGAAGACTTGCATCGTCACGCGATCGAGAACCTCGTCCAGGCCGATGCCCTCCTCTTTGGCCGGGTGACTTACGAAATGATGGAGGCAGGGTGGCGGCGGCCGGCGCCGGCGGGAGCGAGGCCTGATTGGATGGAACCCTTCGCTCGGACGATCGACGCAGCAAAGAAGTACGTCGTGTCGAGCACCCTGGACCGAGTCGATTGGAACGCGGAGCTCGTGCGCGGGGATCTGGGGAAGGCCGTTCAGCAGCTCAAGCGGGAGTCGGGTAAGGGACTGTTCGTGGGAGGCGTGAAGCTCCCGCTGGCGTTGGCGGAGCTGGGATTGATCGATGAGTACGAGTTCGTGGTGCAGCCCAGGCTAGCGGGCCATGGGCCGACATTGTTCGCGGGGCTATCGAAGCGTGTCGACTTGAAGCTCGTGGGCCGGCTGGAGTTCGGCTCAGGGGCGGTGGCGATGCGGTATGAGCCGAGAAGGTAGCCATCGGGCTAACGCGCCGTATACGAGGTGCATACGTACGTCCGATTTGTCGGTGATTAGATGTCTCTTGGCTGCTGGCTAACGAACGCTCGAGCTGGCGCCCCGATCAGAATGATTGCAAAATGGACCAAGTGCTAGATACAAGGCCGCACCGCACAGGCAGTTGATGGACGCTCGATCAATTGTAGATGTTCCCGAGCACGAGCTCGTGGAAGTACTTATGAAGGACGATCTGCTCCGCGGCATGATCTTGTCCGCGGCAGGAGCTCATCGCGCGTCGCACATTCATTTGCGAGTGCCGTCGCAGGAATTAGCCCCGGATTCTGGAGAGAACGGGGATGTGGATCTACTCGTTTACGGAGATGCGGGTCCGCAGCAAGCTGCCGCATACGAGTTCAAACGCGTGAAAATAGCTCCTCATACTTTCAGCACAGGAAGTCCGAATAAGCTTTCGGCGATATCTAAAGCGGTTCAGCAAGCGAACGCGTTAGAGCGACTCGGCTTCAGCATTGTAGTTCTAGCGATCTTATTGGTTACCGACGGACGCGAGAGAGTCGAGTTCAATTTCGCATTTCGAGGGGCCAGTCACGACTTATTGAGAACAGTCGACTCGGCGCTTGATTTGTCTAACCTACGCGCCGATGTCGGTGTTTGCCGCTTCGAGGTCGTGCAGCCTATAGATCGCGAATTCACCATGTCAGGTGGAATCTCCGTAAAGGCCTTTCGAATACCGAAAATCCGGCAACAGCCGCTGGAATTGACTCAGAGGATCGAACTTTATGCATCCCGCTCTGCGGGCGCCTAACGAACGTTGCAGCTGACAAGCACTTTCGGATGCGGCTTCGCCGCAATGGTGGTAGGGTGCTTGCAGCTGAACTTGGGCGTTAGGCGGACACCAATACGCATGACTCGATCTAAGGCATCACTGCTTTTGTTCACTTTGACCGGCTGCATCCGCAGCTCGTCCGACGCAGCCGTGTTAGCACCACTCGCCGCCCAACTCACACGAGAACTGTCTGACCAAAGCGAGGAACCAGAACAATTAATCTTTGCTGACCAACTCACAGCGGGAGTTTTCAGGAGCCTTAGACGGGACGCTCGTTATAGAATTCTCCCCAGCAGCACCCGACTCGTCTGTCCCTCAAAAGCAGCCGTGGGCCCCCAAGGATACGAATTGCGTGCAAGAGTCACCCGAATGATGGGCGATAGCGCGGTCGCCACAGTCGAGCGTATTTGCAGCGGATCGGGTCACTTGATCATTAGCGGGGAGAACTATCTCCTTATCCGACAAAGCGGGAAGTGGAGAATGGAGACAATCATCAGTGGTTTTACTAACGTCGCTCTGTGACTCCTGCCGCCTCACGAATGTTGCAGCAGACAAGCACTTCTGGATGCGCTCTTCGCGCGCAATTATTTAAAGTGCTTGCAGCTGAACTAAGGCGTTAGGCAGATGCCTCAAGTCCAAGCTAAATTCGAGCATGGCAGCCACCTTCGAATGGGATCCGGCAAAGGCGGCGCGCAATTATGCCACGCACGGAGTAACGTTTGACGAGGCATCGACTGTTTTCCGCGACCCACTCGGCCGGATCGTCGACGATCCTAGACACTCGCGAGGTGAAGACAGGTTCGTCATAATAGGGTCGTCTAAAAGATCCCGTCTCATCGCGGTAATGTTCACTGAACGCCGAGAACGCATTCGTCTCATTAGTGCTCGTCTTGTAACGCGCGCTGAGCGCAGAAACTATGAAGAAAGGACCCGCTAAATCGAAAGCTGTTCGGGAAGTCGACGACGATGAAATTCTTCCCGAATACGACTTCAGCAAAGGCCGCCGGAACAAGTACGCCTCGCGGTATGCTGGAGGCACAAACGTCGTGCTTTTGGATCCCGACGTCGCAAAGGACTTCCCCAACTCTAATGCGGTTAACGAAGCGCTGCGTGCCTTGAGCGCGATCATCAGACGTCGACCCAAGTCGCGCAGAAGCGTCTAAGGAACTCTTGAATGGCGCACCATAAGCGCAAGCGTGCCAAAAACCGTCGAGCCGGGTGCAAACTCTGTAAGCCTTGGAAGGCCAATGGTGTGCGCGTAGATCGTCCCGACGCAGAACAATGGGGCGATCATCGCCGTCGTCGCGCTTCAACGTTGGACCTATCCGCCTACCGCCGCACTGCCTAACGAACGTTGCAGCTGACAAGCACTTTTCGGATGCGGCTTCTCCGCAATAGTGATGGTGTGCTTGCAGCTGAACCAAGCGGCCACGCGTATTCGAAGGGCCCGACTGCCAGGTACTTGCCTGAATGATCGTACTCTATGCCGTTAGAGACTCGGAAAAGAGTGCTCGTGCCAAGATCGCCGCGCTTGAAGATGATTCCTTCCGGAAGGACGACGCCGGGATGAGATTCGGCGCCGGTTACGGGATTTCGGATGGGACGGCCTTCGACTTCGAAGTGCTCGCCGCATCTGATACGCGTATTGACGCCATCGAACGCTAAGGCGTACGCGACAGCGTAAGGACCGTGCACCTTTGGCCACGTCCAGCCCAGAACTCCCCATGGCCCCCCGACTTTACCTCCGACAAGCGTTTCAATCGCCGCGTGCTGAGCGGCATCTGCGCGCTCGTCGATCAGAACAAGTCCCTCGCCGTTGCCCTCATGGATTGCGCCGGGCCAGTTGACGAACACGGAGAAGTTCAACCCGTCGAGCCGGACGTCGCCAAACGCGCCCTCCTCGACGTGCCAGCTCCACCCGCCCTCGCATTTGCCGGTCGTCGGCGGCGCATTGAAGTTGCACGGACAGCCCCAATTGCAGTTGCACGCGACGAGAACTTTTCCATTCAGGTACCAGCTATTCGGCATGTCAGACCTCGTGTGCGGCAACAGTGGATCCGCACGGCCATAGTGTCAAGCGACAGGGCGGCTGCGGTCACTGGGTTGATTCAGGCGCCGATGGACGTCAGCGTTTCTTGATGAAGGTCCAGAATCTGGGCGGCGGGCGAGGCATTGCGCTCGCGGCCCTCCTGCTCGCAACGACGGCATTCGCGTGGCTCGGCGTCATCCAGCCTGCGACTGTGATGCAGATGCCTCCGATGGAACCGCTGTCTGGTGCAGCAACCTTGGCGTTCACGCTGGAATGGGGCGTGATGATGACAGCAATGATGCTTCCATCGGCGGCGCCGATGATCCTGCTCTACGGCATCGTCAGCCGGCGCCCGGGCGAGTCGAGCGAGCGCGTGATTCCGGCGGAGGTGTTTGCGATGACGTATGTCGCCCTCTGGGTTTTGACTGGCGTGCCCGTCTACCTGGCATGGGTCTGGATCGGCGAGATAGCTGCGCGTTCCATGACATTTGCAGCCGTAATGCCGTATGCCATTGCAGGCACTCTGTTCGTCACGGGCGTTTATCAGCTCAGCCCGGCGAAGCACGCCTGCTTGCGGCAGTGCGAGTCACCGGTTGATTTCCTGGTGCGTCGCTGGCGCACGGGCTACGCGGCCTCACTGCGCCTCGCCGCGACGCACGCGGCGTACTGCATCGGCTGCTGCTGGGCGCTGATGATCCTCCTCGTGGTGGCCGGGGTGATGAGTCTGCCGTGGGTGCTCGCCATTGCACTGCTCGTCTTCGCGGAGAAAGTGCTACCGGGTGGCGAGCGCACGGCACGGATTACCGGAGTGATACTGATCGCGGCGGCGCTGGCGGTCGTGGTACGGCCCGAGCTCGCCGGCGCGTTGAGGCCGCACACGACTGCCACGAATCGGGACGTGATACCAATGACGGGCTCATCGCGTTGATAGCTAGCTATCACGCCCGAAGATCATTCTCGCGCAAAAAGTCATGATTGGTTCTGCCGATATCATTGCCTTTGTACCGACGCGCGACCCAGAAAAGGTCCGGGCCTTCTACCAAGAGACGCTCGGCCTGAAGTTGGTGGACGAGGATCCATTCGCGCTGTTATTCGACGCCAACGGGGTCACCTTGCGGGTTGCGAATGTGTCGGCGGTGAAAGGTTACAAGGGAAGGAATGAGCCAGGATCAACGGGGATTTGGAGTTAACCCAGCGGTGCGCGTGCGCCATGGTTCAAGGATCCGGACGGTAATGTCTTGTCAATTACGGAGGCGTGAAACCCGCTCTCCACTGCTGCTACCTAACGAACGTTGCCAGCTGACAAGCACTTCTGGATTGCGCGCTTCTCGCGCATTGTTAGGGGTGCTTGCCGCTGAAATAAGGCGTTAGGCGGATCAGGAGCTGAAAATGACGGAGCAAGCCGTGAAAAACCAGATTGTTCAGCGGTGGTACACGCGTCCGGTGCTCTTCGTTGCCGACGTAAACCGCGCGCTTCATTTCTACACCGACATGCTCGGCTTCGAGAAGCGTTGGCATGAAGGCGACGGCGCGGGCAAGGTCTGCCAAGTCAATCGTGGAGAATGCGAGATCATTCTCTGCGAAGACGCCACGCGCAGAGATAAGGCCCGGCTATTCGTCGAGCTGACCCCGGACGGGCTTACCGAGCTCCAGCGCGAAATCATCGAGCGCTCGGTTCCCAGCAAGGCCTCCTGGTGGGGTTACGACGTGATCCAAGTCGACGACCCCGACGGTAATGAGCTGCTGTTTCCGACTTCCGAATGAGCAAGCGCGGAGGCGATGGTCGCGTGCGCCGGGCGCGCACGATCGCAGACGACGTGCAACCCGATTGAACCACCTAACATCCAAATGGAGCCGACGCGCCGATTCTCCCTTGTCATCGTGTCGCCGTGACGCGCGCCTCATTTGGGCGTTAGGCGGAAGCTTGCGTCTCAAGGAGTAAACGCGATGACCATTCCCACGACGAAGCCGCAGCTGACATCCTTCGCTCCGCAGTTCCTCGTCGACGATCTTGCGCGCTCGATGGCGTACTATCAGCGACTCGGCTTCGCGTTTGGCGACCCGTGGGACGGCTTCTACGCGATTGGACGGCTGGATGGGCTGGAACTTCATCTGAAGGAAGCGCCCAAGCGCGAGGCTGAGCGCCAGCACAGGCGGGAGCACGAGCATCTCGACGCCGCAGGCGGCGTTGATGGCATCGAGGCATTCTACGCGCAGTGCGCCGCGAATGGCGCACGGATAGTCAAGCCGCTAACGGCGACGGCATGGGGCACGAAGGACTTCTACGTCGAGGACCCCGATGGGTACATCGTCTCTTTCGGAGGGCGGCCGGCAGCGGAACTAGGCTGCGCACCGGCTGAGCCGCGTGGCCCGGGTGCCGCCTAACGGACGTTGGAGATACAGTGGCCGCGCCCGTTAGCGAATAGCCATACTTGATGTCTAACGAACTCCGGCGCGTCATCGGGCTCTCCGGCGGAACGGCGCTTATCGTCGGCATCACAATCGGTAGCGGGATCTTCCGCACACCCCCAACGATCGCCGCGCTCGTCCCAAATCCGCTCGTCATCATGGGACTCTGGACGGCCGTCGGTCTCATTAGCATTTGCGGAGCGCTCGCGGTGGCGGAACTGAGCTCGCTGCTGCCGCAGCCGGGTGGCGTATACGTGTTCTTGCGCGAGGCATATGGCGATGCCGCCGCGTTCGTATTTGGCTGGTTGTACGTGCTGGTCACGACGCCCACCGCTGTTGCCGCGCTTTCCACGGTTTTCTCGGAATTCCTGCTCAACCTGCTAGGCATGTCGACAGACGCCGCGACAGTTCATATGTTCGCGATCGGCGCCATCATCACCCTTACGTGCGCCAACGTGCTCGGCGCGCGGGTCGGGGCAGCCGTGAGCGAAGTGACCACCCTGGTGAAGGTGACCGCATTGGTGGCGATCATACTCGGCGCGTTGCTGTTGGGGGACGGCAGTCTTTCCCACATTACCGAAGGCGGCGTCGTCGAGAGCGGCGGAGTGGCTCGGGCGGTGGCATCGGTCTTCTGGACCTACGACGGCTGGATCGCCGTCAGCATGATCGCGGGCGAGGTCGTGGCACCCGAGCGACTGATGAAGCGAATCATCATCGTCGGGATGGTGGTCATCGTCACGCTTTATGTCGGCGCGAACCTGGCTTATCTCTACATGATGCCGGTCAGCATCATGGCGCAGCAGAAGGAAGCCATCGCGAGGACGGTCATGACGGCGATTGCAGGACGCGCCGGTGGCGTCGTTACCCTGCTCGCCATCATGACGAGCGTTTTCGGCGCGCTCAACGGCAACTTCCTCGCAAAGCCGCGGGTCGCCTACGCGATGGCGCGCGACGGCCTGACTTTCTCGTTTCTCGGGAAAACCCATCAGCGCTGGTCCACGCCGTGGGCGGCGCTCGTGATCCAGGGGCTGGTCGCGATTATCATGGTCCTCGTCCTCAGGGATTTCGATACGCTCACGACCTACTTTGTGGTCGTCGAGTGGGCCGCCCTGATTTTTGCAGTCGGAGCGGTGTTCGTCCTGCGACGCAAGATGGCTGAAGCGCCGAGGCCGTTCCGCACGCCTGCCTATCCGTGGGTGCCGCTCTTCTTCGTGTTTGGCACCGTCGTTGGTGTGTCGGCCATCGTCTGGGGACAGTTCCAGGTCGGCAACGTTTCGCCGATTTACGGTTTGGGCATTGCGGCGGCAGGCTTCCCGGTTCATCAACTTTGGAAACGATTGAAGAGGATCCCTTGAGAAACGCCATTGTGAGCGAGAAGGCGCCTAAGCCGCTTGGTCCATATTCGCAGGCAGTCATCGAGGGAGATTTTATTTTCGTTGCCGGACAAGGATGCACCAATCCGCTGACCGGAAAGCTAGAGGCTGGGGACGTGCGATCGGAAACGAAGAGGACGTTTGAGAACGTGCGGGCGATTCTCCAGGAGGCGGGCTCATCACTCGATGACGTCGTCAAGTGCAACGTTTACCTACGCGACATGAACGATTTCGCTGCGATGAACGAGGTTTACGAGACTTTCTTCGAGGCGCCGTTTCCGGCGCGCACCACGATCCAGGCGGGCGCGCTTCCCGGCGGCATCGCCGTCGAGATCGAGTGCATCGCGAAGAAGGTCCGCTAATGCGCGCTCAACCGCATCGCGAACAAGACTGAATAGTGGACGCGCTCGACCTCGACACACCCGCCCTCTATGTCGATCTCGACGTTCTCGAGAACAACATCGCTCGGATGCAGGAGCAATGTCGTGCGTGGGGCGTCGAGCTCCGGCCTCACGTGAAGACCCACAAGATCCCCGAGATTGCTCAGATGCAGCTCGATGCCGGCGCAATCGGGATCACGGTCGCCAAAGTGGGCGAGGCGGAGGTGCTGCCCGGCGACGATGTGCTTGTCGCGTATCCCCTTGTGAAGGCAAAGCTGCCGCGTCTGAGGGAGCTGGCGAAGACGCGACGCGTGAAAGTTGCGGTCGATTCGGTCGACGTCGCTCGTGATCTCAAGGGGATCGACACGCTGGTGGAGATCGATGTCGGCGTCGGTCGCACGGGTGTGCAGTCACCCGACCAAGCGGTTGAGGTCGCGAAGGCGTGCTCGGATTTCCAGGGGATCTTCTATTGGCCGTCGTGGCTCGACGAGGAAGGGTTCCGGGCGGCGTGCGTCAGGATCGACGCAGTCCTAGATGCGCTCTCCGCGTCGGGCTTCCAGGCGAGGATTGTCTCTGGAGGCTCGACGCCTGGTGCCGCGAAAACGCCGCTCGTTCCGCGGACAACCGAGATCCGACCTGGCACCTACGTCTTCTATGACGCGAGCAGCCTCGAGGCGAAGGTCTGCGTCGAGGCGGACTGCGCGCTCCGAGTGCTCACCACGGTCGTCAGCACCGCGGTGCCTGGCCAGTGCGTGATCGACGCCGGGTCAAAAACGCTCTCGAGCGATCAGACGGTCGGTTCCGGAACGTTCGGCCACCTCGTCTCTCGCCCATGGACCGTGCGCAAACTGAATGAGGAGCACGGCTACGTGGAGATCCATGGGCCGGCGCACGTCGGAGAGAAAGTCTGGGTGGTGCCAAGCCATGTCTGCCCGACTGTAAACCTGCACGACGAAATCTGGTACGGCCGCCGCGGCCGAGTGGAAGGAAGCTGGAAGGTGGCTGCACGTGGGAAAGTACGCTAGAGCCGATGCTCGGGCTCGTGCTCGTACTGCAGGCGGCCACACTCTCGGCGCAGAACACGGCGAATACCATCTACGACCGCGTGATTCTTGGCGGACACGTGATGGATCCGGAGTCCAAACTCGATGCGGTCCGCAATATCGGGCTCCTCGATGGACGAATCGCCGTCGTCACGACGCAAGCCTTACGCGGTCGGGACACAGTCGACGCGCGTGGCCTCGTTGTCGCCCCCGGCTTCGTTGACCTTCACGCTCACGGACAGACGCCCGAGACATATCGGTTCCAGTCGCTCGACGGCGTGACCACATCGCTCGAGCTCGAGCTTGGAACGTCGGACGTCGCTGCCTGGTACCGTGAGCGAAGCGCCGGCGAGCGAATCAACTATGGGGTAAGCATCGGCCACATCAAAGTCAGGATGGCGGTGATGCACGATTCCGGTACCGTGATGCCCGTGAGCGACGGAGCCTATCGCCCTGCGTCGCCTGCACAGATTGCCGAGATCGCGAAACGCATTGAGATTGGTCTCGGTCAGGGCGCGGTCAGCATCGGCGCCGGGTTTCCGTATACGCCGGCGGCAACGCGAGACGAGCTGCTGGCCGTGTTCCGTGTCGCGGCAAGGACGAAAACACCAGTCCACGTGCACATTCGCCCAGGCGTCGCCGGCCTTAAGGAAGCGCTTTCGCTCGCCACCGAAACCGGGGCTTCATTGCATGTGGTGCACATCAATAGTGCCGGCCTTGCCGAGACGCCCGTGATGCTCGAGATGATCAGTGAGGCGCGAGCTCGCGGTCATGACGTAACAACGGAAGCGTATCCTTATGATGCCGGAATGACGGAGATTCAATCCGCTACCATCCAAGACATTTATAGAGCCGCTCCCAGTGAGCGGCTGGCCGAACTGGAATGGCCGCGTACGGGCGAGCGTTTGAATCGTGAAAGCTTTGAGCGGTATAGCCGGATCGGCGGTCCCGTTGTGGTTCATACGAACACGGAGCAGATGGTCGCCGTGGCGATACAAAGTCCACTTACCATCATTGCGAGCGACGCATACTGGCAGAGGGACACGGGCCATCCGCGGACAACAGGAACTTTCTCGAAGGTGCTTGG
>JALYKQ010000256.1 GCA_030774675.1 Gemmatimonadota bacterium | reverse complement strand
CCTCCTGTTAGCTGGGTGGCTCGGGTCCGGTCTTCGCGGCCGGCCGCTTCCACAAGTGGACGCGTTCCTTCCTCCCGGTGTGCCAACAGCGCTCGCTTCGTCGAGCGGAGAAGCTCCGGTCTGGCTGCTCAATGATTACCCTTCCGCTCAGGCGGCCGCGCGCGCATCCGGCAAGTTGATATTCCTCGATTTTACCGGTTATACGTGCACGAATTGTCGCTGGATGGAGGCCAACATCTTTAGTCGTCCGGACGTCAACGCCGAGCTGGGTCAGTTCGTGCTGTCGCGGCTTTATACTGACGGGGATGGAGAGATCTACGAGCGCCAGCAGGCGTTTCAGGAAAAGACCTTCGAGACGGTGGCCCTTCCGCTCTACGCGGTTGTCGACGCAGAGGGCAGAGTACGCGCCACCTTCAGCGGCCTGACCCGGAAGCCTGCCGATTTCATGCGCTTCCTTCGGCGGGCACGGGGCCAGAGCTGACTGGTTAGCTTTTTTTCGGGGGCGGTGCGATCCCGGCTTTGCCTGCCCGCTGCAGTACTTCTTCCGCGGTTGAAAGTGGACCGTGATGAGCGAGACGCTCCTGTTCGATCTTCTTCGCCACCGCTTGAGTCTCTTTATCCTGCTTCCCGCGCCTAAAGATGAATTCCGGTGCGAGCGCTACACCTAGCAGGGTAAGCGGCAGAATCTGAAGCGTCTGAATCAGAAGGGAGACCGCGATCGCGTCGTTTCGGGCAACGCCGAACTGCTCTGCCATCAGCGCGTACACGAACTGAAAAAAACCGACATTGCCCGGCGTCGCGCGGATGATCAGGCCAACGTTGATTCCAAGAAGACACGCCAGGCTCCCGGCGAGCGGGATCGGCACATGGGCCGCCGACGCCGCCAGATCGAAGGTCCACAGCTGGCATCCCCAGGAGAGCAGTGAGAGCACCATGGCCGCGAGGAAACGCGGGCCCGTCGCGAGGCGTCCTGCAGTCTGGCCAAAGCTCTTGATGTAAGCTTTGACTTTTCCCCACACGGACCGTGGCTTGGCGCGACGCTCCGGAACGTGCTCTGGCTTGATATGCCTCGTCGCGTATACGAAAAAAATGAGGAGCAGAACTATCGCTCCGAGCGCGATTTCCGCGGGCAGCTTCCACGCCTCGAATTGCGGGGGAAGCTCGAAGACGATCACGCCGAACACGAGCAGCATCACAAACCCGATCGGGTCGAACAGTTTCTCGAGCGCCATCGATGCGAGAACGGTCGAGCTCGAGACACCGCTCACCCGCGAAACGAAGACGACCCGCGCCGCGTCCCCCCCGTTCGCTACCAGCAAATTGTTGAGTCCGGCCCCGGCAACCGTTGCACGTATTGCGAGGGGCAGGGACTTGATGCCTATCGGGCGGAGGAACAGCCACCATCGCACGGCCTTGATCAGAACGGACAGGATGTTGACGCCGATCGCCGCGGCGAGAAGTGGGAGCGATGCGTGCCGCATCGAGTTCCATGCGGCGTGCCAGTCAATTGTCCTCGCGAAAATTATGAGGAAGACGAGAATCGCGGCCGAAAGTCCCCAGCGAATCCCCTTCTTCAGCTTGGGATTCATTCAGTCGGCAGAGTCGCGAACTCGTAGCCCTGATCCTTGAGCCGGTCGATAATGCGGGGAAGCGCTGCCGCCGTCTGCATCCGGTCGCCGTCCGGATTGTATCCGTCTCCGTCATGTAGCAGCACGATCGAGCCAGGGGAGACGCCCTCAAGCGTGCGTCGTACAATTTCATCGACTCCCGGGCGATCGCTGTCCCAGACGCCGAGGGACCATCCGACCGTCCGCTCCCCATAGGAGCTGGCAATTGGCGTTGTCCACGGGCTGCGGAAGCCGTGCGGCGCGCGGAAATATCGGGGGGCAGGTGCACCGGCGCGCTTGATCGCGCGGATCCCGAGCCTGATGTCGCGGCTCACGTAAAACGGGCTCTTGAACTGCAGCTTGCGGTGAAAGTACCCGTGATTGCCGAGCTGGTGGCCCTCGTGGGAAATCCGCCACACCAGTTCGGGCCATCGCTCGGCGTGACTGCCGAGAATGAAGAACGTGGCGCGCACGCCTTTTTCACCGAGCGTGTCGAGGATTCGGGGCGTGGCTTTGGGATTCGGACCGTCATCGAAAGTGAGCGCCACAACTTTTCGGTCGCTCTCGATCTTTCCCAATGCGCGGCCAAAGAAGGGACTGTTGCGGTGAAACGCTCCGTGCACCGCGCCGCTGAGAACCGAGACGCCGAGTGCGGCATAACCAATCATTCGTGCGTACCCCTTCCCAGGACCGCAGTATAAATGTCGAGGACAGCTTCGGTGACGCGAGCCCACGAGTACTGCTCGGCCTCCTGGCGTCCACGTTTGCCCAGTCGTGCCCGCAATGTCTCATCGTCGAGCAACCTCACCAACGCGTCAGCGAGCGCATCCTTGTCACCGCAATGGACCATCAATGCCTCTCGCTCGTGCTTTACCACATCGCGGAAGCCGTAAATGTCCGAACACACCACCGGCGTCTCGCACGCCATCGATTCCAGCAAGGTGATGCCGAACGAAGCCTTCGTGGTCGGACAGGCGTACATCGCGCTGTGCGCGTAATAGCCCGGCCGGCCACCGAGCACTGAGCCGACGAAAGTGATATCGGGGTCGCCGCCGGCGGCGCGATAATAGTGCTTGCGGAGTGGTCCATCGCCGACCACCACGAGCTGGGCGCGACGATTTCTGCCGCGGACCTTCTGGAACGATTCTATGAGGGTGGTGAGCCCGTTGCGCGGGTCGAATCTTCCGAGGAAAAGGATGACAGGTACATCGCTGCGCAGTGCGGCGGGACGCGGAGCATGCGGGTTGAAGACATCGGTGTCGATTCCATTGGGAACGATCGTCCAGTTCGCCTCGAAGTATCGATTGAGCGCCACCGTGGTCGAGTGCGACACCGCGATGGCAGCGTGCAGCTGATCCAGCCGCTTCTGGAAGTATCGATTGCCGATTGTGTAACCGAAGGAGCGATCGAAATAGGTGTGGAACGTTCCGACGACCGGGCAGTTCGCTTCTTCGATTGCCATCACGGGCAACACCGGACTGAGCGGAGAGTGGACGTGGATGATGTCGTACTGTCCGAGACTGAAGACCCGCTTGAGGTCCTTTCTCAGCTCGAGGCCCCAGGTGAATCTCGCCTGTGACCCATTCGCATAAACCGGCTGGCTCTTCCCGATGCGAATGACGTGCGGTTCCTGGTGCGCGCCCGGAATGTTGGATGTGATGATGTCGACCTGATGACCATACCGCCGCGCTTCGCGCGCGAAAAAGTGCACGTGCTCGCAGATTCCGCCCAGATGCGGGTAGTAGTACTCAGTCACGAGGGCAATTCTCAGCGGGCGGGCGTGCTGAACGTGCGCCATCGGGAGCGACCCCGCGGGCATCAGCTCCATACGGCGAGCGTGGCCGAGCTTACGCTTCAAGAGCGGCATGAGCAGCGGCTAAACGTGCGATCGGAACCCTGAACGGTGAGCATGACACATAATCGAGTCCCAGCGAGTGGCAGAAAGAAATGGAGCGCGGCTCGCCGCCGTGCTCCCCGCAGATCCCCAATTTGATGTTGGGACGGACTCGTCGCCCATCCTCAACAGCAATCCTTACGAGTCTACCTACCCCTTCGGTGTCAAGAACCTGGAACGGATCGTCAGCTAAGATACCCCGATCAATGTAAGAGGGAAGGAACCTGCCCGCATCATCGCGGCTTAGGCCGAGGGTGGTCTGGGTCAGGTCATTTGTTCCAAAAGAGAAGAACTCCGCCGACCTCGCGATCTCGCCGGCCGTGAGCGCTGCGCGAGGAAGCTCGATCATCGTTCCGATCAGATACGCAACCTTCTCTCCCATTCCGCCGAGAACGCGCTGCGCGACGTCCTCAACGATCGCGCGCTGATTCTCGAACTCCTTCACGGTGGAAACAAGCGGGATCATGATCTCCGGTCTCACGTTGATGCCGCGTCGCATTGCACGCACCGCTGCTTCAAGAATCGCGCGCGCCTGCATTTCTGTAATCTCCGGGTAAGTTATGCCCAGCCGGCAGCCACGATGACCCAGCATCGGATTGGTCTCGCGCAGCGACTCGATGATGCGGTTGAGGTCGGCGCGAGCAATATCGAGCGTGCGCGCGAGAAGCTTGGCTTCTTCTCCGCCGTGTGGAAGGAACTCGTGGAGCGGTGGATCGAGCAGCCTGATCGTGACCGGCAATCCATCCATGGCCTCGAAGATTCCCTCGAAGTCCGCGCGCTGCATCGGCAGCAGCTTCGCGAGTGCCCTCCTGCGCCCGCCCTCTTCCCGAGCGACGATCATCTCGCGCATCGCTGTGATGCGGTCACCCTCGAAGAACATGTGCTCCGTGCGGCAGAGGCCAATGCCTTCGGCGCCGAAGCTTCGCGCGATTCGCGCATCCCGCGGCGTGTCGGCATTCGCGCGAACGCGTAGCGTGCGGATTTCGTCGGCCCACCCCAGCAGCTCGGCGTATGATTGGTAAAGCGGCGCCTGTGACGGAGCGAGTTTCCCGCTCGTCACGCGCACCACCTCGCTCGGAATTGTCGAGAGATCACCGGCGAAAACCCGTCCGGTCGCACCATCGAGAGTAAGCCAGTCGCCTTCGGAGACCTCTTTCCCATCGACGCTGAAGCACCGCCGTTCCAAGTCGACGTGGATGTCCTTGCAGCCGACGATCGCACATTTGCCCATGCCACGCGCTACGACGGCGGCGTGGCTGGTCATTCCTCCGCGCGCAGTTAAGACCGCTCGCGACGCGACGATTCCCTTAAAATCTTCCGGAGTGGTTTCATCGCGAACCAGAATCACGTTCTCGCCAGCCAGCGCCCTCTGCTGAGCGGTATCGGGGTCGAACACGGCGCGTCCGCTGGCCGCACCCGGACTTGCTGGAAGTCCGACGCAAAGCGGGGTCGCGCGAATGGATGGGTCGATAATTGGATGCAGAAGCTGATCGAGATGAGCAGCCGGCACCCGCAACACCGCCTTGACGCGGTCGATCAGACCCTCGTTCACCATGTCCCGGGCGATCCGGACGGCCGCCGCAGCTGTCCGCTTTCCACTCCTCGTCTGGAGCAAGTAGAGCTTTCCGCGCTCAACCGTGAATTCGAGATCCTGCATGTCGCAGTAGTGCCTTTCGAGCCGCTCCTGGGTGCCGATCAACTCCTTGTACGCGCTTGGCAGCTTTTCCGCCATCTCATCGATGTCGAGCGGCGTGCGAATGCCCGCCACGACGTCCTCGCCCTGCGCGTTCAGCAGAAACTCTCCATAGAAGCGCTTCTCTCCCGTGGATGGGTTCCGGGTGAATGCGACACCCGTTCCCGAGTCGTCCCCCATGTTTCCGAAGACCATCGAGACGACACTCACGGCAGTGCCCAGGTCCTCAGGAATCGCGTGGACTTTCCGGTAATCCTTCGCTTTCTTGAGGGTCCACGATTTCCAGACGGCTTCGATCGCCCCCCAAAGCTGAACGATCGGATCGCGCGGGAAGTCGGCGCCGGTGCGGTTCCTGACGAGCGCCTTGTATTCCTCGGACAGGTTCCGCAGCTCGTTCTCCCCAAGGTCAGCGTCCGAGGCCGCCCCGGCGGTCATCCGCTTCGCCTTCAACAAATGCTCGAAGTCGTGGATCGAGACTCCGAGAACGACGTCTGAGTACATCTGGATGAAGCGCCGGTACGAATCGTACGCGAAGCGCGCGTTCTGGCTTTGCTCGGCGAGAGCGAGCACGGCGCGATCGTTGAGTCCGAGGTTGAGGATCGTCTCCATCATTCCGGGCATCGAGATCGGAGCGCCCGACCTGACCGACACGAGAAGCGGATTCCGTGGATCGCCAAGCTTTTTGCCGGTCGCCTTCTCGAGCCGCGCCACATTTCCCTCGACCTCCGCGCGCAGCCTGTCCGAATATTTTCCGCTATTCAGGTACTCGATGCATTCGCCACATCCGATCGTGAAGCCGGGGGGAACGGGAACGCCGAGGTTGGTCATCTCGGCGAGGTTCGCGCCCTTGCCGCCGAGGACGCTGGTCATGTCGCGCGTGCCCTCGGCCGTTCCATTGCCGAAGAAGAAGACCGACTGCGCCATTGTCGTCAGCAGCCACAGCCGAAGCGGAGCTTCTCCGGGTCGGCGGGAGGCGGAGTAGGATAATCGCCGGAGAAGCACGCGTGACAGAAGCCCGACGGCCCGCCCGGCACGGACTCTAGCATCCCATCGAGTGTGAGATAGCCGAGGGTGTCCGCTCCGACCGCCTGGGTGATCTCGTCGATGGTCATGTTGGCAGCGATCAGTTCTTCCCGCGTCGGCGTGTCGATACCGTAGTAACAGGGACCGGTGACAGGAGATGAGCTGACTCGCAGATGCACTTCGGTAGCTCCCGCGGCGCGTACCATGTTCACGAGTCCGCGGGTGGTTGTGCCGCGCACGATGGAATCGTCGACCATTACGACTCTCTTGCCACGAAGTACCTCGCGAACTGCGTTGTACTTCACTTTCACCTTCGCGTCGCGTCCTGCCTGGGTAGGCTGAAGGAAGGTGCGGCCAACGTAGTGATTACGGATGAGAGCCAACTCCAGCGGGAGACCCGATTCCTCCGCGAAGCCGAGCGCGGCCGAATTCGAGGAGTCGGGAACGCTGAAGACCAGGTCGGCGGTCGGGGCAGGGAAGTCCCGGGCAAGCCGGCGTCCGAGCTCACGGCGGGCACGATCGACGGAGCCGCCGAAAACCTGACTGTCCGGCCGAGAGAAATACACGTACTCGAAAACGCATTTCTTCGATTCGCGCTTCTCGAGCGGAAAGATCGAGCGCATTCCGTTGGCGTCGACGGCGATGATCTCGCCACGCTCGACTTCCCGTACCAGAGTGGCGCCGAGAAGATCGAGTGCGCAGCTCTCCGAGGCGAAGAGGGTTGCATCGCCGAGCCGCCCGATCACGAGTGGGCGCCACCCTCTCGGGTCCCGCGCGGCGAGCAGGGTGTTCCCCACGACCACTACGAGACAGTACGCGCCCTCGACTCCCTGCAACGCATCCGCCAGCTGCTGCTCCGGCTTCTCCGCGAACGACTTCGCCATCCGGTGCACCAGAACTTCTGAATCCATCGTCGACGTGAAGATCGAGCCGCCATCCTCGAGCGCACGGCGAAGCTCACTGGCGTTGGTCAAATTGCCGTTGTGCGCGAGCCCAATGTGTCCGTCGCGGAATCGTGCCAGCATCGGCTGCGCATTGTCGATCGTGGATGATCCGGCCGTGCTGTATCGAGTGTGACCTATCGCGATGTCGCCAGGCAGGTTCTCGACGGCGGGAGACGAAAGCGCCTCGGAGACGAGACCCATGCTCTTGAGCGCTTTGGCGCCGCGCTCCCGGTCCACCGCGACAATTCCGGAAGACTCCTGGCCTCGGTGCTGGAGCGAGTAGAGACCGAGGTGCGCCATCGTCGCCGCGTGCTCATGACCGTAGATGCCGAAGATCCCGCACATTTTAGTGGGCCGCCACCGGAGCAAGCTCGTCGAACGTCGCGTGCTCCGGGGTTCGCGACATGATCGACGCAATGGTCTCGTGGTAGGCGCGACTGAGGCTCGCCACCGCGCTCCGAAGTGATCTGTCTGGAAGGTTGATCTCGAACGTCTGGGCTCCGCTCCGGACTCGGCCGATCTGGACGCACGGAACGCCGGCCGCGGCCGCGATAGCAAGAATCCGTTCAGGGGTAGCGCTCGAAAGCACGACTCTCCCCTGACTTTCGCCGAAGAGAAGAGCCCGATCCGTCAGGTCTGACCACCGCGAAAGATCGATCTCAACGCCGGTCTGGTTCCCGAGGTCGGCGATGCAGCATTCGACGAGCGCGACGGCGAGGCCGCCGTCACTGCAATCGTGCGCCGAGCTGACAGCGCCCGACCCGATCGCTTCCAGCAGGACGTCTATGAGCAGCTTTTCCTTCTCGACATCGCAGCGCGGTGGCGCTCCGATAACCGCATCATGAATGGTGGCGAGATACTCGCTGCCGCCGAGCTCTCCGCCGATATCGCCGAGGAGGAGGACCGCATCGCCGTCATTCTGAAAGCTCGCACGTGTGATGTGCGCGATATCCTCGATCAACCCAATCATTCCGACGACGGGCGTTGGATAAACCGCGCCCGACGGACTCTCGTTGTAAAGCGAGACATTTCCGCCGGTCACGGGTGTGCCGAGAGCGCGACATGCCTCGCCCATCCCCGCGACTGCTTCCTTGAATTGATGGAATACCTCGGGCCGCGTTGGATTGCCAAAATTGAGGCAATTGGTGATCGCCATTGGGCGCGCACCGGCGCAAGCAACGTTGCGCGCCGCTTCCGCCACCGCGATCCGCCCGCCCACCCTCGGATCGAGGAAGACGTACCGGCCGTTGCAGTCGGTCTTAACGGCGAGCGCCTTATTGGTGCCACGAATTCGTATCACCGCTGCGTCCCCTCCGGGACCAACGACGGTATTTGTACGGACCGTCGAATCGTACTGGCGGTACGCCCACGCCTTGCTGGCAATTGTTGGCGCGGACAGAAGCCGTTCGAGAGTCCAGGCGTGGTCCTTCTCTTCTGCGCGCTCGGGAATCGCCAGAGGATCCGCGGCGCGCAGCTCTCGGATGGCGTTCGACTCCCGCGCGTCTGGCGAATACATCGGACAATCGGTTACCAGCCTCGACCCCGGAAACTCCGCAACGACTTTCTCACCTTCTGTAACGCGGTACACCGGCTCCGCGATGACCTCTCCGATCACCGCTGCGGTCAGGTCCCATTTTGCCAGTATCGCGGCCACCGCGCTCTCATGTCCACGCTTTGCGACGACCAACATCCGCTCCTGGGATTCGCTGAGCAGGATCTCGTAAGGGGTCATGCCGCTCTCCCGGGTCGGGACTTTGGTGACATCGATGGTGACCCCAACGTCCCCGCGCTCCGCCATCTCCGCGGAGGATGAAGTGAGGCCCGCCGCTCCCATGTCCTGGATGGCCACGATGTGCCCACTCTTGATCAGCTCTAGGCTTGCTTCGAGCAGCAGCTTCTCCGTGAACGGATCGCCAACCTGGATGCGCGGCCGCTTGGCGTCGCTTGCTTCCGACAAGTCTTCGGAGGCAAAAGAGGCGCCGTGAATTCCGTCGCGGCCGGTCCGGGCTCCGACGGCAATGATGGGGTTGCCGATTCCTTCCGCCTTGGCGCGAATGAGATCTCGCTCGTGCATCACGCCAACGCACATCGCATTCACGAGCGGGTTGTTCTCGTATGACGGGTCGAACACGATCTCACCCGCAACAGTCGGAATGCCCACGCAATTTCCGTAGTCCCCGATGCCCTTTACGACTCCGGCGAAGAGGTACCTGACCCGTGCGTCTTCAAGGGAACCGAAGCGAAGCGAGTTCAGCATCGCGATCGGGCGCGCTCCCATGGTGAACACATCGCGGAGGATGCCACCGACGCCAGTCGCCGCTCCCTGATATGGCTCAACCGCGGATGGATGGTTGTGGGACTCGATCTTGAACGCTACCGCGAGACCGTCTCCGATCGAGATGACCCCGGCATTCTCACCCGGCCCCTGAAGCACATACGGCGCTTCGGTCGGCAGCGTTTTCAAGACCGCGCGTGAATGCTTGTAGGAGCAGTGCTCGCTCCACAGGGCGCTGATGATGCCGAGCTCGGTGAAAGTCGGAGCGCGACCCAGCATGGCCACCAGCCGCTCGTATTCCTGTTTCGTGAGTCCGTGTTCCGCGACGAGCGCGGGTGTGACCGCGGGATCGCCGGGTCGGGGCGTCACCGCGGACATTCAGGCCGCCACTCGCGCCAGAATCGATTCGAACAGTCTCACGCCATGATTCGAGCCCAGCAGTGAACTGCAAGCGCGTTCAGGATGGGGCATCATCCCGAGCACATTTCCGCCCTCGCTGATGATGCCGGCGATGTTGCGCTCGGAGCCGTTCGGGTTGGCCTCCGTGCTGATTCTGCCGCCGGCGTCCGCATATCTGAAAATAATCCGTCCCTCGGCCTCCAGCTCCTCGAGAACTGCCGCCGGCGCCACGTACCGGCCGTCACCGTGCGCGACCGGTATCCGGAGGATTTCGCCACGCTCGTAGAGATTCGTGAAGACCGTGTCCGCGTTCTCGACGCGGATGCGCACCTCGGCCGACACGAACTGCAGATGCGAATTGCGCATCAAAGCGCCGGGGAGGAGGCCGGCTTCGCACGCGATCTGAAATCCGTTGCAGATGCCGAGCACGGGTGCGCCGCTCCTGGCGTGAGCGACGACTTCCTGCATGATCGGGCTGAAGCGCGCGATGGCCCCGGCGCGCAAATAATCACCATAGCTGAATCCGCCTGGCAGCACGATCACGTCGCAGCCCTCCAGATCGTGGTCCTTGTGCCAGAGGTAGGTCGCTTCCTCGCCCAGCACATCGGTCACGGCGTGGAACGCGTCGTAGTCGCAGTTGGAACCCGGGAACGTGACGATTCCAAATTTCATGCGTGCACCGCCGACTCTATCTCGAAATCCTCGGTCACGGG
>JALYKQ010000255.1 GCA_030774675.1 Gemmatimonadota bacterium | reverse complement strand
ACAGTCGGACTGGCCGTGGTGCCGGTGGCCGAGATGAATGTAGAGGAACCCATGCAGAAGGTACCCGGTGCGCAATTACCCCCACCGCCTCCTCCACCTCCACCCCCGCCCCCGCCGCCCGGCGAGGTGGAACCACCGCCGCAGCTCGTCACGGCAACCAACAGTGTGAGGGCACCAAGCAAACCAGAAATCTTCCGCATCCTGCCTCCTCGTCGAGCTGAATCCGGCTTGCGGTCAGCGACCGCTTTCGTGGCCAGGGGTGGGCACGATCCGCTCTAATAAGCAGCCCGTGCACGGTTAGCGCAAAGACCGCTCGGCAACTGTATGGTCGGGGCCCGCGAGCGACAGTTGCTCTAAGGTGAACGCCTGATTTGGACCGCGCCTATTCCTTCATCGCGCAGGTGTAGAGCCGCCAATCCGAGTCCGAGGCGGCTACTGCCGCAATGTAGCCAGGACGAGGAGCAAAGAGCTTGTGCGTAAGATCCGGCCGCGCCGTCGCCGCCTCGGATCCGGACCAGACGCCCTTTCCTTCAGCCTTCAATCGCGCCTCGCGCACGACCCACGACTTGAGGAACGCGCTGTCCCGCTCTTCGGGAGCCGTCGCGGCCAGCGACTGGATCTCGTCCTCCGACATGAAACGCTGAGCCACGTCGAGCAGGCGGCGAACAGGGCGCTCGTTCTCCACGTCTACACCCACAGGCCGATCGGGCGCGAACGCGAACAGTCCGAGCTCCGCCGAGTGCGAGATGTTGAAGTGGATGTCATGATCGGCGAGCGACGGTTTTCCGGAAGTGCCGTAGGTGAAGCGAAGCTTGCCGGCGGCGGTGCCCGTAAAACCGGACAGGAGAGTGCGCAGAATTCCTCGCGCCACAATGAACCGCCGAGCCAGGATCGGAGGCATACCCGCTGCGCGACCCTGCTCCTCCTCCGAGAGGGTACGCGACAGCTCGGTGTACCGCGCATCACGAACCTCCAGCGATGCGACCCACACCTGCACCTCCTCGGTCATCAGCTCAAGGGATGTCAACGATCTCTACCTCCGCATTTCCGCGGGCGATCGTCAGTCGCGCCACGCTCGGAGTGAGATTGAATCGCTGCGGCCCGGCCGCGCCGGGATTCACGAACAACTGCTTCCCAAGCCGTGATACCAGCGAACGATGAGTGTGGCCGAACACGACGACATCGGCGTCGTAACGGGCGGAGAGCTTTGCCGGTGTCGGGCTGCCGACTTCGTGGCCGTGGCTGACGTGCACCCGCATGCCGTCGATCGCGACAACGAATTGCTGGGTTAGCTCCGGCTGATCCGTTGGGTCGGTATTTCCGAACACGGCTTTGACCGGCGCGATCAATCGCAGCTCCTCGAGTATGTCCGATCCACCGACGTCACCCGAGTGCAGAATGAGCTCGACCCCGGTCAAAGCCTGGTGAACGCCGGGCCGCAGAAGCCCGTGCGTATCGGAGATGAGTCCCACCACGTGCGCTTCGGAGTGTGCCATGCGCCGTTCTATATATTAGAAGCGTGATGCAATGGCTCCAACTCGCGCTGCGATTGACGTTGCGGTCGTTGCGTCGTCCGCGACTCGCACTCGATCTGATCCGAATCACCTGGCGATTCAGATCGAACAGTTGGTACCGACATTTTCCGTTTCTTCCCTTGCCCGATCCCACGTATCTCCGCTGGCGGATGTACACCGCTTATGGGGACTACAATGCGGTGCCTTCGGTCACTGACGTCGAGCGTTACGCCCGTTGGGCGAGTAGCGAGTGAGCGCGGTGATCGCTGAAGCTCTATCCCTCGAGCAGCTGATCAAGGCCCAAGCTATTGGGCTGGGCTTTGACCTGGCAGGAATCACGTCGCTCGGCCCCATGGAGACAGCGGCGGCGTTTGAAGGGTGGGTCGCGCGCGGATACGCCGGCGAGATGGAATATCTCCCGCGAGCCACAGGGAAGCGTCGTGATTCGAGGCTGCCTGTCCCGGGAGCTACTAGCGCGATCGTCGTCGGCCTGGACTACGGTGGTCGGACGCCCAGTGGGCCCATCGCACGTTACGCGCGGGGCGACGACTACCATGATCTCGCGCTCGGAAGGCTCGAAGAACTGCACGAATGGCTTAGATCCGAGCTCGGAAGTCCAGTCGCGGGGAAGGCTTACGTCGATACCGGACCGTTGCTCGAGCGGGATCTGGCGCGTCGCGCCGGCCTTGGTTGGTTCGGAAAGAACACGAACCTCGTTAATCCAAACATTGGATCTTTCTTCTTCATCGGCGCCCTGCTGGTGGATCTGGATCTGGAGCCCGACGCACCATTCGAGGCCGATCGCTGCGGAACCTGCACGCGTTGCCTCGACGCCTGCCCCACGAGCGCGTTCGTCGAGCCACGACTGCTGAATGCCACGCAGTGCATCTCTTATCTCACCATTGAGTTGAAAGGCGCGATTCCCGAAGACCTCCGCGCGGCAATGGGCACCCACATTTATGGGTGCGACATCTGCCAGGATGTTTGCCCCTACAACATCAAGTTCGCCCAGGAGCTTCGAGAGCCGGCGTTCGCTCCACGACCGATGATTGCAGACAAGAACGCACAGTCACTGGCCAGAGACCTCCTCGCGATCGACGATGCTGGCTTCCGCACGGCGTTCAGGAACTCGCCCATGAAACGGGCGAAGCGGCGTGGTCTCGCGCGCAACGCGGCAGTAGTGCTGGGCAATGTCGGAGATGAGTCGGACGCGCACGCCCTCGCTAGCGCATCCAACGAGCGCGAGCCGCTCGTCGGAGAGCACGCGAAATGGGCATTGGAGCAGATCCGAGCGCGGTGCACTCCAACGCGAGGGAAGTGGTAACTCTCCGATACTACTCGGGACTTAGTCGGGAGTGTTGAAGCCAAGGATCTTGAGAGCCAAACAAGCGGCCCCAAATCCGTTGTCGATGTTCACCACCGCGACCCCGGGACTGCAGCTGGCCAGCATCGTGTTCAACGCGACCATTCCACCCTGAGCGACACCGGTTCCGACAGAAGTCGGGACACCGATCACAGGCGCCCGCACCAGTCCGGCGACGACCGCCGGCAGCGCGCCATCCATTCCCGCGACGACGATGCATACCCGGGCCTGCGCTATCTCGGGCAGGATGGACTGCAGGCGGTGTATGCCAGCGACTCCGACATCGAAATGCGATGTGACCGGAACGCCCATCGCGTCGAGGGTGACAGCAGCCTCCAGTGCGACCGGGATGTCGGCGGTTCCGGCGGTGATGACGGGAACCACCGGGATGTTCCTCTTCCCGCGCGCGTTGCGTACCGCCATGCATGCTTCGGGATGAATGGTGGCCACGTCGGCCAGCACAGCCATCTGATCTTCGCTCAACCGGGAGGCGATGCGGAGCTCGCTGCTGTTCTCGAATATCTGCAGCAGGTGCGCGCTCGTCTTTCCCGGCCCATAAACAACCTCGGGAACACCAGTGCGCGCTTCGCGATCGCGGTCCCAGCGAACCTGGGTCATGACGCCACGAGAGGAAGCGAAATGCTTCCGGTCTGAAGTCCGCCGAGGTCGAGCGCGACGAACTTGAATCCGGCCTTCCGGCATGCGCGCCGCAACTCCTCTCGGAGCGGATCCGTCACGACGCGCTCGAACATCTCTGCCGGGATCTCCAGTCGAACAACCGCTTCATGCCACCGCGCGCGCGCGGGCCAGATCTCATGGAGCCGCAGAAACTCCTCCACGGATTCGATCTGCGCCAGTCGCTCGGGCGTCACTTCGGATCCAACCGGCACTCTGCTGGCGAGACACGGAGCTGCCGGCTTCTCGGCGTTCGACAGATTCCATCGCCGCGCCAGAGTACGTACGTCCGATTTGTTGAACCCGGCGTCCACGAGCGGTGCGACGACTCCGTGCTCCATCGCCGCCTGTAGCCCTGGCCGGTGCTCGCCGAGATCATCGACGTGGGTTCCGACGAAGATTACCTCGTCCGAGTTCCTCGTGGCGGCGAGCGCCTGGACGGTGTCGTACAGCGCGCTCTTGCAGAAATAGCAGCGATCTCCGGCGTTGGCACGATATCCGGGGAGGTCCATTTCATTGGTCTCGACTTCCTCTACTCGCGCGCCGATCTCCTTCGCGATCCGATGGGCATCGGCTCGCTCCGCGGCTGCGAGCGAAGGACTCACGCCGAGCATCGCCACAGTCCGGACTCCCGCCCGCACCGACGCGGCGAGCACAACGGTCGAGTCGATTCCGCCCGAGTAGCACACGTAGGCGACCCGCTCCTGTGCGGCGCTACGAACCGCGGTGATGAGTCTCTCTTCGAGCTCCACCTACTGTCCTCGCGCGGTGGGCGAACCTGAATCGGCTTCGGCGAGCGCGCTCAATACCTCTGAGCGGATCTCGGCTAACGGTCGCGAGGTCTCTTCAGCAACCCGCCGCAGGTCGTCGAACTCCGGCTTCGCTCTCCGGCTGCCGTCCGGAAGGGTTGCAACCTTGACCCGGATGTCACGACCATCGAATCGGACGAGACGCGACTCGCGCTCGAGCGCGTTCCGTACCACGTCGAAGGTTTTCACGCCAAGCGTGGTGAACTGCAGGAAAATCTTCTCTTCGAGTCGGGCAAGATCCGACGTCTGAACCAATGCTTCCACGCGGGTGCCCAAGCGGCCCTTCTTCATCGTCGTGTGCAGGAGCACGACATCGAGGGCGCCCTCGGCGCGCAGCAAATCTGCTGCTCCTGCCAGCTCCTCCGGAGACATGTCGTCGATATCCGCGCTCAGCACGTGCAGGTGCTCCGTGTGCACATGCTCGTGCTGGTGATCGTGATGATCGACGGCGGCTTCACCAACAATTATCCGAAGGGCGTTGAGCTGTCCGTGGATATCGCGCGTGCCGGCACCGTAGCCGCTCTGCCGGGGAGTATACTCCTGAGGGGGCGCTCCCTTCGACAGAACACGCAGCAGCGCCGCTCCCGTCGGGGTCGTGAGCTCTCCCGAGCCCGGCGGCCCGTGCCTGACGTTGAACCCCTCGAGCAAACGTATTGTCGCGGGGGCGGGCACAGGCAGGAGACCGTGCGCGGTTTTGACAGTGCCGTCACCCAGCGACACCCTGGTGTTGTAGATGCGCTCGATCCCAAGCAGTTCGACTCCCCAGATGGATCCAATGATGTCGAGAATCGCATCGACTGCTCCGACTTCGTGCAGATGCAGCTCGTCGGGCGAGGCACCATGGATCGCGCTTTCGATCGCCGCGATCGCCTCGAAGGCCGCGTGCGCCGCGCGCGCGACTTTTTCCGGAATCCTTACCGTATCGATCAGACGATGGATCTCGGAGACCGCCCTCCCGTGAGGTTGGGGCGGAATGTCGAAGTCCACCTTAACGCACCGCACTCCCGATCGCTGAACATCCGTGATCCGGACTTCGACGCCGCTCAGTCCGAGCGTCGATGGCAGCCGCTCGAGCCATGCCTTGTCAAGACCGACGTCGACGAGAGCGCCGAGGAACATGTCTCCGGCGATGCCGCTGGCCGGGTCGAGGATGGCGACTTTCATTGGTTGGATGGCTGGGACTGGCGTCGTGAAAAACGTAATGCGGACGACCGCCTGTGTAGTTGGTAAGGTAGCGGTTCAGCACTCAAGGGTGAATCGGTCAGGCGGAAATCGAAAGGACAGAGAGACCGAAAACGCAGTCTAATCTGCGTTTTTAGCCGACAGTATTGCGCAGCGCTCAATGCTTGCCATAACCGGCTGCATAGAATCTGTTAGCGCGGCAACGGGGTATCTATTTCCTTCGCCGACACTTCGAAGCAGCACTTCGGCTCATCGTCGCGGTTGCAGCACACCCTTACGGGTCTCGATAAGTACTCCTCAAGGAAAGCCTCGAGGACTTTGCACGCTGCGGGATTCTCCGTAGTAAGCGCTGACAACGGGCAATCCAGGCTTCTGATGGTCATGGATCCGTTGCGCGAGCGCACCTCGGGGATGCCGCCGAAAGTCTTGAGCAGCTGTGCTGCCGAATGGACTTTGGCCCTCACGGCGCCCGTAGGTTTTGGATACCTCGACGCGAGTGACTTCCCGGTCTCAGCCATGAATGTGTCCAGCTGGGTGCCGGAACACTGGCCTTCCGCCACGCGCATAAACTGGGTGAGCACCGGCAGATAAAGCGTCGAAAACTGGATTTGACCTTCAGGCGCAATAGAGTACAACGCTGACGGCTTGCTGGCGCCCGGACGAGCACCGGAGAGAACCGCCAGCCCCGAATCCTGGAGCTTTCGAAGCTGATTCCTTACGGCGTTCGCGGTGAGCCGGAGGCTCGTCGCAATCTGCTCCACTGTCCGGGGGCCGTGCCGAAGCTCGGCGAGAACTTTCCGGGCAGGACTATTCGGGCGCAAAAGAGAAACTGCCATAAGAGGATTTCTTGGATCGGGGATCACCGGTAACAACTCGACCGGGTACAAAGCTGCGTTCTACCGTCCTCAATTGGAACGCTCAAGGACGGGCCGACGTTGAAATTGAGGGAGGTCAACCGGGCCCGGCTGGTGAGATTCTTGCAGATAGCGCAGTTTTGACTTGACAATCTCCTCTAATTTGCCGAGGCTTCGACGGGCGGATTTGGAGCCAGTCTCTACCGAGAGGTGCGGTATGTCGATGAGCTTTGCACGAGTTAGAACGTCACCTGCGATTCATGGTTTCGGCGTCCTTCTTCTCTTATCTGCCGCTGCCTGCGCCACGCAAACGCCATCGAGTGAAATGTCGACCGGGAGTCCGACCGGCGCGGGTTCGGCGAGCGACGATTTTTCTCCTCAAAACCTCGCCGCCGGCCGTCAGGTGTTCCGCTTCGACACGTTCGGCGACGAGCAATTCTGGACTGACACAGCCCGCATGCAGGAGGTCGTTCAAACGTCAGTCAGCCCCGCAACCGCTCTCTCGGTTGGACTGAAAGTCGATGCCGATGCCATTCCTGCCGATGTCGCGGCAGCGATAAAAGCGGGAAAGGTAGACCTCAACGATCCTGCGACGACCGTGACTTTGCTGAAGCTAAACGCCGTCGTTGGCCTCAAGGGCACAGTGACCACAGTAAATGGAAAGGACAACCTCATTCGGCTCGGGATCACCTGCGCGCTCTGTCATTCGACTGTTGACGATTCTTTCTCGAAAGGCATTGGACGCCGCAAGGACGGCTGGCCCAATCGCGACCTCAACGTGGGAGCGATCATTGCCTTGTCACCGGCGATTACTCCGGCGCAAAAGGCGGTCTACCGCTCCTGGGGGCCGGGGAAATACGATCCGCGATTCAACATTGACGGCAAGAGTACACCGCTCGTGCTTCCCCCGGCTTACGGCCTTGCTCGCGTGAGAAATGAGACCTACACTGCCGAAGGCCCGATCTCCTATTGGAACGCCTATGTTGCGGTCACGCAGATGCATGGGCATGGAAACTTCTCGGACCCGCGGTTAGGCATCAACATTCGCCAGGCTCCCGACATGGTCGGGCCCAAGCTCGCCTCATTACGCGCCTATCAGCACAGCCTCGAGGCGCCACCTCCACCGGCCGGAAGCTTCGACAACGATGCAGCTAGCCGAGGCAGGATCGTCTTCAACCAAAGCTGCGTGACGTGTCATGTTGGTGCCAACAACACCGACAACAACTCCGGCGTGTTGCACGCTCCGTCGGAAACCGGGCAGAACGCGGCCTACGCTCTGCGTACCGCCAGCAAGGCCTATAGGAGCACGCCGCTCCGCGGGCTGTGGCAACATGCCCCGTATTTCCACGACGGGAGCGCCGCCACACTCGACAATGTGGTAACCCACTACAACAATTTTCGGCGGCTCAATTTGTCGGCCGCGCAACAGCGTGACCTGGTTGAGTATCTGAAATCGCTGTGACGGCGGACTGAGAGCACTAATAACAACATCGCGCCCGGATCCCCGCGGGCGGTTCGGGTTTCGGTGACTACCAGCTTTTAGCAACCAGGCCAAAATTGAAGCTGCAGGAACTCCGTCTGCAGCCGACACGCCTACCCGAAAACGTGCGCTGCAAGGAATCGAACTTGCACCCCGCGCCTCGCATGACAGAGAACCACTATGATGTAGCAGTAGTCGGTGGAGGGCCGGCCGGCCTGTGCTCGGCGCTCTGGCTGGCCCGATATCTCCATAAAGTCGTGGTCATCGATTCCGGCGATCCCCGCAATTGGGAAACCCGCGGCATCAACGGGTACCTCGGGCACCAGGGCGTTCGCTCGCCCGAGCTGCGCGCGCTTGGTAGGGCTGAGTGCTCCAAGTTCGGGGTGGACTTCGTGGCTGGAATGGTCGATCGCGCCGTCGACGAGCCCGGCGAGCTGTTCACGATGAAGCTTCGCGATGGAACGACGATCCAAGCCCGCAGAATTCTGCTCGCGATCGGCATCAAGGATTTCTGGCCCGACATTCCCGGTCTCGATCCATGTTACGGCGAGACGATCCACGTCTGTCCGGACTGCGACGGCTACGAAACCCGGGACAAGAAAACTGTCGTCGTTGGCACTGGTCGGAAGGCGGTTGGGATGGCGCTAGCGCTCACGACGTGGACTCGGCAGATCGTCATTTGCACCAATGGCGAGAAAGCAGAAATGAGCCAGGCTTTGCTGGACAGGCTGAAGCCGCTGAACATCCCGGTGCTGGAAGCTTCGATAAAATGCGTGGTGTCGAAATCCACGGAGATCATGGGCCTCGATCTCGACGGCGGCATGTCGCTCGACTGCGAGCGGCTCTACTTCGCGATAGGTCAGTATCCGGCCGACGATCTTGGTGCGCAGCTTGGGTGCAAGCGCGACGACCTGGGCCGTCTCGTCATCGACGACCGGAACCACACTTCAGTGAAGAATGTTTACGCGGCCGGCGACATCGCACCCGGTCCGCAACTGGCGATCGCCGCGGCGGCGAGCGGAGCAGTTGCAGCAATCGCCATCCACGCTTCTCTCGTTCCGGAAGCGAGAAGGCTGCCCGACTGACTACGCGCTACCAGCGCAGCGTCAGCGTCTGCGGCTTGTGCTTCCTCAGGATCTGCAGCTCGATCGAGTGACTGGTGGTGTTTCGCATGTCAGCGTTCCGAATTGCGCCCACCAGATCGATTGGGCCACCAATCCTGATCCCATCCGCCTTCAGGATGATGTCGCCTCCGCGAAGCCCAGCAGCTCTCGCAGCCGATCCTTCCATCACGTTCGTCACGAACACGCCGTCGGGCTTCACGCCGAGTGCGTCACACAGGTCGTCATTGAGCGCCGTGAACTCCGCACCGGCGAACGGATAGACTCCGCCACCGTATCCCATGGCCGGAGCAAGAACAGCGGGCAGCGGGCCGGGTGACGGCATCCTCGTGCGGACCAATAGCCTCGAGGGCTGTAGCGGGTCCCCGCCAATCGATCCCGCGCGGCGCTCGATCTCTTGCCCGGGCGTCACCGTGACTATCGCCACTTCTTCCCAGCCTTCGGGGCGCTTTCCAATGGTGCCGCGAACCTCTCGGACTACATCGTTGCGCCGCAGCCGCAGGACGAATGGCGCGCCCGGCTTGAGCCAGTTCTTCATCTGCACCGCACCACCACGCATGTCGTGGGAGTTGAAGGAGATCAGCACATCACCACGCCGGACGCCCGCCTTTGCGGCCGGAGACCGCTCGTCGACTCGGCTCACCACCGGGTACGAATCAAAGAACGCGTTGAAGTTCTCGTCGATCATCGCGTTATCTGAAATCGTCACACCAAACCAGCCCGCGGGCGGCTCCGGGATTGGGACCGGCGTCTGTGCGCCAAGATCTCCCAATAGTCCGGCGGACGAGATCAACGCTGCCGCGAGAATTCGCGCCGGCCACGCCGCCGCCATTTTTGCGCTCCTCATTTCCTAGAATCCCCTCAACACAACAGGCCGCGCGACCATCTGCCGCGTCGCTGCGCGCGCGCCCATTGTTGCCAAGTAATACTGATTGATGACCGGATCTTGGGGCGCGGCCTGAAGCGCGCTCTCAGTCGCGTCGAAGACCTTGTCGAGCGCCACGAGCCTCTTCGAGTACATCGCGAGGCTGTCTCGGGACGGACCGGGCGAATTATTGGCGGCCAGGAATGCGGTCGCGCGCTTGTATTCCGCAACGGCCCGATCGAGCGTTGCCGCCGCTTCTTCCAGTGAAGCAAAAGTGGTATCGCCTGGGCCGGATACTGCGAATGAGCCAGACGCCGTCGCTGTCGGCGGATTCGCTGTCTGTGGAGCATTGCTCCGCACCGTCGCACTCGGCAGTGCTATAGTCGTGCGGCCAATGCCAATTCCTCCAATGAGCAGCAGCACGGCCGCGGCGGCCTGCATCCATGGCTGCCTAGAGCCCCGGCCCCCCGACGATGATTCGCGAATCAGACCCTCGTCCCTCGCTCGAGCGCCGATTGTTCGCCAATCGTTGAGCGGCGGCTGCGGGCGCGCTCGCTCTTCGGCGATTATCTGGTCCAGTTGATCTTCAGATAGGTGCGACATGTGCCTTCCCCTTTGCTGCGACAGTTGGTGATTCGTCCATCAGATTGGCAAGCAGCTTCTTCAGCTTCGCGCGTGCCTTGAACAATTGCGATTTCGATCCGCCCGCCGTTATTCCGAGCTCTTCACCGATTTCCCCATGCGTATATCCTTCGATGTCGTGAAGCACGAACACCGCTCGCGCTCCCGGCGAGAGCTTTGTCATCGCTTGCTCGATCGATTCCGCCAGGAATGTGCGGTCGCTGTCCATTTCGACGATGGCGGAATCGTCTTCGATGTCGATTTCCAGTTTTGCGAGCCGCCTGATCTTGCGTAATGCGTTGAGAGTGCGGTTTACCGCAATCCGATGCGCCCAAGTGCCGAATTGCGAGTCCCCCCGATAGCTGGGAAGGGCCCTGAAGATCTGCATCCAGACCTCCTGCGAGACGTCGGCGGCTAGCTCCGGATCGCCACATAGCCTGCGAACGACCGCGTCGATGTGTGGGGCGTGCTGCGACCACAGTCGCTGCATCGCCCTCTCATCGCCGGCTATTGCACGCTTGAGGTCGAGCTGATCGATTGGCATCTCCGACGCTTTCTTAGTCACATCCAACCTTCGAAAGTTTCCTCGAAAAACCGGTGACTTTCGCTCTGCGGAATCGTTTGCAACTGTACACCCGCCATTCCGCGGAGCGGCAGGTCCATCCCGGCCGGGTCGGAACTTAAGCTCTTGCGGTCAAGTATAAATTAAGGCAGTCCAAGGAGTTAGCGTTGCTTAGAGTCATACTCACCGCCATGACGATGACACATGCGGGCGATGGCCTGCCGGTCAAATCTCCGACAGAAGTCGGGATGTCCGGCAGCCGTCTCGGCGCCATCGAGCGCGTCATCGAGCGCGGAATCAAGGCTGGTGGTTACCCGGGCGCCTCGGTCGTCGTGGGGAGAAAGGGTGCGGCTGTATTCGAAAAGGGGTTCGGAAAGCTGTCTTGGAGCTCCAGCAGCACCTCGGTCGACGCCCAGCGCACGATCTACGACGTGGCCTCGCTAAGCAAGGTCGTCGGCACTACGACGGCGATCATGATTCTATTCGACGAAAAGAAGATCGGGCTCGATGACCCCGTCGTTAACTACATCCCGACATTCGGCGGCGGTGACAAGGACAGAGTCACGATCCGCCACCTGCTCACGCATACCTCCGGATTGCCGGCTGGCCGCGATATCTGGCGTATCGCCCAGACCCCACTCGAGGCACGGGCACTGGTACTGAACACCCCGCTCGAAGGTAGGCCCGGCGCCCAGTACATCTACTCCGATCTGGGAGCGGACGTTCTCGGCCTCATCGTCGAAGTAGTCGCCGGTGAGCCGCTGGACAAGTTCCTCACCCGGCGGGTCTTCGATCCACTCGGGATGAATGAGACGTTTTACCGGCCCGCCGACTCGCTCCGTTATCGCATCGCACCGACCGAAGTGACCCCGCCCCGCGGCTACCCACTTCGCGGTGAAGTGCACGACGAGAACGCTTACGCCCTGGGTGGCGTTGCCGGACACGCTGGCCTGTTCAGCACCGCCGCCGACCTCTCCGTCTTCGCCCAGATGATGCTCAATGGCGGCGAATACAACGGCGTGCAGATCATCAGCAAGTCGACCGTCGAGTTGTTCACCTCCAGAGCCTTCGGCCATCGTGCGCTTGGCTGGGACACCGCTGAAGGCGATTACGGCTCTGGCCGCTACCTTGGCCCCACCGCCTACGGACATACCGGATTCACCGGCACCTCAATGTGGATCGATCCCGAGCGCGAGATGTTCGTGATTCTCCTCACCAACCGTGTGCACGCGGCTCGCGCGCTACGGCCGGCTAAGGTCATCTCGGATGTTCGCGCCGATCTGTCGGACGCGGCGGTGCTGTCGGTCCTCGACGGGCCCAAGCTCGCATCCGGCTCACGGACGTTCCGCGCCGATCGCGAAGTGGGCTGGAATCCGCCTCCCCCGCGTGCTTCGAGACGACGTCACCGCTCGTCCAAGCATCACACGATCGCAAGCGCGACGTCGAAGAG
>JALYKQ010000254.1 GCA_030774675.1 Gemmatimonadota bacterium | reverse complement strand
TCCTGGGTGTTCCGGGATTTACCGTCTCCGTAGAGCTGAACGTTCTTCGCGACAAAATCGTTTCCGAACAGCATCTTGACGTAGTCGCGCGCCTGGGTGGCCGACAGTTCAGACACGCGCGTGGAATCGGTGCGCATGTAGGTGATGAGACCGACACCGCCCTCGTCGCCCAGCTCGACGCCCTCGTAAAGATCCTGGGCAAGGCGCATCGTGCGCTTGGAGCCGTAGCTCAGCTTCTTCGCCGCTTCCTGCTGCAGCGTGCTGGTGGTGAACGGCGGCGCAGCGTTCTTGCGACGCTCACGACGCTTGACGTCGGTGATGTCGAAGTTTTTCCGCGACTCGAGGTCGGTGAGAATACGGCCGGCAGCAGCCTCGTCGGGAATGACGGGCTTCTTCTTGTCAATGTGGTGCAGCTTGGCAATGAATTCCTGGCCTGCTTTCTCGAGCAGCGCCTGGATCGTCCAGTACTCCACTCGGTTGAATGCCTTGATCTCGCGCTCGCGCTCGACGAGCAGCCGGAGGGCGACTGTCTGAACGCGACCCGCTGAGATTCCCTTCTTTACTGTCTTCCACAGAACGGGACTCGCTTTGTAACCCACGAGCCGGTCCAGGACGCGGCGCGCCTGCTGAGCGTCAACCTTTCGCTCGTCTATCTCACCGGCGTTCGCGATCGCCGCCTGGACCGCATCGCGAGTGATCTCGTGAAAGAGAACGCGCCGGATGGGTGCTCCATTCTTGCGACGGATCTGTCCCGCGACATGCCATGCGATCGCCTCGCCCTCGCGGTCAGGATCGGTCGCAAGCAGAATTTCACGCGAGGCCCGGGCGACGTTCTTCAGCTCGGAGAGTGTTTTCTCCTTGCCGGGAATCGTCACGTATTCGGGCTCGAACCCGTTCTCGATGTCGATTCCGATCTTCTTTTCGGGGAGATCGCGGATGTGACCGATTGTCGCGCGCACGCGATAGGCGCGCCCGAGGTATTTCCCGATGGTCTTTGCCTTGGCGGGGGATTCGACCACTACAAGCGTGGTGGTTCCCGGCTCGGACGGCGGTCCTTGGTCGACGAGGGCGGCGGCCTTGCGCGACTTGGCGGTACCGGTGGCGGAGGCGCGTTTCCGCGCGGTTTTCCTCCCCCTTCTGGCGGTTGCCATTATGAGCCCTAGTGAACCGTCTGGTTGTCGCCGGGCGCTCCGGTGTCTTCGAGACCCGACCCCTCGAGCATTCCTCGGAGGTCCTCGAGAGCTATCCGCCCATCAATCTGGAGCAGAGCCCGCTCGATGATGTGCTCGAGCTCGACAGGGTTTATGGCCCCGGATCCGCTGAGCGAAAGCAGGTGGCCCCACGCCTCGGGGGCGAATCTGCCCCTTTCGTGGGGCCCCATCACTCTGAACGTCATTGGCAGCGCCAAACGGTCATCCATTCGCGTAACCTATTCCTGCGGTTTATGGTCAGCAAGCTTGGGCTTTTCTCCCTGTCTCTGGGACAAAGCGAATTGTCGCACTTGTTCGATAACTTCTGTCTTGTCAATAACTTCGGTATCCAGCACGATATCAGCGGTCTCATAGAGGAGGCGCCTGGCCTCGAACAGCTCCGTCAATTTGGCCAGCGGGTCGACGCCCTCCAGCAACGGTCGGCGAGCCCGTCCGCCGGCCATTCTGGAAAGTACGGCCCTCGGAGTCGCTCTAAGGTATATAGTACTGGACTTCGGACGCAAAAGTGCCACGGCTCTGGCGTTGGTCACCCATCCTCCCCCTGACGCCATGATCATTCCGCTGCTTTCAGCCAGCTCCCCGGTAAGGGACTCCTCGAGTGAACGGAAGTAAGCCTCGCCCCTCCGCGCGAATATTTCGGCGACAGACGCGTGTTCGCGGTGCTCGATCTCTGTATCGAAATCAATGAAGGGACGCTTCAGCAGTCTCGCCGCGCCGCGACCGACTGAAGTCTTTCCCGCTCCGGGAAGGCCGACGAGGATGATGTTTAAAAACGGATCAGGCCGATTAAACGGATCAGAAGCATTCATGAGTAGCGATCAAGAATCATGCATTCCCGTCTCTGATCCGCTGATCCGTTAGATCCGTTTTCTGCTGATGTATGCTACGTAACCTTCGAAGTTGCGCCGCATCTCGCCCAGTGAATCGCCCCCGAACTTCTCGATCAACGCCTGCGCCATCACGAAGGCCAGCATTGCCTCGGCGATCACACCCATCGCCGGAACAGCGGTCACGTCGCTCCGCTCGGCGACTGCCGACGCAGCTTCTCCCGTCTTCATCTCGACCGTCGCGAGGGGGCGCATCAGCGTGCTGATGGGCTTCATCGCCACTCGCACAACGAGGGGCTCGCCGGTGGTCATGCCGCCTTCGAGGCCGCCGGCGCGGTTGGTGCCGCGGCGCAGGTTGGCGCTGCGGGCGCTGCCGCCGCCGGAGAGAATCTCGTCGTGCACGGCCGATCCCGGCTGTCTCGCCGCGTCGAAGCCGATGCCGATGCCCACCCCCTTCACCGCCGGGATGGACATCATCGCCGCGCCGATCCGCCCGTCGAGCTTGCGGTCCCACGATATGTGGGATCCCATGC
>JALYKQ010000253.1 GCA_030774675.1 Gemmatimonadota bacterium | reverse complement strand
GTGGTGCTGGTGTTCCGGCTGGTCCGCCCGGAGCGATTGGCGCGACCCGAAGGTTTCCGCTCGCTCGTCGAGTTCATCTCGCTGCTCCGCACGCCGACGTCGCCGTGGATGCCAAGCGAGTGGGTGGCACAGGGGGTAATGTCATGGCTGCGGGAAGCCCCCGAGATCCTTCCCTTCTATCTGTTGTGGTCCACCGCGGCAGTGACGATCGTCTTCGGCGCGCTTCTCCATCGCGGGCTCTACACGCGCGGGTTCAGCAAATCGCAGGAGAGTGGCGAGCGCTGGGTGCGACAGGGAGAGCTGGGGCGTCTGGTCGCGCGCGCTCTCACTCCCTGGGGAGTGATGCGACGCGAGCTGGTGCTCAAGGAAATGCGTCTCTTCTTCCGGGACACGACGCAATGGTCTCAGCTCATTCTGTTGACGGTGCTAGTCGTCGTATACGTTTTCAACATCAAGTTCCTCCCGCTACGCGGCGAAGGCGTGACGTTCTTCCTGCAGAACGTGATTCCTTTCGTGAACCTCATTCTGGCCGGGTTCGTTCTGGCGTCCATCGCGGCTCGATTCATCTTTCCCGGCATCAGCCTCGAGGGCCGCACGCTCTGGCTTCTGAGGTCGAGTCCGCTCGAGATGCGGCAGCTTCTCTGGTCCAAGTTCTGGGTCGGCACCATTCCGCTCCTCGCACTTGCTGTCATCCTGGTCTTCGCCACGGATGTCCTGCTGCAGGTGAGCGGATTCATGATGGCCGTGTCCATCTTCACCATCACCATGATGACCTTTGCGATCGCGGGCCTGGCGCTCGGCTTCGGCGCGATGTTCCCCAAGTTCAACACCGAGAACGCCGCGCAGATACCGACGTCGTTTGGCGGGCTAGTGCTGATGATGGCATCCGTCGCCCTGATTGGACTGGTGATCATCCTCGAGGCGAGGCCGGTCTATCAATATGTCGGAGCGCATCTCCTTCGCACCGAGCCGAGCGTGGCTGGACTGGTGGTTGGGTTCGGTGGAGCGGGGCTGGTTTGTCTCGCCGCGACGTTCATCCCGATACGCATCGCGGTGAGACGAATGAAGGAGCTGGAGCGCTAGCTGGCCCGCGGCTTGTCGCGAAGAAAGCCGATCGCCGCGTCCTTCGACGCAAAGATCTTTTTGGCCAGAGTCCCGTCTTCGTAGCGCACTTCCACCGCGATGCTGAGTGGGACCTGGGTGTCGGTCGACTCGGCAGTTACGTCGTCCAGCATCGCCGCGACGCCTTCGCCTTGCATCATTCGTACGATCTCGCGCCGGAGTCTGGGCTCGGTCAATCCCGCGGCAGCGAGCTCCTGCGCCGCGATCCCGTGACGCTCGCGAATCAAGCCGAGCAGCAGATGCTGCGTTCCCACGTAGCCATCGCCGAACTCGTGGGCCGCGGCAATGGCCTGATCGAGGACGACCCTCGCGCGCGCGGTATACGGCAAGTCGGCAATGGTCTTGCCCAAGGCCGGCTGCCGCTCTGTCAGCCTCTGCTCGACCGCCTGCTGCAAGACCATCGGATTCGCATCGAGATTGTCGAGCACATCCATCACGAGTGCGTCTTCCTCGGCGAGCAGACCGATCAGCAGATGCTCGGTCCCCACATACTCGTGATGCCGGCGCTTGGCTTCTTCGCGCGCTTTTATCAGGGCACCGCGTACCCTGCTGGTGAAGTCGTAGCCGGTCACATTTATCCCCTCGTGGACGAGGTAAGATTCGTCCTCCAGGCGAGCATCGCAAGGACGAGCGTTCCGCGACTACCTTTATTCCGGGAAGGGCGGGCAGCTTAAACGGTTGGCAGCTGAATGAGCGCCAAGGGGAAAATGATGAGCCTCAACCACCGCGAGAGGGATGCTCTGGACGCGCTGGCGGATACCTTCGTCCCCTCGCTCGCGTTCGTCAGGGACGAGGACCCCGTTCTGTTCAGCATGTCCGCCAGCGATCTCGGCGTGAGCGCGCGAGTGGCCGAAGTGCTCAACCGGATCGACCCCGCGAAGCGGAAAGCTTTCCGTTTCTTCCTCCGGCTGCTGGAGAACCCGCTCTTCATCGCCGGGGTAGCCTGGAGAGTATCACGCTTCTCCCGTCTCTCCCACAAAAACCGCGAGAAAGTATTGCGGCGCCTCGCGCGCAGTGCAGTGCCGCAGCTTCGCTCCGCGTATCAGGGAGCGCGAAGCCTCGTCATGCTCCACACCTACGCGGCAAACGGAACACCGGAATCACATTCCCTGCTCAGCGCCATCGGTTACCAGCCGGAGATCAACCGCAAGTCGACAGCCCCCCACATCCCGCTGGCGAAGCTCGGGCAGGAATCGAGTCTCGAGTGCGACGTCTGCGTCGTCGGATCGGGTGCTGCCGGGAGTGTCGTCGCGGCCGAGCTGGCAGCGAGCGGACAGAACGTCCTCGTCGTCGAAGCGGGCTCAGAATGGAGCGGACCCGACTATGACCAGCACGAGCTCACGGGGATGCAGCAGCTGTTCCGCGAAGCCGGGTTGTCGGGCACCCGCGACCTGAGCATGTCGCTGCTCGCCGGCGCATGCATCGGAGGCGGCACGACCGTGAACTGGCAATCGTGCTTCCGCACGCCCGACGATGTGCGCCAGGAATGGGCGGATGAATCCGGCTGCAACTTCTTCATCTCGGACGCGTTCACGGAATCTCTGGACGCCGTCTGGCGGCGAATCGCAGCTTCCACGGACGAGAGCGAGATCAACGAGAGCAACAGCGCGATCTGCCGCGGTGCAAAATCACTCGGCTACCGTTGGAGTGTGATCGCGCGGAATTCGCTCGGCTGCGATTGTGACCAGTGCGGGAACTGCATGTTCGGCTGCAGAGTCGGTGGGAAGCAAACCGCTGCCAATACCTATCTCCTCGACGCAGTCCGATCGGGCGCCCGAATAATGGCGCCATTTTCCGCGCGCCGGCTCGTGCAGAACAACGGTCGCGTCACCGGAGTCGAAGGTATTGCGCACGACTCAAACGGACAGCTTCGCCCCGCGAGGATCACCGCCCCCAGAGTCGTGCTCGCCGCCGGAGCCCTCGAGTCCCCCGCACTGCTGATGCGATCAGGACTCGATGCGCCACATTTGGGTCGGCACCTGCATCTGCATCCGACGGTCGCGGTCACCGGCACCTACTCCTCACCGATAGAGGCGTGGCGCGGACCCCCGCAGACCGTGGTCTGCGATGAGTTCAGCAGCCTCGCCAAAGGTTACGGATACCGGATCGAAGCAGCGCCGGCGCATCCGGGACTATCGGCAGTGGGAATTCCGTGGTTGACGGCGCGCCAACACCGGCGAGAGATGCAGCACGTGAAGTTCGCGGCGCCGTTCATCGTGCTCACGCGGGATTCGAATTCCGGAAGTGTGCGCATCACGCGCGATGGTGAGCCGTACTTTGACTACCGGCTCGGCAGCGCGGAGAAGCGGCTGGTCAAACACGGGATGGCGACTGCCGCGCGGATCCACTTCGCGGGGAAGGCCGAGCGGATCCTCACGCTTCATGCGGAGGGATTGGTCTGGGATCGCGCGAAGGATGGCGCGTCCATCGAAGAGTTCTGCCGGAAAATCGAAGCCGCGCCGACCTCTCCCAACCGGCTTCCGCTTTTCAGCGCGCATCAGATGGGGACGTGCCGAATGGGCTCGAACCGTCGCGACGCCGTTTGCGATCCTGACGGCGCTGTCTATGGCGTGAAGGGTCTTTATGTTGCTGACGCGAGCCTGTTCCCGGGTTCGTCCGGAGTTAATCCGATGGTTACCATCATGGCGCTCGCGCGGCACGTAGCCAAAAGGATGGCGGGTTAGCAGCACGGGGTGCCCGAGTTCGTAGTCTCAACGAGGAGCGGGAGCGTTGCCTACTTCACGCGCGCCTTCTCCAGGTGCGCGACTGTTCCGTCACGGACCGCCAAGTACACGACGCCACCGGGCCCGAAGCCGACCAGCACCCGGTTCTTCGGCAGCTGCACTCTGTCGATCAGGTCGCCCTTTCGATCGACAACGTTGTAGACGGGAATGCCGTTCACGTTCTGACTGGTCCTGATCCACAGATTTCCATCGGCGTCGGCACGGGTCGATCCGGGGGCGAACGCGGGCTTGTAGTCCGGCAGCTCGCTCGGCGAAATCATTGTGAGCGACAGCAGAGGACCTCCTGGCGCTGCACCGCCGGGACCAACCGCGGTGACTGTGGTGTTGCCGCCCGCGGTCACCGTCATGGTTCCGGGTTGAGCACTCGCCGCCGGGGCGGGGGTGGCAGATGTCGCGCCGGCGCGCGGAGCGGCAGCAGCCGCGCCCTCGAGGGTGCCTCGGCCTATGGCAGTCGGAACCCCGACCAGTGAGAATTGGCCGCTCGCGCGCGCTCTCTCCATGGCAGTCTTCGCCGAGTCGACGAACGCGACCTTCGCCTCGTCGGTGAGCCGCTCCCACTGAAAGGGAATCTTCGGTGACGATGTCAGCGCACCCTGCGCATTTATCCAATCGACGTGGTAATCCCTGCCTCGCACGAGCGCGATGGTCCCGTCAGACAACAATGCCCAGTCGTCGCCCTGCGGCAGCGGATTCACGATCGAAGTGA
>JALYKQ010000252.1 GCA_030774675.1 Gemmatimonadota bacterium | reverse complement strand
GAGCAACGCCGTCAGGATCGCGCCGCGCCTGCACTATGAGAAATTCCGGCCGCTCGAGCAAGCGTGCATACGCTTCAGGCTTCGCCGCTCGAAACGCGTCGGTCGGGACCGGCTCGACGAGCCGCTCCATCACGAACCCCGCCTCGGCCAACGCGTCAGTGATGCTCATTAAGGAGCGGCGGAAGAAACGTACCTGGCCGATCTCTTCCCACTCTTCCTCAACGAGCTGTATCTCGTCGTAGCGAACCGCGAAACCATCCGCGGCCAGGCGTTGGGCCTCGTGCGCAGGATGATGCGTCGAGAAGACAAGCCGTCCTCCCGGGATGAGCACGCGAGCGAGTTCGCTCAACGCGGGTGTCCAGTCCCGGATGTAGTGCAGCACGAGAGGACTGACGACTACCTCGAACGACGCGGAGCGGAAAGGGAGTGCGCTGGATAAGTCTCCGGCTGCGAGGAGGAGTCCGTCATCACTCGCAGCGCCACCCCCACCCCCACCCCAAGTTTGCCGCCCAAAGCGCGCTCGGGCGTACGAAAGCATTCGCTTGCTACCGTCGATACCGGCGACGCGGGCTCCGCGCGCGAGGAGCTGCGCCGCGTACCACCCCGTTCCGCACCCCGCGTCGAGCACGCGCCGGCCGCGAATGCTTGGTAGGCGGTCGAGCGTCGCGAGCATCGCGGGTCGCTCGTAGTGAGCGTTGTATGGCGCCGAGTCGACCCGACGCGCATAACGGTCGGCGACCGAGTCGTAATTGAAGTCGTCGCTATTGTCCCGTTCAGCCGACATATAACGGCCTCGAGTGTGGGCTATGACCGCTGGCGGTCTCAACGGAGAAATGTACGTTCTCCCTAATGCGCGTTGTCGTCATCGGCGGGACCGGTCACATCGGCACATTCCTGATCCCGCGACTCGTCAACGCGGGCCACGACGTGATCGTCGCCAGCCGTGGAAAGCGCGAGCCGTATGTACCACATGCTGCTTGGAACTCAGTACGCCGCATCGACATCGACCGCGCGGCCGAGGACGCCGCCGGAACGTTCGGCGCGCGCATCGCAGCGCTCGAGGCCGATGCAGTAGTCGATCTCATCTGCTTTACTCCCGCTAGCGCCCAGCAGCTGGTCGACGCCTTAGAGGCGCGTCACACGCTCCTGCTTCATTGTGGCACAATGTGGGTTCACGGGCGCCCCACCATTGTACCCACCACTGAAGAGGCTCCTCGACATCCGTTCGGCGATTACGGAATCCAGAAGGCCGCAATCGAACGGCTTCTGCTCGAGAGTACCAGGCTAGGCGTTACCCGGGCGGTAATTCTGCATCCGGGACACCTGGTGGGTCCAGGCTGGAAGCCGCTGAATCCTGCCGGGCATTTCAATCCGGATGTGTTCACTCGCATTGCTCACGGGGAGCTGCTGCAGCTTCCTAATGAGGGGATGGAAACCGTGCATCACGTGCACGCGGACGATGTCGCGCAGGCATTTGAGCTCGCGATCACTCACCCTGATGATGCGGTCGGTGAAAGTTTCCATGTGGTCTCACCAGCGCCGCTCACTCTGCGCGCGTACGCGGAAGGGATGTTCGCCCACTTCGGGCAGCGAGCGCAGCTGCGGTTCCTGCCATGGGACGAGTGGCGGCACACCGTGACGGAAGAAGAGGCGGCAGCGACGTGGGACCATATTGCCCACTCACCGCATGGCAGCATCGCGAAAGCGCGTCAACGCCTCGGGTATGCGCCGCGGTACACGTCGATCGAGGCGGTGATCGAGTCGGTCAACTCACTGATTGCAGCCGGCGAACTCCGTGTGACCCGCAACGGTGTTGACAAATAAATCCAGGTAGCCTATACTGAACCATATGGTTCAGTATCCACGGAAGCTCAATTCCACGTTTGGGGCCCTGGCCGATCCGATTCGTCGCGGAATTCTTGAGCGCCTGGGGAAATCGGACGCGGGCATCACCGAGCTCGCCGAAAGGTTCGACATCACGCCGACGGGAATGAAGAAGCACGTGGGAGTGCTCCAGGAAGCCGGGTTGGTGACTACGGAAAAAGTCGGGCGGGTGCGCCGGTGCAGCCTCGGACCGCGCCGGCTGGATGATGAGACCGCATGGATCGCGGAATATCGGCGGACGCTCGAGGGCCGCCTCGACCGGCTCGGGGAATTCCTCGAGCGTACAAAGGAGAGAAAATGACCACTACTACGGAGCGGGAACCCATGGCGAAGGCAACGATCACGACACCGGCCGATCGCGAGATCCGCGTCGAGCGAATCTTCAACGCGCCGCGCGATCGGGTGTGGCAGGCGATGACCGATCCCGAGCTCGTCGCCGAGTGGTGGGGACGTGGCAACAAGCTGGTGATCGAGAAGCTGGAGGTGGAACGCGGCGGCCACTGGCGGTTCGTCGAGCACGGCCCCGAGGGCGTGCATGGTTTCGAAGGTCGCTTTCGCGAAGTCACGCCACCGGAGCGCATCGTTCAGACGTTCGAATGGGACGGAATGCCTGCCTATGTGATCATCAATACCATGACCCTGGAAAGCCTTGGCGATGGCCGCACGCGGCTCGTCACCACGTCGCTGTTCCACACCACCGATGAGCGCGACGGCTTCCTGCAGTCGGGGATGGAAGGCGGGCTGAACCAGAGCTACGCGGCGCTCGATCGCGTGCTCGCGATGCGCTAGCTCTGGCGCTCACCAGAGGCGCAACTAGTTAAGATGGGTGGGTGGCGGAAGGTCATGCGGTTGCGCGGTGGGGCGACGCGCTGCGAGAGCTGGTGGGAGAGCGAGTGGATCGGATTGACGTGCCGCCCCGCTGGCGCGAGAGGGCAGAGCACATCCATGGCTCACGCCTGACGCGGGTCCACACCCACGGCAAGCACCTGGTATTGCACTTCTCCAGCGACTGGGTCGTTCACACCCACGCCATGCAGTACGGGTCGTGGCAGGTGGGCCCCGTCGGCCAGGTATTGCGCAAGGAGGCCCGCTTCGCGCGGCTGCGTCTGACCACTCAGCGCTACGAGGCCATCTTCTATCACGGGCCGGTGATGGAAGTCCTGTCACTCGAGGAGCTCGCCACTCACCAGCGCTACCAATCGCTCGGCCCCGACCTGCTGCACGAGGATTTCTCGCCGGCAGTCATCCTCGCTACGCTGACGGGGCACGGTGACCGCGAGATCGGTGACGCCATCCTCGACCAGCGCATAGTTGCCGGCATCGGCAATATCTACAAATCCGAAGGGCTGTTTCTGGCGGGAATTCATCCGCGCCGGCCGGCGAACAAGGTGGCGGCCGACGAGTTCGAAGTGTTTTTCCAAGAGCTGATTCCATTGATGCAGGACGGCCGCTTCAAGTACGGCATGACAGTGACGCTGCCGCCCGATTTGCAGCTCGAGCCCTGGATGCGAAACTGGGTTTATCGTCGTCGCGGACACCCGTGCTTCGTCTGCGCCACGCCGATCGAGATGTTTCGGCAGGGGGATTTTCAACGCACGACATATTTCTGTCCGCATTGTCAACCCGACTTCGTCCTGATGTGGTCGGACAAGCGCAGGCTCAACGCCTCTGCGGCGAGGTCATCCACTGGAGCGCCATGCTGATTCCTGCCGCACCCGCGCCAATGATGCAGAGGTCGCCCTCGATTACGGTTCCATTCTCGAGTGTTCTGGCGTCAGTGTGCAACGGGAGCTGGCTACTCTAGGCGGAGAGCGAGTACAGCGCGCACTCCCGCGCCTCTGTCAGTGACAGAACCCAGCCGCTCACCACGACAATGCGGCTCGCGGCGAAATCGTCGTGGATCTGTGCCTCGATCGATCGGCGGTACCTCCTCGCAAACCCTCTCCGGCTTGAACTCGAGATGGCCTCGCGTAAAGCGGCGGCGCTGCTTTCTTGCGGAACGTCCGCGCGATACTGCGTCCCGATTTGGCGGACGCGTTCGGGTCCCAACATTTCAACGAGCTCAGGCTCTGCGGGCGCATTCGTATCATCGCCGCCGGTGCACGCGGTCTCGGTGAGACTCGACAACATCCCCGCGGTTGTGACCAGCAGAAAGCGTCGTCTGTCCAGCGCCATGCTACGGTGTTACGCGCAGGCGTAGAAGAACTCGACGAAAGACCGCGCGGCGCCATCCATGCCGGCCACCTTCGGGTTCGCCGATTCGATGAGCCAGTACTCGTCGGGAGCGTGGGCTCCGGCGCCATGGCCGAGCCCGAACTGTCCAGCCGGCAGCTTGAGCGGAGCGCCGGTGAAGGTGACGCCTGGCCACGATCCGGCGAGCCGCGGCCACAAGAGCGACTCGATGCCGGCTTTCCGGTAGGTCGCAATCTGCGCCCGGATAAGCTTTGAGTCCGGATCGGTCTCGGTCGGATCGTATCCGCCGCTCATGTTGACTTCGATATCACTGAAGCCGCGCTTCGCCAGGTGTGCCTTGAGCAGCTCGAGCGTCCCTTTGGCGGTCATGTCGGGAACGAGCCGCATGTCGATCTTCGCGACCGCGCGGTGGGGAAGGATCGTCTTCCCACCGGGGCCGGTATAGCCGCCCACGAGTCCTTCGATGTTGATCGTGGGCTGCGACACGAGGCGCACGAGTGAGTCGTGCCAGCTCTCGTCGTTGATCCAGCGGGAGACGCCGAGCGCCTTCTTTGCGGCGGCCTCGTTGCGCTTGGCGATTGCGTCCTCGAGAATTCCTTTTAGCGCCGGCGACATCGGCCGCACCTTCTCGAAGAAGCCTTCGACGGCGGGTGTGTGACCGTCGGCCTGAACGAGCGTGTTGAGCGCCTGAACGAGGTGCCACGCCGGGCTGTCGATCTGCGCCGCAAGACTCGAGTGGACGTCCGCCTTCGGCCCGCGTCCCCACTTCTCTCCGGTCGACACCAGCTCCAGCTCGACGACCCCCTTGGCGCCGAGGTTGATCTGGACGGCGCCGTCGAGATCCTGGCTGCCGAACGGGATGATCACGCCGATGGATTTGCGGAGCGCGGCCGCGACCTCGGGCTTCGCAATCACCTGCGAAAAACTCGGCGAGCCGATTTCCTCCTCGCCTTCGCAGACGAGCACGAGATTCACCGGGAGCTTTTCGCGAGCAGCCTTGAATGCGTGCAGCGCGGCGAGGAACGCGGTCTCCGGCCCCTTCTGATTGGTGGCTCCCCGACCGACCATTACCTTGCCGACGCCCGGCTTGTCGACGATGCGCCCCTCCAGAGGCGGCGAGCTCCACTCGGCCGGGTCATACTGCTTGACGTCGTACATGAAGTAGATGCCGAGCGTTGACTTCGCGCCGGCGTCGAGCGTGCCGAATACACCCGGCTTGCCTGCCGTCGGCACCAGCTCGACGCGTTGAAATCCCGCGTTGCGCGCGAGAGTAGCCATGTACTCGGCGCCCTGGGGGTATCCTCGATTCTCGGCCGCGATCGACGGGAGGGCGATCCAGTCGCGCAGCATCTTCACGGTCTGGTCGTGTTGTCGCGGGATCTGCGCCAGCACGTCGTCCTTGGATGATCCGGAGAGGAGCGACAACGGTGGGGTGACAGCAAAGGCCGCGGCGGTCATCGCCGCGCGCTGCACGAAGTCACGCCGGTTGACGTCGTTGGTGCGGTTGGCCGGGACATCTTCGCGATGCGACTCCATTTCGCCTCCCTTCGTTCGTGGTTCGTTAACCACTCAGTTGCTTTAACGTGGAAAAATCGCGCTTGGGCGTCAATCAGCTTTCTTACCGCGAGAGAAGGTGGCCGATTGGCTCCTCCAGATTCCAGTAGATCATCAGGACAGCGGTGACATCGAATGCAGCGTGGGCAACCACGACTGGCCAGATCGTTCGCATGCGCGCATAGGTGGCTCCGAAAACAAGTCCGGTCATCGTCGCCTGAACGGCGCCGGGAACGCCTTGACCCCAATAGTGAGCCAAGGCGAAAAGGATCGACGTGACTACGACGATGACGAGCTTCGCATGCGCTCGCGGGCCCAGGAAAGCTCCGAGCCGCTCGAACAGAAAACCGCGCCAGATAGTTTCCTCGCCGAACCCGCCTCCTACTATCACCCACAACAGCGTCACCAGAAGTGCGGCGGTGTTTCCGGTGAGATAGTGATACGTCGAGTTGATGGCACCGAAACCGAGCAGCGGCATGACGAGGGCTTTCATCGAGATCTTGAAGAGCACGCCGGCGACGAGAGCGATGACCAGATCGATGGCGCCGTGCGGAGGGCGCACGAACCCGAGATCGCGCAGCGGCGTGCCGGACACCGTGGCCCAGATGAGAACGAGTGCCGCTCCAACCAGGTTGCCGGTCAGGAGGATCACGATGATCGTGATGATCCCGATCGACCCAAAGCTTCTCAGGCTCGCGGATCGGTCGCGCACATTACCCGAAAGTAAAACAAAACGCTTCCACTCCCGGGTCAGCAAACTGTATCTCGAACTCACGATCGGCTACCCGCGTCTGCAGACGCACGAGCTGGTACGTCCTCCGGCGGGACGCCGTCCCATTCCCCTGATCGTCGATGTCGGTTCCGTGCGCTGCACCGGGAGGCTTGCCGTCGACCTTTACGTAAAGCGTACCGGCTGTGATCCCGGCGGAACACCCATTATGAGATTCACGTCGCGGGCGTGAAAGCGATACACAAGCTTGCCGTTCGGCTCGTTCAGCACAGCGGCTCTTCCGTTCACCGTCCAGTTGCCGGCAAGTCCCCACTGATTGAGCGCCAGTCGCGGGACGGTGTACGCACGAGGCCCGTCCTGTAGCGCATCGGACGCGAACGCTTCTGCCCGCTCGTAACCGAGATAGCTCTCCGGTGACCTGAGCGTGCCATAATCGGCGGCAACCTCGAGACCGCGCGGGCTGACTTTTACCAGCTGATTGTCTGACGTCCGCCCGCTCTCGCTCAGCAATCGCTGAATGACTTTCTC
>JALYKQ010000251.1 GCA_030774675.1 Gemmatimonadota bacterium | reverse complement strand
AGCTGCCTGAAGAAGCAGCGAGCCAGGAACATGCTCGCACGTCACGACTCCGACGAACCCGCTGGCGGCCGCCCAGTCGCGAAAGGTCTTGCTGATAGAAGGCCAGGAGGAAGCAGGGGCGATCGAGTCGATGTCGCCCTCACCTCCGACCGTTCCTTCCACGTTCTTCCAGACACCCCAGTCGGGGAAGGATCGGCTCAGATCCTGAAGAAGGCTTAGCCTGACTGACGAGGATGCCGACGGACTCATAACAGAGCACTCAACTGGTCGAGGAACTGCCGTGTAACGGCGGGCCAAGAGAACCGGTCCCGCACGAGATCCGCAGCCCGACGTCCCGTCTCCTGTCCCGAATCAGACAGTCCTTCACGGATGCCAGCCGCGATGCTCGACGGTGTCGGCTCCACGAGAACGGCGGCGCGTTCCCTCGCCAGCTCTCGACCGACGAAGGTTGTGTCTGTGACAACCATCGGGGCGCCTGCGCTGGCTGCCTCCAGCACCACCATCGAATTTGAGTCCCATCTCGACGTAAACAGGAAGAGCGCGCACTCGCTGAGCAACTTACCCTTATCGAGTCCATAGACCGGCGAGCCGATTTTCACCGAGTCCTCCAGCCCGAGGTCACGGACGATCCTGACTGCTCGTCTCTTGCCTTGCTTCCAATCTGGGCCGTGAAGACGAAGCTGCGGGGGCCGACTACCGGCCAGCTGAGCATAGGCGTGCAGCAAGAGATCGACCCCTTTGTGCTCGAGATCGAATCTTCCCATCCACAATGCGTAGTCCTGCCTGTGACCCAGAACGTGAGAGGAAACCATCGTTATCCCGTTAGGGGCAACGATGACTGGCCCCCGATAGCCTATTCGGTCTAGGTATTCTGACTCCCCTTCGAAGAAGATGTGGACTGCCATAGCACCATCGAGAATGCGGCTCTCTTGGACCTTCAGCCATGCGGACTTGAGTAGCCTTCGCCGCGCCAGGATGTTTGGGTCATAGGCACCGTGGGGTGTCACGATGTACGGGATACCAGCACGATTAGCTGCTCTCGCGGCCGAAGCATTGTGATAGACCCAGCCTGAGTGCAACATGAGTACGTCAGCGCCACGCAGCACCTCCTCTAAGTCAGCGGGGCGGCGGAGACGGCCCGGACCATGGTGGGGCACGCTGAGGGACTCGACGCCGGTCGTGGGCCTTCGAATGCCCCCGTCGTCCACGAGTGCGACATCGGCTCCCGCCTCCGCGAGACCCTCGGCCCAGCCCCGTACCGCCATCGTGCAGCCTCCGTCGCCGGAAGCCGCACGAGGGTAGTAGTGGACGATCCTCAGACGACGCGAGGGGTCCGTGCTCCGCGGCGACCCGGAGTTGCGCAGAGCCGCCCCGCCCATCAAGGTTGGGCCCGGTCTTCAAGGAGAAGAGATTCAGACAGCGCGGTCATTAGCTCCCTAGCTGCGAATAGTGAGCCAACTAGCTAAACACACAGCCTCATTCTCGTCCAGGCTCAGTAGAGGGGCGGCTGAGCGCCAAGGGGACCTCGCCCACGAGCTCTCATGCCCGCGTGTCGGCCAGACCTAAGAGACTTGTCCAGCTGTGTCGTTGCCGTCCGCCTGCCACTCGGCCCAGGTCCGCTGCTTGCCCTTGAAGTAGAAATACCCGCCGTCGACGCTCGGAACGTCATAGGCGTTGTGAACGAAGCGGTTATTCTTCGAGTCGCTCGCAGCCACGCATCCATCGACGACGTTAATGCAGCTCACTGCAGCAGCCAGGTGGTTCGACCAGAGCCTCGCATCGCTCGCATCAACGAAGTTGTCGTGGATGTAGTTGTTCTTCAGGTCGTAAGCTGAGCGGCTCCCGTCGAGAAACAGTTGAATACCCATGCCTCCGTTGAGAATCAACCTGTTTCCATAGACTTCGACATTTTGAGACGTCGAGACAAAGATGCCGTGGCCGACGTTGCTCTCGACTCGGTTATCACTTATCACGCCTTGGCCAGACACCTCGTAGAAAATGCCTACCGACCCGTTTCGGGTTACCACGTTGTTATCTATGACGTTACCGGTGAGGGATCCGTCAAACCAGATACCATGCAGGTAGTTGTCATGCACGAAGTTGGCGCGGACAGTGGTGTTCGAAACCTGAACCCACTTTGAGCTCGCGGAATCGCCCGATAGACTAGACCAACGAGCGGCGTTCCAAGCGAACTCGTTATTTTCAATCAAGGATCCGGTCGAATCTAGGCTGCTGATGCCGTACTGCCAGTTGTCGTGGATGTAGTTGTCCCGGATCTGGAAGTAGTTGCCGTGCATGATGCCGATCCGGTTGCCATAGATCTCGTTGTGGTCGATCACCCAGCGGTCGGAGAAGTCCTTGTACGCGTGGATGCCCCGCTGTGGGGAGTTGCGGATCACGAGGTTGCGGATGGTCACGTTGTCGATGTCCTGGTTGTTAGCCCTGAAGATGCCTTGGGTCTGGTCCGTCGTGCTCCAACCCGACGCATCGAGGACGGCCCCATAGACGCCGGTGAAGGTGTCGCCGGTCTTCGGGGTGATCGCACTCGTGATGTTGAAGGTTCCGGCTCCGAGGCAGAAGGCGGTGCCGGCCGGGTAGGCGTTCACGGCATTCTGGATGTTCGAACCGGAGCCCGGTGAAACGTTCACCGCACCGGTGGGGCACGTGATGCTGGCCAGAGG
>JALYKQ010000250.1 GCA_030774675.1 Gemmatimonadota bacterium | reverse complement strand
CATGCTGAGGACTGACCGACCGACCCAACGACGGATCCATTCGGTGCTCAGCCGACGGGGCCGCACGGCGTTCGGCAGTCTTCTTGTTCTCGTCCTGTCCGTCGTAGGTCTGGGCGGTCCCGTCCCGATTGCCGCGTCAGCCCGGCCGAACATCGTCCTGATCCTTACCGATGATCAGCGTTGGGACGAGCTCGCGTTCATGCCGTTCGTTCAGAGTCAGTTGGTGAACAAGGGGATCACGCTGAGCAATGCGTTCGTCGTCAATCCGACCTGCTGCCCAAGCAGAGCGTCCATCCTGACGGGCCGGTATTCCCACAGCACCGACGTCTATCGAAACAAGCCACCCCATGGCGGTTACCTGACGTTCAAGCCCCAAGACACCTCAACCATCGCCACCTGGTTGCATGGAGCCGGATACCAAACGGCGCTCGTTGGAAAGTATCTCAACGGCTATTCGCCGGCGCAGGCTTCCTATGTTCCACCCGGCTGGAGCGTGTGGCGGGCACTAGCACTCTCCAGCAGGGGGGAGGGAACGGGCGGCTATTACAACTACGACACGTCGAACAACGGCACTCTCGCGTGGCACGGTTCGGCCGCCTCGGATTATTCGACCGATGTGTTCCGCGACTACGCCGTCGACTTCATCCGATCCGTTCCCGCGACTCAGCCGCTGTTCCTCTATTTCGCGCCTCGCGCGCCTCATGCATCCGCCACACCGCCGGCACGCTACGCAACGGCATTGTCTGGCGTCCCGCCGATCCGGCCTCCCAGCCTCAACGAGTCCGACATGTCCGACAAGCCTGCCTGGGCGCAGACCCTACCCCTCTTGACGTCTGCTCAGCTCGCTGGTCAGGACCATTTCCGGAAGAAGCAGCTTCGGTCGCTGCTCGCCGTGGACGACGCGGTCCAAGCAATCGTTGGGGCGCTATCGGACTCCGGCCGCCTGGCAAATACGCTCATCGACTTCACATCGGACAACGGGCTGCTTGCAGGCGAGCACAGATGGACAGCTAAGTGGGTCCCATGGGAGGAGTCCATACGGGTTCCGATGGTCGTTCGATTCGATGCGGCGGGTTGGGGCACGCCTCGCACGGAGTCTCGGATGGTCCTCAACATCGACCTGGCGCCGACGTTCGCTGCTGCAGCTGGCGTCCTTGCTCCCGGGGCAGAGGGTCGAAGCCTGTTACCGCTGCTCAATCAGAGCGCTACGACGTGGCGAACGCGATTCCTAATCGAGCATATGTACGACTCCACCAAGTATGAAGTGCCAACCTACTGTGGGATCCGTACAACGCGATACCTCTACGTTGCTTACAGCGGCGGCCAGGAGGAGCTCTACGACCTGAAATTGGACCCATATGAGCTGAAGAGTAGGGCGGCGGACCCCGCTTATCTCGAAATCAAGAATCAGCTGCGACATCTGCTTATCGGCGATTGCGTGCCGACCCCTCCCGGCTTCTCGTTCTGAAAATAGGCTTCCCGATTCGGGGACCGTCTGCCGACAGCCCAGCGTGGCGACTGGGCACCCGCGACCAACCCGAGCCGTCGCCGCCCTTCACGAGTTCGACGTCGTGCAGCTCTCATTGGTGAGTCTCGGTCGAAGCCTGAAGGGTTCATTTATTCGGATCCGGCTCCCGACATGCGGTTTCTCGGCTCGGGGTTGGCCTGCTGTTCGGCGACTCAGGTTGGACTTTGGCCTTGGTAGGGGTCCTAGCTCTAGCACCAAACGCTAGGGCTTCCGCTTGCTCCCGACTCCCAGCGGCCACATGGACAGTGGCACCCAGCGCTCGCCTCGTGAGGGGGGTCGCTTCGCCAGGAGACTCGGAAGATGCAGGTCATGAGCCGAATCGGAGTTTCTGTAGCCTTCAGGTCAGCGCGCAGCTGCTTCCCGCATAGTGCTTCGAGAGCTGACCTGCACGGTGAGGAACTACACCACTACGCGGGACGTGACCGACCCGCTCAGCCGATGTGGGCAGGTGCTCGAGCCGCCGCCTCCCTCGCATGGGTCCAGCGCCTCAGCTTGGGCGGCAATAAAGGAATAGCCACCAGCCGGATCCCGGATGCGATCGCATCGAGAAGACGCTCCTTCCTCGGAGACCACCTGAGCCCGAACCCCTCACGCAGCGCTTCGGGCATGAGCCCTGTCGTCACGAAGCTCAAGCCACGGATCACCGGCACCAACAGCGGCGCGACCCTAGGAGACAAGACACCCTTGGAGAGCTTCCTCGCTTCCTCGCTCACCCGCAGGGCCTCGAGCGTGCTCGCCAGGTACACGGCGAAGTCAGGATAGGTTGCAGGCAGTGCATCCGTCGGAACCCCAAGCGCGACCGCCTGTCGCTTCATCTCCTCGTAGTACCGGTTGCGAGCAGCGGTGCTCATCCGCCCCACGAATCGCTCGTGAGTAACGAGCGCAGTATCGACCAGGGTGGCGTGGACCCACAGAAGCAGATCAGGGTCAAGGGCCTTGTACGCTCGGCCCTTGCGCTCGCCCACCACGCCCCGGTGGACCTCCGTGATCCGGGCTGCCGCGGCTCGTGACTGCTCCATATCGCCGAAGGAAACCGTGAGCGTAAGGTCCAGCGTGTTCCACAGTCTTCCGAAGGGATCGGCGAGAAAGTCACTGTGGTCGGCGACGGCCGCCGCGACCACGGGATGAGCCAGCTGCATGAGCAATGCTCGGCCGCCCCCAAGGAGGAGCATGGTCTCAGAGTTCACGCGACGCGCGATCGAGCCGGCAGGGAACAGCCCGAGATCGCCGGCTCTTCCAGGACCGGGTCCACGCGGGATCCCGCGAAGCACGTCTTTCGCGGAAGCCCTCACTGCGCCACCCTCGCACGATAGCGCGAGCTCGAGAGACAGGCTGACATGAGATCCCACAGCAGAGCACAAAGAGACGCCCGCAAGCGGAGCTAGCCCGGACCGCACGAGCAGGCCAGGCAGCCCGGAGCTCGGCGTGAGGGGAGCAAGGTAGAGGCGAACGATCGATTTCCTCGGTGGCCTGATCCACGAATACGAACTGCGTGATGGATCAGAGAAAATGTACCCCTCAGGCGCTTGACTTTCTGCGAGCCAGCGGCGCGATCCTGCCGCAGCGCGAGCTCACGCGCATGGTCAACGAAGTTTCCGACGAGGTCGTCGGGTTCGGACCGATCGAGTTCCTGCTGAAGGATCCCGACGTGACCGAGGT
>JALYKQ010000249.1 GCA_030774675.1 Gemmatimonadota bacterium | reverse complement strand
GTCTCGGGCTGGAACGCTACCTGACGACCCCGAACGGAGATTGAAGCGAGCCTGAAGCTACCGCCGCCAGCCGTCGAACGTCTGTGACACGCGCGCCCGGGGGCCCAGCGGTAACCGCTGCCTCGAGTCTCGCCAACGCGTCTGCATCCCCCGCAGCGGCGAGCTCGACATTCCCGTCGGCTCTATTCTTCACCCAGCCCGCCAAACGAAGCTCCCTAGCCATTTCGACGACGTACCACCGGAATCCAACGCCCTGAACACGCCCACGGACTTCAAGATGGATGCTCTTCATTCGCGTGCTAGCGCTTGACCCCCAGAAGCGTGGCAAGGGTTGCTGCAATGTTCGCCGGATCAGTCATCGCGCCGCGCCCGGGCACGGCAAGCTCGCCCGATCGGATCCGCTGGGCAATCTCGTCGAGCGCGGTTGCAATCGCGTGCGCCGCCGTCTGACGCAGCTCGCGCGCTCTTGGAGCGGTTGCATCCCAATCTGTTGTCGCCCAGGCGTTTGAAGCCTCGGCGTTTCCGCTCTCCCCCAATGCCGCTGCAGCCAGCCAGTCGTAGTGCTGCCAGTCGGTCTCGACCCAACCGGACTCGGCCGGATCTGCACCTTCCGCGCTAGTCGGCGCGAATTGCTCCACGGCCGGCAATGGATCGATAAAGTGCTCGACTGGGGGAAGCTCGTCGGGCTCTTCCTCGAAATCGCCCACGTCCGGGAGATCTTCCGCGCCTTGTTGGTACGTCGCGGGGTGGAGAGGCGACGAATCGAGAAAGTCTTCTATCGGTCGAAGGACGTTCGCGTCCGATTGCGCCTCCGCTACTCTCGTCAAGGCGGGAGGTACCGTCACTTCGAGCGTCTGTCGCACATCTCCGGGCACGAACGGCGTGTACAAGCGAAACTCGGATACCCCGATCGGCGGGCGTGCCGTTGTTGGCGTGCGATGCGGGACGAATGGACGTTCTGGCTTCTGCGGCACTACATCTCCCCCCAACTATACTTTCCCACCAGCGGCACGAAACGCACCGGAGCAATCTCGGCTTGCTCGAGCATGTCCCCGCGACGCGTGAACATGTAGAGTGTCTGCTCTTCCCTGTCGCCAAGTGGAATAAGGATACGGCCGCCCTCTGTCAACTGCTCATGGTATGTCGACGGGACCTCAGGCGCGCCTGCGCCCACGAGGATCGCGTCGTACGGTGCGTATTGCCGCCAGCCCAGAGTCCCGTCTCCAAGAAGAAACGAGATGTTGCGCGCGCCGATCTGCCGGATCGTCTCGCGGGCGGTGTCCAGCAGCGCCGGAATTCGTTCTATTGAGAAGACCTGCCCGGCCAGTTGGGCCAGCAAAGCGGTCTGATAGCCCGAGCCGGTGCCGATCTCCAGCACCTTCTCGTTTCCCGTGAGCTTGAGAAGCTCGAGGTATCGGGCATGAATGGATGGCTGCGAAATCGTCTGCCCGTTGCCGATCGGGAGCGCCGAGTCTTCGTAGGCGCGATGGCGAACTCCGGTAGGAACGAAGAGATGGCGCGGTGTTTGGTCGATGGCGTGGAGGACTGCCAAGTCCTTGATACCTTGCTCGTGCAGCAGCTCGACGAGTCGACGGCGCGGCCCCCGAAACTCGTGCTCTACGGTCGCTGCCACCATGTCCCCGCTGCGGCGAGCATGGCGTGGTGCGTCAGGTCGAGATGAAGCGGTGTGACCGAGATGTAGCCGTCCTGAATGGCGCGAAAGTCCGAGGTCTCTTCCCCCGACCATTCTATCGATCCGCCACCGATCCAGTAAATCTGGCGACCCCACGGATCCTGCATCGCCTTGATCGAATCCGAGTACACCCTGCGTCCGAGTCTCGTGAGCCGGACGCCGCGAATGTCGTCGCCTCGCAGCGGTGGCAAGTTGATGTTGAGCAACGTGAACTCGGGGAACGAAGCCAAAGCCACGATGTGCTCCAGCAGCTTTCTCAAGGGGTCGATCTGATCTTTCAGCATCGACACGTCTGCGCGCAGGTCGCCGCCGGCGAATGAAATGGCGACGGATGGAATTCCCAGTGAGAGTCCTTCCATCGCAGCAGCGACTGTCCCGGAATAAAGCACATCCTCGCCCATGTTCTGGCCGTGATTGATTCCGCTCAGGACGAAGTCCGGGCGCTCTGGCATCAGCGCCTCGACCGCGAGCATGACACAGTCTGTCGGCGTTCCATCCACCTGAAACCGCCGCTCGCCACGCTCGATCGGACGGACGGGGTGGTGAAGTGTCAGCGAGTGACTAGTCGCGCTTTGCTCCCTGTCAGGCGCCACCACCGTGATTTCGCCGAGCGGCTCCGCCGCTTCAACAAGGCAGGCCAGCCCATAAGCAAGTATCCCGTCGTCGTTGGTGCAGAGGAGCCTCAACGGTTGAACACCCCGGCGCGGTGGCGCCACAGTACTTTGATCACCAGCCACGCATCCCGGAATTCGCGGAAATAACTCGGTGAGCCGTAAATGGTGGAGATCGGAACATTCACCGTCGTAAAGCCGGCGCGAGCGGCACGGATGATGAAATCCGTCTCATACTCGTACCTGTCTCCGACGGCGCTGACCTTCCGGAGAACGTCGGCCTTGATCGCGCGGTAACCAGACTGGCTGTCACGTACCTTGCCCCCTGACACTGCGCGTGTGGCGGCCGATGAGATCATGTTCGCTATGCGCCGATGCTTCGGGACCGCCTTGCCGGAGAGATCACGCGTGCCAATTACAATATCCGCCCGATCAAGTGCAGCAACGATAGCCGGTGCGAATGCGGCATCGTGCTGACCATCGGAGTCGATCGTCAGCACGGCGGCAGCTCCCTTCTTCAGCGCGGCATCGAAGCCCGCGCGCAGAGCGGCCCCCTTTCCCCGATTCTTGTCGAATTCGATTGTCTCGTCGGTAACTGTCCGCAGCAGCTGGCGAGATCCATCGGTGGACCCATCGTCGACTCCTATCAGCCACGCGCGCGGAAGATTGCGGCGTACGTCCTTGGCAACCTTCGCCAGGGTCGGCTCAGCGTTGTAGGCAGGCAGGATGACTACGAGCGGCTCCATCAACTTGCACTCCCCTTTTCCTGGGTTTGACCATCCAGTATGGATAGGATCGACCGTAGATCGCTCTCCATGGATTCGACGGCCTGCGAATCCAGTGCCGCGCGTGCCACAGTGCGAAGCTCTCCGCTCTTCCGATAATCGTCGATTTTCTGACGGGCTCCGTCGATCGTGTACTTCTCCGTATAGAGGAGCTGCTTCACGAGCATGATGAGCTCGATTTCGCGCCGCTGGTACACCCGGTTTCCCGAGCGATTCTTGGCGGGGTGCAGAAATTTGAACTGGCTCTCCCAGTAACGCAGCACATGCGGCTTGAGATCCGTGAGCGTGCAGACGTCACCAATGGAAAAGAACTCCTGCACCGGTTCCTTGGCTTTCATCGGTCCACCTCCGCTCGTAGCTCTCTCGTCATGAGTGCAGCAATCGCGCTGCGGGCCGGCTGACCCTCGAACAGTACGCGGTTTACGGTATCGACAATGGGCATCTCCACTCCCTCCCGAGCGGCAAGCTCGCGGGCGCTCTGCGCGGTGACAACTCCCTCCGCGACGGTCTCTTTTCCCCTGAGGACTTCGTCCAGTGATCTTCCCTTCCCCACCTCGACTCCAACTGCCCTATTGCGGCTGAGAGATCCCGTGCAGGTCAAGACGAGATCCCCAAGGCCCGCGAGCCCAGCGAAGGTGCTCTGATCGGCGCCCAGAGCCAAACCAAGGCGCGTCATCTCGGCGAGACCGCGGGTAACCAGCGCGGCTCTCGCGTTGAATCCGAGTCCCAGCCCTTCCGCAATGCCAGTCGCGACGGCCATCACATTCTTGAGGGCGCCACCGAGCTCGACACCCGTGACGTCCGTGTGGGTGTACGTCCGAAAATAGGAGGAGCTGAAGGCCCGCTGTGCGACCGTCGCGGCACCGGCTTTCCCGCAGGCGACAACTACCGCTGTCGGTTGACAGGTCACGACCTCCTTCGCGAAGCTGGGGCCCGAAAGGGCGATGACCGTCGCGCCGGGAATCTCCTGCTCGGCAACCTCCGTCATCAGGCAAAGAGTTCCTTTCTCGATGCCTTTTGATGCGACTACGATTGGCGCGGAGACCGGCAGCGACCGGGCCGCCGAGCGCAATATCGATCGCAGGACGTGCGAGGGCGTGGCAAGCGTAACGAGCTCCACGCCATCGACGGCTGCCTGAATGTCGCCGGTTGCCTGAAGCCCTGGCGCCAGAACGTGCCCGCTAAGGAACCGCACGTTCTCGTGCTTCCTGTTGACGGACTCCACGACGTCCGGCTCGTATGCCCAAAGCCGCACGTCGTGCCCGTTGCGGGTCAGGAGATCCGCGAGCGCCGTTCCCCACGCGCCGGCTCCAACGACGGCGCACCGCATCAGGGCGTGCCTTCCTTTTTCACGAACTTATGCTCCTCACCGCGGCGGAGCCGGGAGATGTTGGTGCGATGGGTCCAGAAGACGAAGAGGGCAATGCAGACACTGGCAACGAAGATCGGCGATTGCGGCTCGCGGTAGAGGAGGAGAATGGCGATCGGGAGGACGGCGGCTCCCGCCAGCGACGCGAGACTCACGTAGCGCGTGAAGTAGAAGACGCCGATCCACACGACCTCCGCGATCAGCATCGGCACGAATGCGAGCGCCAGAAACACTCCACTCGCCGTGGCGACTCCCTTGCCTCCGCCCTTCCCGAGGAGAAATATCGGCTTGACGTGACCAAGGATCGCAGCGACACCGTACACCAGCGCCCACAACTCTGGCCTCAGAGTCTCCGTGTACCTCGGGAGAAAATAAACCGGAAGAAAACCCTTCAGCAGATCGGCAATGAAGACGACCGCGCCGATCTTCGCCCCCAGCACCCGGACGACGTTTGTCGCTCCGAGGTTCCCTGATCCGTGTTTACGGAGGTCGATACCACGCAACCTTCCCGCGATGTATGCCGACGGTATGGAGCCGGCCAGATATGCGATGAGGACGCCGAATATCGGCGACATCTACGCAGACTTTCGGCGCATGATGATCCGGAGGGGATTGCCGCGGAAACCCCAGGCTTCGCGGAAGCTGTTGTGCAGGTACCGGACGTAATGCTCCTGAACAAGATCCGGATTGTTGCCGAACACCGCGATCACCGGCGGGGCCGTCTCCACCTGGGTCGCGTAATTCAGCTTGATCTCGCGCCCGGCCGCCTGCGGCGGCTGACGGCGGCCGACTATCTCTGTCAGCGTCGTGTTGACCTGCGACGTACTGATGCGCTTGTGTCTCTCGGCGTCGACCTCGAGGAGAAGCTCGAGAATCTTCGTTACGCGCTGCCCGCTCAGTGCGGAGGTGAACACGAACGGCACGAACTTCAGAAACGGAGCTTTTTCCTGAGCTTCCTTCTCGAAGTTGGCGGCCGTGTTGTTCTCCTTGTCCTTCAGGTCCCACTTGTTCACCACCAATATCAATCCCCGGCCACTCTCCCAGGCCAGCGCGGCGATCTTGAGATCCTGGTTGTGGAGGCCCTCGACTGCATCCAGAACGAGGATACAGATGTCAGAGCGTTCGATGGCACGCCTGGTTCTCAGCGCGGAATAAAACTCGATTCCGTCGTCGATTTTCGACCGGCGTCGAAGGCCCGCCGTGTCGACGAAGATCAATTCGCGGCCATGGAACACCATCGGTGTGTCGATCGCGTCACGCGTCGTTCCGCCTTCGTCCGCCACGACGAGACGCTGCTCACCGAGGAGACGATTGATCAGGGAAGATTTCCCGACATTCGGTCGGCCCACGACCGCGACGCGGAGCGCCTCCGGAACTTCAGCCGCGGCGATCGGAATTCTCTCCACGAGCACGTCGAGCATGTCGCCGGAATTCTTTCCGTTGATCGCGGAAACCGGGACCGGATCGCCGGCGCCCAGCCGATAGAATTCGTAGAAGTCCGTCGAGGCCGGGTCGTCGACCTTGTTGGCCACGAGAACCCACGGCTTGCGCGCCTCTCGCAGAATCTCGACAACCCGGGAATCACTTGGGTGCAATCCCGCCTTCGCGTCGACTACCAGCATCAGAAGGTCCGATTCATCGATTGCCTGCAGCACCTGGCGCTTGATCTCGAGATCCATCGGTATCCGCGGGTCGTCGGTGAGGCCGCCGGTGTCGACGAGCCAGAACTGGCGACCGTTCCATTCGGCGCGCGCAAAATGACGGTCGCGAGTAGTGCCAGCCTCTTCGCTCACGATCGCGCTGTTGTCGCCGACGATTCGATTGAAGAGCGCGGATTTCCCTACATTCGGCCTGCCGATGAGTGCGATGACGGGCAGGTTCACGCAATCACCCCGCTCGCTTCGGACCCGAGCACATCGATGAAGTCATATGACGGAAAGACCGGCATCGGAAGTGATTCCCGCACCATCGCGAGAGTGTAATCGTCGAGGAAAAGTTGGTCTTCGTTGATCGTTTCCGCCGGTATCAAAGCGATGTCAAGGTCGTGGCGATCAGCGAGAGCCCTGAGAACATCCTTCCCCACCAGTAACCCGGCCGTCGTTATCGTCGGGCCGAACAAGGAGTTTTCGGCGACGATGAGCTCGAACTTAGCGCCGCTCCCATCGCCGAGGGGCTCCAGCAGCGGGCGCATCAACGGAGCCATCGCCAGGCCGGTGACGACTCCGATGCGTTGGCCATCTCGACGCGCAATGCGGTCAAGGCCTTGGGCGACGCGCATGCGTAACGATGTCACGGCGCCAACGCCGTTCTCGATCTGCGCGAACTCACCATAGTGCGCTGGTCCGGGCAACTCGCGCTGAGCAAGCATGTACAGCTCGTCTGAGCCAAACACCCAGGTCTGGCCGCGCTCCCGCTTTGCCCGTTGCCCCCAGCGCTCGACCTGGTCGACAATGGTTCGCGCCATAGCGCGGTCCATCCCCTTGCCGGTGTAGAGATGAGAGAACTGGGTTAATCCGACTGGAACCACCGCCACGGACATCACCGCGTCGCCCATATCCCAGAGGTCAGTAAGCGATTCTGCGAGCACTGCTTCGTCATTGAGGCCAGGCACAACAACCATCTGACAGTGGAACTGGATTCCACCTTCGGCAAGCCGCGAAAGCTGGGCCTTGATATCGGGAACGCGCGTGTTGTTGAGCAGAACCTTACGCGCTTCGTGGTTCGTCGCGTGGACCGAGACGTAAAGTGGCGAAAGCCGGTACTCCAGAATCCGCGCGATGTCGCGCTCCTTGACGTTGGAGAGGGTCGCGAAGTTGCCGTACGCAAACGACAGACGGTAGTCGTCGTCGCGGATGTAAAGCGGTTTTCGCAATCCAGCCGGCAGGCCTTCGATGAAGCAGAACTCGCAACGATTGGCGCAGCGTCGGACCGTCGGTGGCTGGAGCGAGATTCCGAGTGGCTCACCGTCGAGGCGTTCGAGCTCATAGATGATTTGCTCGCCATCGGGGGCGCGCGCTTCGATCACCAGCTCTTCGTCCGCGGTCAGAAACTCCCAGTCGAGGAAGTCTGCCAGGGGCCTCCCATTCACCGTTAGGAGCTCGGTGCCAGTCTGGATCCCGAGTGACTCGGCGATACTGTCTCGTTCAATTCGGGATACCTTTACCATAGCTCAAGTAATTTAGAGCTACAAGGAGCGAAGTCAAGGAATTGCCGGACTTTAGCTCGCGCGACCTTACCCGTTAAGGGCCCGCCTTCGTTACACCGGGGCGGTCGCGGCCAATGACTCCAGCAGCTTTCGGGCGCGCTCAGCATTGAAGCCGGGGAGCTTGGCTATGGCCGCCTCGCCAGCGTCCCGCACTCCCTGTACGCTCCCGAACTGCTGGAGTAGCTGGCGGCGCTTCACGGGGCCGATTCCTGGGACCTTCAAGAGCTCTGACGTGACGGTGCGCATGGTCCGGCGTTTCCGATTGTAGGTTACCGCAAAACGGTGTGCTTCATCTCGGGCCTGCTGGAGCAGTCGAAGACCAGGTGATCGCCGCGACAGCTTGAGCGGCTCCCCACGGCCCCACATGAAAATCGCTTCCTCCCGTTTGGCCAAGGTGATCAGAGGTCGATCAGTCAGTCCCACCTGCGCCAGCGCCGCATAGGCTGCGCTCAGCTGCCCCTTCCCGCCGTCGATGACAATCAGATCCGGCAGTGGCTTACCTTCACTGATCCGACGGTCGAAGTAACGGCGGACCACCTCCTGGATGGAAGCGAAATCGTCCGTCCCTTCGACTGTCTTCACCTTGAATTTCCGATATTCCGCTCGCCTGGGTCGCCCGTTCTCGAACCAGACGCAAGACCCGACTGTATCGGTCCCTTGGGTAGTCGAGATGTCGAAGCAGACCAGTGACCGCGGCAGCCGTTGTAGACCCAGTTCCCTTCCCAGCTCATAGACGGGGTCGCCGGCCCGCTCGTCGGCCTCGAGTGACGAAAGCTTGAGCTCCTCGAGAAGATGGCGTGCGTTCTGTTCGGCGAGAGTAATGAGATCTCGGCGTGGACCGCGCTGCGGGATCTGGATTCTGCTATCCGGAAGTGACTGCTCAATCAGCTCACGATCGGGAAAATCGAATGGGAGGAGCACCTGGCGCGCCTTCTCCTGCATCCCGACGTAGCTTCCCGCCATGAACATTGTCATCACGTCGGCATCTTCCTCTCCGTCGATGTTTTCGAGGAAGCGCTGATCGCGCGACAGCAGCTTTCCGCTCCTGATTCTGAGAACCGTGACGCAGGCGTCGTCGCCGTCGCGCGCGTAACCAATAACGTCCCGATCGCCGCCCTCGACCTCCAGCACCACCGTCGGCTCCTCCATCTGCTCCAGGTGATGAAGCACGTCACGGAGCTCCGCCGCTCTCTCGAAATCGAGCTGCTCTGACGCGAGATCCATCCGCTCCTTCACCCGACGCACTACTTCGTCGGGTCGGCCGGAAAGGAAGAGAACGACTTCGTCGATCATCGCACGATAGTCGTGCTGCGACTGCGCCAGGATGCACGGGGCCTTGCACCTTTTGATGTAGTAGTCCAGGCACGGTCGCTCCGGCATCTGATCGGGCATGTCATAATTGCAGCTGCGAACGGTGAAGATTCGCTTCACCACGTTGAGCGCGCGGCGCATTGCGCCGACGTCGGTGTAGGGGCCGAAGTAGCTCGCACCGTCATCCTCCAGCCGGCGCGTCACAAAAACCCGAGGGAATGGCTCCTGAACCGTGATCTTGATGTACGGGTACGACTTGTCGTCGCGCAGCGCGATGTTGAATCGCGGACGATACTCCTTGATCAGGTTGGCCTCGAGAATCAGCGCGTGGGCTTCGCTGGGTACCACGATCGTTTCCAGATCGGCTACGAGTCCGACGAGGTGCCGTGTCTTTATGCTTTCGAGCTGATCGTTGGCGAAGTAGCTGCGGACGCGCGAGCGAAGACGCTTCGCTTTTCCTACGTAAAGGGTGGTCCCGTCCCTTCCCTTCCACATGTACACTCCGGGGCCTTCAGGGAGGTGCGGAAGCTTCGCGGCAACGGCATCAGGAACAGGGAGCATGTGTAATTATACCACCCGCCGTAAACCGAGTTCACCCCGTGCGTGACGCCAGCCTGAACAGTCTCCGGCCACGATCGATGACATTTCTCGCCTCCGGAATTCCGAATGCGGCAGTCACCGCGAGATAAGCCAATCCGTAGGCCGCGAGCAGTATCAGCGCCATCAGCTTCGAGCTGACAGCTGTCTCGTGCGGGGAAAAGACGGGCGCGCCACGATCTACCCCGAGTTTGTACGCCCAGGGGATCATTGCCCCGACTATCGCCGCGCCCCAAAGCCGTGCCATCCGTGCTGGAACCAATCGCGTTCGTCCGATTCGCCGGTCGAGCTCCCGACGCAGAAGAAAAAACTCGACCCATCCCGCCAGACCAGCAGATGCCGTCAGCCCCGCGGCGCCCAGCTTGCGATCGAGTCCGAGCACCGGAGGAAGAACGAGCGCGAAGAGGTATCCGAGCGCGGTGGTGAGAATTACGCGCACGACCGCGTAGCGGAGCGGAGTCCGGGTATCACGCATTGCGTAGAAGGTCGACGAATAGAGACGACCCATTGTCGACGCGAGGAGCCCGATTGTTGATCCAATAAGGATCTGCCACACCCAGATCGTGTTGTCACGCTGGAACCGACCGCTCTGGAACAGCAGGTGTACGATCAGATCTCCAAGGCCAAACAGCGCGACTGCGCTCGGAACGATGAAGTAAGCAATGCGATCCAGACCATCGCTCAAGCGACCGCGGAGGTACGCCCCAATCTCCTCGGCCGTGCCAACTGCGCGTGACATCGCCGGCAGCTCCGCCGCCGAGATCGCCATGCCGAATAGACTGATGGGGAGGACGTAGATCGCCTGGGCGTAGGTGAAGGAAGAAACTGCGCCATTCCCGAGGTAGCTGGCGAGCCAGGCATCAACGTACGCACTGATTTGGACTACGCCTCTTCCCACGAAAGCGGGTAGAAAATTCCGGAATACCCTGCGGACACTGTCAGCGGCTGCTCTGAGGCGTGGCCTCACGCCAGGTGCAAGCGCGAACACTTGTGGAAGCTGAATCGCGAACTGGAGTGCGCTGCCAACTACCGATCCGTAGGCCAGGAAGGTCGCCAGGTCGATCTGGGTGTGCCCTTCATGGAAGAAAATCAGCGTCACCACCATCGCCGCATTCCAGATGACCGGTGCGGTGTAGGACATGAAAAAGCGGCGATGGCTATTGAGAACCCCAAGGCACCAGGCGGAGAAAACAAACAGCCCAGCGCCCGGAAAGAGGATCCTCGTGAGCTTGACGGTCAGGTCGCGCTTCTCCGGGGGAAATCCGTTGGCGATCAGAGCGACGAGCCACGGTGCCCCCGCTACCCCCAGGAGCACCAGAATCGACGTGACGAGCGCGAGTATTCCGGCAACCGCGCCAGCCAGCCGCGTCGCTTCCTTTTCGTCGCCTCGTCCGAGCAGCCCCGCATACTCTGGAATAAACGACGCTGATAGCACGCCCTCACCCAAAAGGTTCTGAAGGAGGTTCGGGATGCGGAACGCCGCGTTGAATGCGTCCGCGGAGAAACCAGCGCCGAGGTACCGAGCTATCATTGTTTGCCGAACGAGTCCGGCGAGCCGGCTGAGGAGTATTCCAGAGCCGACGAGGAACGCCGCGCCCCTCGATCGATCGAAGGCTTGAGCAGTCGCGCGCGGTGTCGTCCTCCGTTCAATCGGGGGAGCAGCCTCAGTTACCTCATCGGCTTGGGGTGCGGGGAAATCGGGGAGTGATCGGTCGTCTTCCTCTATCTCCTCACCATCCTCCTTCAGCTCTCCATCGTCTTCCCGGACTCCATCCGGACTCACGAGCGGCCTCGTGCGGCGCCGGCTTCCTCGAGCGAACTCGTTGACTTCGCATCGCCGAGCAGACGTTCGGCGTGTTGTCCCGCTCCTGCCAGCATTTCGTCTCTCAACGCGGGGCCGTATCGGGCCAGCAATGGTACGAAGTTGAGACTCCGTTCCTGCGGCTTGCCGAGCGGATAGAGGGAGCCACGGGCCGTGCCGATCTCCTGCATGACTTCGGCATGCAGCTTCTTTGCGGCTGCGACGAGGCGTCGCTCGAATCTATCCAGCCTGCGGGTGAGGTTGGCTCTCAGTCCGCCCGTCACTGCTGTCCCGATCGCCGCGTTTTCCTCTGCGACCGCGTGGGTCAGGGCCTCCAACCGATCGTCGAGCGCCGCTCTCGTTGCGTCAAGCTCGTCGATGACGCGCTTGGGGAGGTGCGATCGAGCAACGCGAGCCTCGGCCTCGTGCGGATCGCGCAGATCCTCGGGAAGCAGGTAAAGCTTCTCCATGATCTTCTCGACGTGCGGCTCGATGATGGTACACGACCATCTCGGTACGATCGCGGGGCGCGCGACCCCCAGTGCGTCGGCGATTGGCGAGCTCTGGGCGAAGTAAGCGATCTCGGCCGAACCTCCGATGTACGTCGCCGTCGGAAGGATCGCCCGCTCGACGACTGGTCGCAGCAGAACGTTGGGCCCGAGATCGTCCGAGCCGGCGCGCTTGCCAGCCGCCTTGATGGGGACGCGCTTTCGTCCGCCCGAAGCAGCGCTGAAAACCAGCGAGAGTCCGGGTACATTCGGGACTTGCGGCGTGAAGCCTGCCGCCTCGAGCTCCGAATTGCGCTTGCTCACAGCGGCCGCGATCTCCTCCGCGTTCTCGAGTGCAGCACTCAGCACCGGCTTGGCGGCGGCGCGAGTCGCTTCATGCGAAGCGTCGATCACGGCTATCCCTAGCGGTGCGAACAGGGCGCGAAGAAACTCGACGTAAGCCGATCCGACGGTTGCCGACGATGTGTAGAATTGCTCCAGAAGATCGATTGGAGTACGATCGATCGTAGAGCCTGCTGAACGCGCCAGCGCCTCCAGCTCGGTGGACACATCACCGAGTGGCATGACACTCATGGGCCGTCCGAGGGGTTCGGAGTGGTCGATTCGCAGCAGCTGCGCGCCCCCTGGCACTGCGATGACCGTACTGCTCGCTTCCTTGAAATCGGTGTCGTCGGTGGCGGCCCAGAAGACGGGCGCAACCATAACACCCGTAGCCTTCTGTATCGCGTTCGCTAGTGCGAGCGCGCTCAACGCCTTGGAGAGGGTGTAAATCGGGCCACCAAAAAGGCCCGGCTGTTGGCCGGTTGTGACGACGACGCCTCTGGCCGCGGCGGCCGACCCGAGCCGCTCCTTCGCTGCGCCGGTAGCCTCGATCGCCGGCGCGAGCCGGGAGAGCCAGTCGTCGCGGAAATCGGAGCGCACAGCATCAACCCGCTCCCGCCATGTCGCGTAGTCGCGCGGCTGCGGCTCAAACCAGCCGGGCGCCGTTTTACCTTCAATCGCCGCGGCGGCAAGGAGATTTCCGGTGAGGGGCTCGGTGATGACGCGAGGGTTCATTTGCGGCTCGCGAACAGGATCGTGCGCGGTGAATTATCCGTCCAGGGCCCGCCGGTGTAATCGCCGAAGCAGTGCACGACTTCGAATCCCGCTGCCTCCAACATTCGCTCCAGATCCCCAGCTGAGAGCAAACGAACGCGCTCGACGTATTCGCGTCCGCGCTCGCGCAAGTGGATAGTTTTTTCCACGAATCGGTCATCAGGGGTGATGGTGCGACTTTGTTCGATCGTGATTCCGTTTTCCACCCGCTCATCGTATAGAACCAGGTTTCGGCGCACCTGGCTCGCGTTGAGGAAATCGATCACCAGCGTGCCTCCGGGCTTCATCGCCGTCCGGACGCAGGCAAGGACGCGCGCATGTTCATGGTCATCCTCGAAATATCCGAAGCTGGTGAAGAGATTGACGACGAGATCGAAGCTCTCGTCGCCAAACGGAACCTCGCGCATGTCCGCTCGCACGTAGGGGGCGTCCGGAGCCTCACGCCTCGCTACCCGGAGAAGCGATGCGGAAAGATCGAGGCCGACCGTCCACCATCTCTCCAGTAGCGGCTTGGAGTGACGGCCAGCTCCGCAGGCAAGATCGAGCACGGTCTGAATCTCACCGGCGGGAAGGTGAGCGGCGATGAGATCGATCGCTCGTTCCGCCTCGGACTCATCGCGGTGCTGGTAGATACGTAGGTAGTCTTCCCCGAACCACTCCTCGAACCAGTCGGCTTCCTGCGACTTGGAGCTCTGCATCACCGCGGGATGGCCATCGAGCGTGATCACTTGTGATAGGGTTCGCCGCGCACGATCGTGCCGGCGCGGTAGATCTGCTCAACGAGGACGAGGCGCGCGATCTCGTGCGGGAGTGTCCATGGCGCGAGCGACAGCGCGACGGAGGATCGCGATGTCAGGTCCCGCGCGAGTCCGAATGCCCCGCCTATCAGAAATGCGAGATCGCGATCCTCTTCGCGCGCGCTCTGAAGGAGCTCCGCGAATTGCATGGAATCGAGCGACCGTCCGCTCATGTCGCACGCGACAGTTTGGGCCCGCTCGGGCACTCTGTCCACAAGCCTCTGCCCTTCCCGCTCTATTACCTTGTCGACCGATATTCCAGCTGCCCTCTCCTCTCGGACCTCATGGACGTCGAGCGGCCAGTACCGCGCCGCTCGTTTCTCGTAGTCCTGAATCGCCTCGCCGAGCGCGGGGTTACGCGCCTTGCCCACTACAGCGACGACCAGCCGCATTTACGCGTAGATGCCGCGAAGTCTGTGAACGCTGGCGACTCTGCTGATCGAAAGCATGTAGGCGGCGGTGCGCATGTTCACGCGACTCTGGCGCGAGAGGTCGAGCACGTCGTGAAAGCTACGCTTCATAATGGTCTCGAGGCGGTCGTTGACCAGATCCTCCGGCCAGAAGTATCCGCCACGGTCCTGCACCCATTCGAAATACGACACGGTCACGCCGCCGGCATTGGCGAGAATGTCGGGGATGACGAAGACCCCATTCTCATCGAGGATCGAGTCAGCCGCCGCAGTCGTCGGGCCGTTGGCCCCCTCGCAGATGATGCGCGCCTTGACGTCTGCGGCGTTCCGAGTCGTAATGACGTTCTCCAGAGCGGCGGGCAACAGCACGTCAACGTCGAGCGTCAGGAGATCCGGCCCCGATATCAGGTCCCCCTTGTTGTAGCCCTCGAGATTGCGATGCTTTTTCACGTACGCGATCGCATCGTCGATGTCGATTCCGGCCTTGTTGTAGAGTGAAAGCGATCGATCGCCGATCGCCACGATCTTGCATCCTTCGCGGGCGAGCAGCTGTGCCGCGACGGACCCGACGTTTCCGAATCCCTGCACGGCGACGGTGGTACCCTTGACCGGTTTCCTCAGGTGCTGGAGCGCCTCCTTTGTGACAATCATGCAGCCACGGCCGGTTGCCTCCCGCCGGCCAAGCGAGCCTCCCAGCTCCACCGGTTTGCCGGTGACGACGGCGGTCGTCGTGTGGCCTACGTGCATCGAATAGGTGTCCATGATCCACGCCATCACCCGCTCGTTGGTGTTGACGTCCGGTGCCGGGACGTCGGAGTCGGGTCCAAGCATGTTGATGATGCCCGAGGTGTAGCGACGCGTGAGTTTTTCGAGCTCTGCCCCGCTCATCGCGAGTGGATCGCACCTCACCCCGCCTTTCGCTCCGCCGAACGGAATGTTGACGACTGCGCATTTCCACGTCATCCACGCCGCAAGCGCCTTCACCTCTTCGAGCGTAACGTTCAGGTCGAACCTGATTCCGCCCTTGGCCGGCCCTCGGGAGGTGTTGTAAAGAACGCGATAACCCTCGAAGACATCGACCTCACCGCTATCCCTCATCACCGGGATCGATACGATGACCTGCTTTTCCGCCTGGCGAAGCACCTTGTACAACCCCGGCTCGAGATCGAGAAGCTCGGCGGCCTTGTCGAACCGCGACATCATGGCCTCGAATGGATTCTCCTCGTCGAGAAAACTGTCCTTGTCAGGACGAACCAGCTTATGGGCAGGAATTCGATAGTCTGTGGCCATGAGTTCCAGTTATCGGTCTTGTCAGTGGGTCCTTGTCAGCGCGTTCGGGATATCAGATCCTCGAGCAGTCGCTCGATGTGCTCTTGTCCATCCTCGATTCGCAAACGCTGTGAAACATACCATAATGACCCAGCTTCGGCAGGCCACAACGATTCAAGTTTTACGGCATCCTTGAGAGTGCAAACGACGAAATCGGACTTGTCGGCGCGCGCCGCAAGAGCGTGCGCTTCCTGTTGCGTGAACGAGTGATGGTCCGAGAAACTTTGCGGACGTACCACCGCTCCGAGCTCGGTGAGCTGTCTGAAAAATGATTCGGGATGGGCGATCCCCGCGATGACTGTAAGATCAGCGCCCTGAAGCACGTGCAACGGCAGGGTTTGACCCGTGGTCGTACTTCGCAGATCGCCTGGCGCCAAAAACACCGTAGCGACGGGCACGCGCGGTGCCGCATTCGCCAGAGCCCGCCTCACGTTCTCCACCGTCGATCTATCGGCCGTCTTGCGGGTAACGATGACGAGATTGGCGCGCCTCGCTGATCGAAGCGGCTCTCGCCACGGTCCCGCGGGCAGAAGTCGGGGTGCTCCAGACCACGCGTCGGCGTTGACCAGAATCACGTCGGCATCGCGCGCTGCCCTTCGATGCTGGAACGCGTCGTCGAGAACGACGGCATCGACTCCCTGAGCGATGGCCTCCCGAATTCCGCGAACACGATCAACGGCCGCAACTACCGGCACGCCCTCGTTCAATCGCTCGTGCACAATGGTTTCATCACCACCGTAGCCCCTCAGTACGATTCCGGGTTTCACACCCTTCGCGGAAAGTCGGCCGGCGAACCACGCCGCGACTGGCGTCTTGCCAGTGCCACCGACCGTGAGATTCCCTATGCTGAGAACCGGAATGGAGAAGTTCTCGGCCCGAAAGATCCCCGAGTCATAGAGCATTCCCCTCGCTGCAATGACCACGCGGTAGAGCACCTCCGCTGGCGCGAGCAGCGCGCGTGCGGCGCGTGCGCGCCTGCCGCGGCCCGTCCACACTGACTCGAGAGTTCTGCCGCCGTCAGCCACCGGCGATCTCGACTGCTTCGTTCAACAATCGTTCGAAGCGGGGGCCTTCTTCACCAGCGGCGCGAGAAGTTTTCGCGAGCACCTTGGCCGGCGGTCCGTAAGCCACCGTGACCCGTGCGAACGGCTTCGGGATCATGAACCGATCCCAGCTTCGGAGCCTCCACGCCCGATCGGCGGCTGCTGCAACCGGCAGAATGAACGAATCGGATCTCTGCGCCGCGACCAGTGCCCCGGGCGCAAACGTTTTCGCTGGGCCGCGCGGCCCATCGGGCGTTATCGCGACCTCGTGTCCTCCCTGCAACTGGCGGACAAGCGCGATGAGCGCGCGTTCCGCGCCGCGCGTCGTTGAGCCGCGGATCAGCCCATACCCCAGGGATCGCGCTGCGCGAGCCACAAGCTCTCCGTCCCGATGCTCGCTGATGAGGATGAGCACGCCCTCGCCGCGGTGGTGCCAGAGCAGTGGTAACAACTGGCCGTGCCAGAGAGCAAAGATGAAAGGGCGCCCCTTCCGTCGCAGATCAGTCACGTATTCCCCGTTTACTACGCGAATGCGCCACGTACGACTTAGCATCTGAAGGAAGCCTCTTCCCAAGAGCAGCGCGGCCTTCGAGCGCCAGGACAGAGACTCCCCGTCTTCGCTCATCCTAGCGACCCACGAGATTGCTGGCCATTTGCGCAACCCGGTCCGCCGCCCCGGGTGAGCCTAGTTTTGCCCGCACTTCCGCCAAGCCGCCCAGAACTTCCAGTCGTTGCGGATTATCCTTTCGGAGGAGCGGCGCGAGTGCGTCCGCCATCTTTCCGGGAACGACATCATCCTGAATGAATTCCCGCGCCACCTCTCGACCGGCCACGACGTTCACCAGACCGATGTGCGTTACTTTGACCAGCCGTTTGGCCAAAGCAAAAGAAATGCGCCCTGTCCGATAGGCGACGACGAGAGGGCATTCTGCTATCGCCGCCTCGAGGGTCGTCGTTCCGCTCTTGCAGAGAGCCGCGTCTGCGGCCCGCAAAACGCTGAGCGAAGCCGAATGGACCAGCCGGAATGGACAACGTTCCGAGTCGAGCGCAACCGTTGAGGCCACGCTCACGATGACCTGCAGGCCGGAAATCCTCCGCTGCAGCTCACGCCCCGTCGCGACGAAATCATCGATGTGCCGATCGATTTCCTGCTGCCGGCTTCCGGGAAAAAGCGCCAGAACCGGCGTATTCTGGGCGAGGCCGAGCGCTTCCCGCGCTTCGACTTTGGTAGGCATGTCGAGCGTGCGATCCAGCAGAGGATGGCCAACGAACGTCGCGTCCACACCGTATCCGCGCAGCAGCGGCTCTTCGAAAGGAAGGATTACAGCCGCTTTTGCCACCAATGCCGCCAGCTTCGGAATCCGGCCCGCACCCCATGCCCACACTTGTGGCGTGACGTAGTAGAGCACGGGCACCCTCGCTCGCTTCGCGGCAGCAGCGAGCTTCATGTTGAAGCCTGGATAGTCTATTAGCACCACCAGCGCGATCTCCCCTCGCTCCAGCATCCCCGCAATCCTGTGCAGCAGCAGATAGTGCCCCGGAACGTGCTTCAGTACCTCGAGAAATCCCATTACGCCGAGCTGGCTGTCGCGGTGAATCAGCTCTACACCTTGCTCCGCCAATCGAGGACCTCCCACGGCCAAGAGACCAAGCTCGGGTCGCACGCGTCGGAGTGCCGCTGCTACGCCAGCTGCGTGCAAGTCGCCGGAAGCCTCTCCAGCGACGAACAGCACTCTACGCATGATGGTGGGCGAGGCCTACGAGGGAAGGAAGCGTCAGCTCGATTTCCCTTACGATCTGGAGCGCGACACCCAGCGCCAGCCTTCCCTCGTCTCCGGTGACGACGACCGGGCCTTCGCCTTTGAGGGCGGCGATAAAGCTCTCGAGCTCGAGCTTCAACGGCTCGCCTTCCGGTGCGTCGAGCTTGATGCGGTCCACGAAAGCCGTGATGTCGGCGGGCGCAGCCCGCACCGCGAGTGGATCGATATCGGACCGAAGCCGGAAGAATTCCCCTGTCCCGGCGGCGAGGTCGAGCGAGAGATAGCCGCTCTGCTGGAAGATCCGGATCTTCCGCTTCCGCTCCCGCGAGATCCGGCTCGAGGTGATGTTCGCCACGGCGCCGGAAGTGAACGTTACACGCGCGTTCGCGATGTCGAGCATGGGTGTAAGCACCGGAACTCCCACCGCCGAGATCTCCTTCGCTCCCGAGCCGACCAGGGTCAGCAGCAGATCGATGTCGTGGATCATGAGATCCAGCACCACGGCGACATCCGAGCCTCTAGGGCTGAATGGCGCCAGCCGCTCACTATCGATGAACCTTGGTTTGCTCACATAGGGAAGCGCCGCTCGCACGGCCCGGTTGAATCGCTCAATGTGACCGATCTGCACCATCACGCCTTTTCTGCGGGCAAGATCCAACAGCGCATCCGCTTCCTGCAGGGTCGTCGTAATCGGCTTCTCGATGAAGACGTGCTTCCCCTGCTCGATCGCCGTGCTGGCCACCAAAAAATGGTCGGAGGTCGGCACTACGATTATCACGGCGTCAGATTCTGCGAGCAGCCCCTCGAGGGACTCGTGCGCCTTGGATCCAAGCTCCTTCTCGACCTCCGCCGCGCGTTCCGGTCGCGTTTCCACGAAACCCGTGAACCGGATTCCGGGGAGATCACGCAGAATTCTTATGTGGTGGAATCCGAGGCTGCCCGCGCCGACGACACCGACGCGTGGTCTGTTCGTCAAATCACGACTCCGCGCTCGCTCCCCTCCACAAATCTGATCAGTTCCCTCACCTCGGGAAGCGGCTCGATCTCTGTCTGCGCGCGCTCGATCGCCTGGCTCACGTTGAGGTCGGATCGAAAAAGCAGCCGGTACGCGCGCTTCAGCTCGCGGATGGTTCCCTCGTCGATTCCACTGCGCTGCAAGCCGATCGTGTTCAATCCGTAGAGTTTTACCGGGTTTCCGACGGCTTTGAGAAATGGCGGGATGTCCTTCGACACCCGCGACATGCCACCGATGAAACTGTGGTGGCCGATCCGCGCAAACTGGTGCACCGCTGAGAGTCCCGAGAGGATCGCCTTGTCCTCGATCGTGACGTGACCGGCAAGCTGAACCACGTTCGACAGGATGACGCTGTTCCCGAGCCGGCAATCGTGCGCGATGTGGACGTAGGACATGAGAAGGCAGTTGCTTCCCACCGTAGTCTTGAAGGAATGCGCGGTGCCGCGATTGATTGTCACGTACTCGCGAATCACTGTGCCGTCGCCGATCTCGACCGTCGTTTCCTCGCCAGCGTACTTGAGATCCTGCGGGGCGCCGCCGAGGATGGTGCCAATGCCTACTTTCACCGACTCGCCGAGCGTGACGTTCCTCTCGAGTGTGGCGCGGGGCGCGATCACGCTGCCCGACCCGATGGTGCAGCCTTCGCCTATGATTGCGAACGCACCGATCTCGACATCCGCGGCGATTTCGGCGTCATCCGCAACGATCGCGGTCGGGTGGATCCGCGAAGCGGTCATCGGTCCCGCACCATTGCGGCCATGTCGGCTTCAGCAACCACTTCGCCTTCGACCTTGCCGACACCGCGCATCTTGCAGACGGCGCCGCGAATCTGAACTATCTCCAGCTCGAAACGGATCTGGTCCCCTGGCTTCACCGGACGCCTGAACTTCACGTTGTCCAGCGACATGAAGTAGACGACTTTGCTCTCGGGCTCCTCGATCGATCCCATCAGGAGCATCCCACCGACCTGCGCCATGGCCTCGATGATCAGCACGCCCGGCATGATCGGATGCCCAGGAAAATGCCCCTGAAAGAAGGGCTCGTTGATCGTGACGTTCTTGAGGCCGACGATCCGCTTCTTCTCTTCGATCTCGAGAATCCGGTCCACCAGCAGGAACGGATAGCGGTGTGGCAGAACCTTCATGATGTCTTCTATGGTATACATCCCCTTCTCCTGTCGCCCGGCTTTCACCATCTCTCGCACGAGCGTCACTGTTCCGCGATGGCTCGGCTTCACCGCCACGATGCGAGCCCGCACTCTTGCCCCGGCCAGTGCGAGATCTCCAATGCAGTCCATTGCCTTGTGCCGCACAAACTCGTCGCTCCAGCGCAAATCCCCACTCAGAATGTCGCTATCGTCGAGGACAACTGCGTTGTCCAGCGATGCCCCCTTTATCAGCCCCTTCGCGCGGAGGGCGTCGACCTCGTGCACGAAACCGAAAGTTCTGGCTCTCGACAACTCGCTCGCAAACGACTCCTGAGTCACGGTGAAGCGACGCGACTGCTTGCCGATCAGCGGATGCGGAAACTCGATGGTGACGTCCAGCTCGAGTCCGTCGAATGGATAAGCCTCGTAGACGGAAGATCCATCTATAATCCTGACTGGCTCGGTGAGATGCAAAAACTCCGGCTCCCCATCCACCGACGCAAGGCCTGCCTCCGCCAGAGCGGCCAGAAATGGCGCGGCACTGCCGTCGAGTATCGGCGGCTCCGGCGCATTCATGTCGATCGTGATGTCATCAATACCCATTCCGCTGACGGCGGCGAGAACGTGCTCAACGGTGTGCACAGCGTGATCGCCCTTACCGAGCTGCGTGCGCCGCTCGCTGCTGCTCACTTCACTCACATGAGCCCGAATCCGTGGAAGGCCGGGACAATCGGTCCTCCGAAATACGATCCCCTGTCTGGACTGGGCCGGTTGAAAGGTGAGACTGCAGACGACGCCGAGGTGCAGTCCAATGCCTTCCAGCGTCGCTGGACGAGCCAGCGTCTTCCGACTCACCTGGATTCAGGGCCTTCGAGCAGTTTCTCCAGCCGTCGTATCATTCCGGCCAATTTAAACAATGCGGCCGATGCACGGAGAGATTCCCTGTGTGGGCGGGCCGGGTAACCTGACCACGACTCGCCGGCGGGGATGTCTCCGAACACTCCCGCCTGGGCGGCGACGCGAGCCCCAGCCCCGATCGAGATATGTCCGCGGATTCCCGCCTGGCCAGCCAGGATCGCGCCGTCGCCGATCGTCGATGAGCCGGCAACACCCACCTGCGCCATCAACAGGCATTTTTCACCGATGCGAACGTTGTGGGCGATATGCACGAGGTTGTCGAGCTTGGTACCATTGCCGATCACGGTATCGTCGATACTACCACGATCAATTGTGCTGTTCGCGCCGATTTCGACGTCGTCACCGATGATGCAGCGACCCACGTGCGGAATCTTGTTGTGCGCTCCATCGCGAAAGGCGTAGCCAAACCCGTCGGAGCCTATTCTGGCTCCCGAGTGGACGATCGTGCGGGTACCGAGCGTCGTGCCCGGGTAAAGGGTCACGCCCGGCCATAGCCGAGCGCTTTCGCCAATCGAAACGCCTTCACCAATCACACAGTGCGCCCCGATGATCACACCGTTCTCGAGCCTGGCGTTGCCCCCGATCACGACGTACTCGCCGATCGAGATCCGCTCGCCAAGTATAGCGCCCTTTCCTATACGCGCCGTGGCGGCCACTCCAGGAGCCGGAGAACTCTCCGGGTAAAATCTTGGCAAGAGCGACAGCAGCTTCTCGAGCGGCTGCTTGACTATGATCCGCGCCCGGGACTTGCCTGCGATGTCCCGGAATTCGGGATCGACCAGGACGACTCCAGCCTTCGTTTGCCCCATCATCGGCGCGTATTTCGCGCTCGACAAAATGCTCAGGTCGGTCACGTCCGCGCGATCCAGCGGAGCCACTCCCTTGACCGAAGCCTTGCCGTCTCCGATCAGCTCGCCGGCAACAAGTGCCGCAATAGCCTCAGCGGTGATGGTGCCGCTTGCACCATCACCGCTGTTTGTGTTTCCGGATTCCGTTGGGCCGATCACTTCTTGGGCCGAGTCACTCCCGCGGGCTGTGGAATTGCTCCGGTTGCCGGTGGGGTTCCCTGAGACTTGAGGCGCGCGAGCACCCGTTCCGTGAGATCGAGTTTCTTGTCGGCGGCCACGACCAGGCTCGTCTGAGAGCCGACGTCGAAGATCATCGAGTAGCCGTCCTCGGTCCGAATCGTTTCGATCACGCTCTGCACCCGTTCCATGATCGGCTTGACGAGCTGGGCCTGACGGGCCTGCATGGTTGAGTCGAGACCGCGGGCCCGCGCCTGATATTCCGCTTCGCGCTTTCCAATCGAGGTGCGGCGCGCTTCGCGGGAAACGCTATCCATCTTCGCGGCATCGCGGTCGAACGCGGCGACGAGCGTCCGCAGTGAATCATCCATGCGCTGGATCTGCTGACGATATACTCCGACCTCGCGGTCGAACTGAGCCTCCGCTTCGGCGCGCCCTGGAGCCTGCGCCAATAGCTGGGCGGAATTGATGTAGGCAATTTTTGCCGGGGCCGCTGGCCCCGCTGTTCCTTGCTGAGCCTGTGCTGCGGCTGTCCCGGCAATGATCAGCGATGTGGCCAGTGCGAGTGAGCCCGCACGAAAAAGCACACGCATTATTACTCCAGTGTTAGAAGAACTGTCCGAGTTTGAAGTGGAGCTTCCAGCCAGGTGCCGGCCGCCCCGTAACATCAACTTTGTCGAACCCATACCCGACGTCCACTCCCAAAGGTCCTAGGGGGCTCAAAGTGGCAACTCCGAACCCCGCGCTCCTGAACAGACGCGTCGGATCGAACTCGCGCGGCTTGTTCCAAACATTGCCGCCTTCGAAGAAAGTGTTCAAGTAGAGGGACTGATTGATTCTGAGACCGAGCTCTGTGGTCCCGACGAAGAAAGCGTTACCGAACGAGGCTCGGCTCGCCTGGTTCTGGTCGCCGCCCGGATCGAAGCCACCGGGAGTGATCGAGAACTCGTCATAACCGCGCAGTTGCTCGCCGTACTGTGTTCCACCAAGCGCAAAGGCTTGCGTAGAGAAGAACGGGCCAGGGTTTCCGAATACGGTGCCGGCTCGTGCGGACAACCCGACGATGAACATCATTGGCTCGCTGCCAAGCAGGCTGCCCCCGATCCGGCCGACCGGCGCGTACGAGCGAAGCTCGCTGGTGTAGCGTTGGAATTTCGCCGAGCCACCAAGCGGGCCGCCATTGAATTGCGCGTTGAAGGTCTGCATCCCGCCGTCCGCGGGGAATGGGAGTCCCGTCCGCGTGTCATGCGTTGCCGTGAAGCCCAGCGTCGAGCGAAAACAGTTCTTGCAGGCGTTCGCCACGGTGCTCAGAAAGCCATCGGTGGTGTATTTGACCTTTTCTCCGCCGTAGGAAACGAAGAGTCTCGTATACAGCGATTGTGGAACAGGGAACCCGAGCTGAACCTGGCCCCCGGTCCTGATGATGCCGCCAAGATCGGCGATGTTGTACCGGGAGCGGCTGTGGTAAGCCGTGAGGCTTCCAGAAATGCGTGACTGCCGGATGTTCGGGTCGCTGTAAGTAGCGTTGAAGTCGTTGATGTATCGGCCGAACTGCCACTGCACCTGCGCCCTCTTGCAGCGGCCAAGCAGGTTGGGCTGATCCAGTCCGATGAAGCCACCCAGTCCGGTCCCCTGACCCATCGAAGCGCCGAAGTTGACGTTGCCAGTCCGCTTCTCCTTCACGTTGAACACGATGTCCACGTCGCCCTGCTCGCCGCTTGGGCGGGTCTCGGGCGCGGTCATTGGCGTCTCGAAGAAGTTGAGGTTGCCGATGTTCTGGTAGCTGCGGATTAGATAGTTGCGGTTGAACAGCTGGCCGGGCGCGAGAACGATCTGCTCACGGATGCACGACTCGTGGGTGTAGTCGTTGCCGACGATCTCGATGCGGTTCACGATTGCAGGCGATCTCTCGTCGATCTCCCAGCGAAGGTTTACCTTGCGGACCGAATCGGTACTCGGCACCCGCTCCGTGACCGGGCGAACCTGCGCGTAGATATAGCCTTCGTCGTTGTAGGCTTCCATCAGCTTCTGCTGCGCGTCATCCCACTTCGCCGCGTCGAATGTATTGGGAGGATTGACGTAACTGCGTCGAAGCAGGCCCGTCGCTTTCTGGGTGATGGTGGTCTGCTGCTTCTTGCCGAACGGATAGAAAGCGCCGATCTGCTCAGTCGAGAAGCGCCGGTTGCCGATAACCTCGAAGTTGCCAATTGTGTAGCGTGGCCCCTCGGTCACCGTGATGTCGAGAAGGCCCTTGCCCTTCGCCCGGTCGACAATGAGAGTGTCCTTGAGAATTCTGAAGTCGATGAATCCGCGACTTGCGTAGAGCTGCGGAATGTGCTCGCTCAGATCCTGTGCGTATTTGGCGTCGTCGAGCTCGCCGTTCCGCGTCCACAAAAACCCCTCCGGCTTCGTTTCCATGGCACCCACGATGTCTGCGTCGGGGACCCTGGAATTGCCGTTGATCCGAATGCCGGAGATCGCGAGGCGCCTGCCTTCGTCGACGTTGAATGTGATCGACAATTTGCCATCGACGATCGTCGATTCCGGCTTTACGTGAGCCAGGTAGTAACCTTTGCTTTCGTAGAGGGAGTCTGTGCTCGCAATCGCCTTGGCGATCTTGCCCGGGTCGACCGGGCTGCCGGTCGCGAAAGCGAGTTTTTCCTTCACGTCTTTGGGCGACACGCGATCCGCTCCAACGACCTTGTAGGCGGTCAGAATCGGTCGCTCGCGGACCTGAATGACCAAGGTCGCCTTGCCGGTTGCCGGGGCTACCCGGCAGATCACCTGTACGTCGTCGAACTGTCCGGTGGCGTAGAGCGCCTTGATGCCGCTCTGGATGTCGTGAACGCTCAGCTGCGAGCCCGTGGACAGTCCGCCGGTCGACCGGACGGCCGCGCTGTCTACGCGAGAATTGCCGGTGACTACAATGGATTCAGGTGTCGAGCATGCGCCTGGCGCGGCCTCCTGCGCATGTAGCGCAGCCGCGCCGGCAGCGATGAGCGCCAGCGTGTACGAAGCAGATTTCCGCATCACACAAATATACACTAGTCAGTTTGGTGGAGGTCCTCGCTCGAACGCGGGTATCGTATTAGACAAAAGGGCCGCCGGAAAGTTGCTCTCTCTCCGGCGGCCCTCGGTCCATACGAAGATCGGACTCTAGGTCTTGGCCGTGCTGCTCAGGACCCTGAACTCGAGCTTCTCGCCACCGGCGGCAAGATCGACCTCGATCTCGTCACCCTTCGCGAATTCGGCCAGAAGAATCTTCTCCGAAAGCGGATCCTCGATGTACTTCTGGATGGCGCGCTTGAGAGGGCGTGCTCCGAACTTCTCGTCGTAGCCGTGCTCGACCAAGAAGGAAGAGGCTGGCTCGGTCAGCTTGAGCGTCAGCTCTTCGTCGCCGAGGCGCTTCTGAACATCTCTGAGCAGGATCCCCACGATTTCGGCGATGTTCTCCCGCGACAGCGGGTGGAAGACGATCACGTCGTCGAGCCGGTTCAGGAACTCGGGGTTGAAAGTGTGCTGCATCTCTTCCTTCACCTTCTCCGCCATCCGGTCGAAGCTCGACTTCATGTCGGGCGCGTGGAACCCGAGACCGCGGCCTTTGGTTATGTCGCGGGCGCCGACGTTCGACGTCATGATGACGACCGTGTTCTTGAAGTCGATGACTCGGCCGTAGTTGTCGGTCAGGTGTCCCTCATCGAGGACCTGCAGCAGAATGTTGAACACGTCCGGGTGCGCCTTCTCGATCTCGTCGAGCAGAACGACGCTGTACGGCTTGCGGCGTACGGCCTTGGTGAGGGTGCCGGAATCCTCGTAGCCGACGTAGCCCGGAGGTGCGCCAATGAGGCGTGACACGGAGAACTTCTCCATGTACTCGCTCATGTCGACGCGAATGAGGGCCGAGGGATCGGCGAACAGAAACTTGGCCAGCGCGCGCGCGACCTCTGTCTTCCCCACGCCTGTGGGGCCAGAGAAGATGAACGAGCCGATCGGACGGTTTGGATCCTTGAGTCCAGCGCGGCTGCGACGGATCGAGCGCGCCAAAGCCTTGATCGCCTCTTCCTGCGCGACGACGGAGACGTGGAGCTCCTCTTCCATCCGCAGCAGTCGGGCCGTCTCGGCCTCCTGTAGGCGCATCACCGGAATGCCGGTCCACCGGCTTACGATGAACGACACTTCCTCTTCGCCCAGGACCGGACGGTGCGACTGGCGATGCTTCTCCCATTCGTCCTGTTTCCGGCGGATATCGCCCTGGAGCTCCCGCTCACGATCCCGTAAGGATGCAGCGCGCTCGAAGTTCTGATCCCGCACAGCCGCTTCCTTGTCAACGTTAACTGCGTCGAGCTGGCCCTTGAGCTCGGCAACCGCAGGCGGAGGGGACTGCGTCGCCAGACGCGCACGTGCGCCGGCTTCGTCGATCACATCGATCGCCTTATCGGGAAGGAACCTGTCAGTGATGTAGCGCTCGGACAGCTTGGCCGCCGATTCCAGCGTCGCATCGGGGATGGTGACCTTGTGGTGCTCCTCGTACTTCTTGCGAAGCCCCTTTAGGATCTCCACAGTCTCGTCAACCGAGGGCGGCTCGACGATGACGGTCTGGAACCGGCGCTCGAGAGCGCCATCCTTCTCGATGTACTTGCGGTATTCGTTTAGAGTCGACGCGCCGACGCACTGCAGTTCGCCTCGCGCGAGCGCGGGCTTGAGCATGTTGCTGGCGTCGATTGCGCCTTCGGCTGCGCCTGCTCCGACCAGCGTGTGCAGCTCGTCGATGAACAGGATGATGTTCTTGTTCTGGACGATCTCGTTCATGACCGCCTTCAGGCGTTCCTCGAACTGACCGCGATATTTCGTGCCCGCGATGACGGCTGCCATGTCGAGCGACAGTACGCGATTCTCGCGAAGAGAATCCGGGCACTCACCATTCGCTATGAGCTGGGCAAGTCCTTCAACGATGGCGGTCTTGCCGACGCCGGGCTCGCCGATGAGGACTGGATTGTTCTTCTTGCGGCGCGTGAGGATCTCCATCACGCGCTCGATCTCCTTGGCCCGCCCGATCGTTGGATCGAGCTGGTTGTCGGCGGCCAGCTGCGTGAGATCCCTGCAAAAATGGTCTAGCGCAGGAGTCTTGGACTTCTTCTCTCCCTTGCCGGCCTGAGTCTGAGTGGTTCCGGGAGTGCCCGGTGCGGCGGCTGTGCTTCCGCCCTGCGGCATTTCGGTGCCGAGAAGGCGAAGCGTCTCCGCTTTGGCCGCATCGAGGTTGACGCCAGCGTCGGTCAAGACCTGAGCGGCAATTCCCTTCTCTTCACGCAGCAGTCCAAGCAGCAGGTGCTCGGTACCTACGTAACCATGACTAAGGTCACGGGCTTCGCCCATGGCGAGCTCGAGAACCTTTTTGGCGCGCGAAGTATAGGGGAGGTCGGGCCCGGTCGCGGCTGCGGCCTTACCCTTCTTCACAGTCTCCTCGATCTTCTGCTGAATCTCGTCGAGGTCTACGCTGAGGTTTTGGAGGACGGCGGCAGCGACTCCCTCACCTTCACGGATGA
>JALYKQ010000248.1 GCA_030774675.1 Gemmatimonadota bacterium | reverse complement strand
GCCGAGGGTACCGGCGAAAAGGAACGAGAACGGGGCGCCCGCCGGCGAGGGGGCCAGTGGCTCGGGGAGACGCACGCCATTCGGAAGCACGCAGAGTTCGGCCGGCCCATGGAGTATCGAGAATTGCTCTTTATCTTCACGGGAGCACAGATATATTCGATGGAAGTTTGCACAAGCCTGCTGCTCCAGCGATCTACAGTGGTCCGCAGCTCCTGCTTCGGACAAAGCCAAATCTATATCACCGTTCAGCCGACTGATTCGGGCGATGCGGTCATGTGTCGAAGACTCGATATCATCCAGGCTTCGGCACTCGCGAAGAGTGACCCACCTCCGCTTTCCAAAAGAGACCCAGCCGTTCTGATCTGAACCCAGCCCCGCCAAAGAGACCGTGGTGACGATGAAACCATCACCATGCCAGAGGCCCGGAAGAGACCGTGCACGATCTGTCGTCGATGGTTTCGTCCGGACCCGCGGATAGAAAACCGCCAACGCGCCTGCGGCAAGGCGGAGTGCCAGAGGTCACGGCGGCAGAAGACGCAGGCGAATTGGCGCCGCCGGAACCCGGACTACGCGACCGCTTACCGGATACAGCAGCGCGTGGCGCGAAGCGATCCGGCGGCGGAACCACTGCGAATGCCGTCGCCCCTGAACCAACTCCCCTGGGATCTGGCGAAAGACCAGTTCGGAGCTCAAGGCGCTGATTTCATTGCCGTTATGGGAGCACTTCTCATCCGCACCGGGAAAGACCAGTTCAGGGCGTATGTAGCTGATTCGACGAGGTTTTCCGGCACACTTCCCCCTCCGCCAGAAAAGACCCGTTCCGGCTCAGGCCATACTGAACCGCGAGCAGGCAATCATGCGACTGGAGTTTCACCAACTGGACCGGCGATGGGAGCATCTGCGAGTTCGCGAGCCGCACCGGCAGCGACGGCTGGTAGCGTCGCTGGCTGACAGCGGCCAGCAGACACCGATCATCGTGGTGCTCTCGGAAGACAACAGCGGCCGCTATGTGCTGATCGACGGCCACAAGCGCGTGGCGGCGCTCGAGCAGCTGGGCCGGGACACGGTGGAAGCCACCGTCTGGGCGATGAGCGAAGCGGAGGCTCTGCTGCTGGACAGGTCGTTGCGATTCAGCCAGCAGGAATGCACGCTCGAACAGGGCTGGCTGTTGTCGGAAATGGAGCAACGCTTTGGCTACTCGCTGGAGGAACTGGCGCGGCGCTTCGATCGCAGTGTGAGCTGGGTCTCGCGGCGTTTGGGACTGGTCGAGCTTCTGCCGGAAGCCATCCAACAGCAGGTGCGCGAAGGAAAGATCGGGGCGCAGGTGGCGATCAAGTATCTGGTGCCGGTAGCGCGAGTGAGCCTGGAGCATTGCCAGCAGATGGCTGCCGCTTTGGCGCGTCACCGTTGCGACACGCGGCAAGCCGGGCAGCTATACGCCGCCTGGCGCGAAGGCTCACGCCTAGTTCGCGAGCGCATCCTCGCCGAGCCGGAACTGTTTTTGAAAACGCAGCGGCAAGCGCAAACAACGACCGCCAAACAAGCCGCTGGGCTACAGCGCGATTTGGAGATGGCTGTTGCGATCCTGCACCGCGCCAGCCGGCGGCTCGCGGAGGCGGTTGCGGAGATGGACGGGCAGCAACAGCAACAAGCGCGGCGCAAGATCGAAAGCGCACGTGCGGAACTCAGCCGGATGGCGGAACGAATCGAAAAGGAACAGGAAACAAACCATGCTGAGCCAGGCGCAGCGAACCACGATTCTGGAGCTGAGTGCCAAGGGCGTGTCCACGCGCGCGATGGCGCGCGTCATGAAGCTGTCGCGGCAGAGCGTTCGCAAAGTGCTGCGCTCGAATACCAGCAGCGTACCGGAAATCCACCGGGCGGAGAAAGCCGAGCCATACCGGCAACAGATCCTCGAGCTTTCGATCGTCTGCAAGGGGAATCTCGTGCGGGTCCATGAGGAACTCGTGGCGAGCGGCGCGGCGCTGTCTTATCCGGCGTTGACGGCATTTTGCCGGAGGCACGGCATCGGACAAACACCGGTCCAGCCGGCGGGCCAGTATCATTTCGATCCGGGCGTGGAGATGCAGCACGACACGTCGCCTCACGAAGTCGAGGTGGGCGGCAGGAAGTACACAGCGCATACCGCCTCGGCGGTGTTGTGCTACTCGCGCATGCTGTTGTTCCAGATCTATCCCACCTTCCAGAGGTTCGACTGCAAGGTGTTTCTCACCGGCGCGCTGCGATACATGGGCGGTGCTCCCGAACGCGTGATGATCGACAACACGCATGTGGTCGTGCTGCGTGGAACGGGAAGCGAGATGATCGCGGTGCCCGAAATGGAAGCTTTCGGAGAACGGTTCGGATTCCGCTTCGTGGCGCATGAGCGTGGCGACGCCAACCGCTCGGCACGCGTGGAACGCCCGTTTTCCTTCATCGAGAACAACTTTCTCGCGGGCCGCGCGTTCACCAGCTGGGACGATCTGAATCAGCAGGCGCGTCAGTGGTGCGACCGCGTCAACTCGACTTACAAGAAACACCTCCGCGCGGTGCCGCGCGAACTCTTCGCCGTCGAGCGAATGCATCTGAAACCGCTGCCCGCGTGGATTCCGGAAGTATACCGGCTGCATCAGCGGATGGTGGACGTGGAAGGATACGTCTCGGTGCATTCGATTCGCTACTCGGTTCCGGTCTCCTGGATCGGGCGGCGCGTGGAAGTGCGCGAGACCCGGAACAGACTGGAGGTCGAACTGGATGCGCGCCACCTCGTCACGCATGTCCGCGTGGTGACTCCGCAGCCCCAGCGGATCACGCTCGCCGAACATCGGCCGCCGCGCGGGCAAGGCGTCAAGCGCAGCGATCCGCACCCGGAAGAACCAGCCATCTTACACGCCGCGCCGGAGATCGCCGAGTATGTGACGGCGCTCAAGCAAAAGGGCCGCAAGGTGGTGGCGCTTGCCCTGCGGCAACTGTTGCGCTTGCTCAAAGAATATCCGCGTGAGCCATTCCTCGCCTCGGTCCGCGATGCCGCCCAGTATGGACTCTACGATCTCGACCGGCTGGAACGGATGATTCTGCGCCGCGTGGCGCGCGACTACTTTCTGCTGCTGGATACAGACCCCGATCCCCATGACTGAAGAACTGGAACAACTCCTGAAGAATCTCAAGCTGCGGCGCATGCTCAACGTGTACGACGAGCAGTTGCGCGCGGCCGAGAAAGCCGACGTCTCCTACTCGGAGTTCGTCGCCGGATTGTTGCGCGCGCAGTGGCATGATCGGCAGGAAAGCGCGCTGGAGTGGCGCATCGGTAGGGCGAATCTGCCCGAACGCTGGTCCCTGGAAACGTTTCCTTACGCGCACCAGCCCGGCGTCAACCGCAAGCAGATCCGCGCCTTCGCCGAGCTCGACTTCATCGCCAAATACGAGAATCTAGTGTTGGTGGGGCCGACCGGCGTGGGCAAAACCGGACTCGCCTGCGGGCTCTTGTTGAAGGCCTTGCAGAACGGCCACCGTTGCCAGTTCATCCGCGCGCAGGATCTGTTCGACGAGATGTACGCATCGCTGGCTGACCGGTCCACGCGCCGATTGCTGAATCGCCTGGCCCGTTTGGACGTCTTGTTGATCGACGAGCTTGGCTACTTGAATCTCAAACCCGAACAATCGAATACCTTCTTCAAGCTGATGGAAGAGCGCTATCATCGCCACTCCACCATCATTACGACCAACCTAGTCTATGACGAGTGGCACAACTTTCTCGGTAACAAACCGATGGTGGACGCGTTGCTGAGCCGCGTACGGCACTACTGCCACACGGTGACCATCAACGGTCCTTCGTTGCGCGATCCGCAGGGCTGAACTCATGGAGCAACGCGACTATGTCCGCCAGCTTCTGGAAGCCTACCGTGCGACTCCTGGCACGTGCGGCGCCGTCCGCCGCCCGGACCGTCTGCTCGCGGCCCAACTGCACCAACGCGGCGTGCCGCTCGAAGCGGTCGAGAACGCGCTGACTCTGGCCGCCGCGCGACGCCTGGCGCGCTCCGCCGATGCTCCGCCTCTCGAGATCATTCGCTCGCTGGCGTACTTCTCCCCTGTCATTGAAGAGGTCCTGCATCTCCAGATTGGTCCCAAGTACTTCCACCATCTCCGCAGCCGCATTGCACGGCTCACACCAGCCCCGTAGCTTCGCTCCGTCTAACCGCATTCACGCCTGCGGCGTGGATGATGATGCCTCGTTCCTCCATCTCTACCACCTGCGCGCCTTCGGCGCGGATGATGACGTTCGCCTCCCCGTTCTCGATCCTGTTCTCAATAGGGATCACTTCAGGCGAGCGATACTGGGTCACTTCTCATGAGCGCCGAAGCGTCTCCCACGATCGAAGCGGAACCAAACCAAAGAGCCGCGCGAATTGCCGATCTTTGCGCTGGGGGATATGCGAGTGATCGTGAACCTGGAGGATGGAACGGTCAGGTCCCAGGATCTGGCAGAAGTGATCTCAATCCAGAAGAAGCGGAGGCCGACATCGAGGAAGATCCCCAGAACGACTGATGCTCGTTAACTCCTCGTCCTGTGCGGGCAGGCCCGGCATCACAC
>JALYKQ010000247.1 GCA_030774675.1 Gemmatimonadota bacterium | reverse complement strand
CCCGCCGTGCAGCCTCGATCGCCTCGCCGCCACCGTATGCGCGGAGGACGGTGCTGGCCAAGTCCTGGATGCGGGCGGCGATCAGCTCCACTGCCTTGGGATCGTCATCGACCACGAGGACTTTGAGAGTCCGGCCCTGCGAAAGAGGCAACAGACCAAGCTCAACGAGCGAGTCGTACAACTCCTTCCGGGATATCGGCTTTTGCATGACTGCCGCAGCGCCGAGCGCGAAACCCTTATTGCGATCCGCGACAATCGAAATGATCACGACCGGGATGCAGCTGAGCGCCGACACCTGCTGGAGGCGACTGAGAAATTCCCAGCCGTCCATCGTGGGCAACATGATGTTCAGCGTAATCAGCGAGAGTGGCTGCTGTACGGCCAGGGCGAGCGCTGCCTCACCGGAGGTGGCGTGCAGCACCTTGAAACCCTCGGCTTCGAGTTGCACCCGAATCAGGTCGGCGGATTTGAGGTCGTCTTCCACTACCAGGGCGGTGGGCGCTCCAGCCAATGCCGCAATACGAGGGGCGACGGGCGCTGATACGGACGCGGGCGCCTCTTCCGCCGGCGCGCGGAGCGGCAGCCAAACCGTGAAGCACGTGCCCTCGCCCACAATGCTCTCCACCGCCACAGAGCCACTGTGCAGCTCGGCGAGGAGTTTCACCATGGCCAAACCGAGTCCGGTGCCCTCGAACTTTCGCGCCAGGCTGCTGTCGATCTGGCTGAAAGGCTTGAATAGATGCTCCAACTCCTCCGGGGAGATACCGATACCGCTGTCGATGACGCTGATCCTGAGAAACTGCGCAAACTCGCTGTCGGCCAACGGAAAGCTTCGGCCCGTCCCGTGACCGGACAGCCGGCCCACTTCGGCGCGTGGGACACGAGCGGCTTGCAAGGTGACCCGGCTCCCTTCGGCGGTGAACTTGACCGCGTTGGATAGCAGGTTATACACGATCTGCTTGACCTTGCGCCCGTCGGCCCGAATCGAACCCAGATCCTCGGCGGCTTCCAGTACCAGCGTGATGTGGCGGGCCGCGGCTTTTCCTCTGATGATGGACAAGCTGTTCGCGAACATCGAAGACAGCTGCACCGACTCGAGGTCGAGCAACATCTTCCCGGCTTCCACCTTGGACAGGTCGAGGATGTCGTTGATCAGGGAGAGCAGATGCTTGCCGCTCTTGAAGATGTCTCCGATGTACCCTCGCTGTTGATCGGTCATGTCACCCATCAGACCGTCACCGAGCACCTCGGAGAAACCGATGATGGCATTCAGGGGTGTTCTCAGCTCGTGCGACATGTTGGCGAGAAACTCGGATTTCATGCGGCTCGCTTCTTCGAGCTCGATGTTTTTCTGCTGAAGCGTTTGCTCGAACACCTTCAGCTCGGTCATGTCGCGCGCAGCGGCAAAAACTCCCTGCAGCCTCCGGTCACGGTCGTGGAAGGTGCTCGCGTTGTAGGACACCACCGTGAGCGTGCCGTCGCGCGCGCGCGCGGTAAGCTCGTAGTTGGTGACTTTACCTTCGCTCAGCACCTGGTTGATCCCAGCTTCGGCGCGGGTCGGATCGGTGAAGTAGTTCTTGAACGGCGCGCCGATCAACTCGTCACGAGTACACCCGGTAAGCGCCTCCATCTGCTTGTTGACGTCGGTGATGATCCCACGTGGGTCTGTCGTCATCAGTGCGTCGATGTTCGATTCGAGCAGCGAGCGGTTGTAGAAGTGCTGATCGCGCAGGCGCTGATCGAGCTTCATTCGCTCCTCTTCGACCTGTTTGCGGGCGGTGTTGTCGGTGCCAATCAGCAGGTACCCGATGATGGCATCCTGCGCATCACGCAACGCTGTGACTGACACCACCGCCGGAAACCGGCTCCCGTCCTTGCGGATGTATGTCAATTCGTAGATGTCTTCGATCTCTCGCGAGGCCTTGAACACCAATGCCTCAAAACCCGGCGTAATCGGGGTTCCGAGCTCGACACTGAGCGCTTTGGCTCGCGCTATGACTTCCTGCGGATCGGAAATATCGGCCGGTGTGATCTTGTTCATCACTTCGGCGGCCGTGTAGCCCAGCATCCGCTCGGCGCCGACGTTGAAGATCTGGATGACGCCCTTGGCGTCGGTCGCAATGCTCGAGAAGTTGGCGCTGTTGAAAATCGCGCTCTGCAGGGCCCCCGCCTTGACCAGGGCCTCGAACCCCGGCGTAATCGGGGTACCGAGCTCCACGCTCAGCGCCCTGGCGCGCGCGATCAGTTCCTGCGGATCGGAGATGTCCGCCGGTGTGATCTTGTTCATCACCTCGGCCGCCGTATAGCCAAGCATCCGTTCCGCGCCGACGTTGAAGATCTGGATGACGCCTTTTGCGTCGGTCGCGATACTCGAAAAGTTGGCGCTGTTGAAAATCGCGCTCTGGAGCGCCCCCGCCTTGAGCAGCGCTTCTTCCGCCTGCTTCCGCGCGGTGTTGTCGGTGCCGATCAGCAGGTAGCCAATGATGGCACCCTGCTCGTCGCGCAGCGCCGTGACCGACACCACCGCGGGAAAGCGGCTCCCATCCTTGCGAATGTAGGTTAGCTCGTAGATATCCTCGATCCCGCGCGAGGCCTTGAACA
>JALYKQ010000246.1 GCA_030774675.1 Gemmatimonadota bacterium | reverse complement strand
TGCCGAGCGCTTGGTAGCCGAGCTGGCTGCGGCGGTATGACTCGAGAGCCTCGCGGGTCTCGCCACGGATGCCGGCGAGAGTTCCGAGATTCTGGTCGATCATCGCCAGCAGCTCGGCGTCGCCGGTTGACTCGGCTTTCTCCCTCGCGGCCTCGTACATGGCGCGGGCGTTGTCGAGATCTCCGCCCGTCTGATGGGCGATTCCGACAATGTTGAGCACTTGGGCGACGGCCGACGAGGACCCCGACTGCTCGGCGGCCGCCACGGCGGCTTCGAGCACATCGAGCGCCGCCTGCCGGTTTCCCTGCTCAAGATAAGCCCGAGCGAGCCAGCGCAGGGCACCGAGTCGGGTAGCAGTTCGCACCTCCGAATCTCGAATCAGCGTCTCGTACAGCCTGCAGGCCTCCGGCCAGCGGCCGTCGCGCTCACACTTCTTTGCCTCGTCCATGATCGCTTTTACTTCAGGCGATTCCGCCGCCCTGATCTGGATGGTTGGCCGTACCGAGGTCATGACGAAGCCAGAATCGACCGGTTGGGTTGCGTCTCATCCCGCAGCTTCCGCGCGAGCGTCGGACGAGAGATCCCGAGAATGCGCGCGGCAGCGCTCAGATTTCCCCCAGTAAGGCCGATCGTGACGCGAATCGCCTCATCGACAATCGATTGGAGAGTCTTTCCCTCGGGAGGGATTACGATTCGGGTCCCGGACGGAGTAGCCGCGAGGGGGACAAGAGAGCGCATCTGAAGCGACAGGTGATGCGCCTCGATCCTTTCTCCCGAGCAGAGAACGACGGCACGCTCGATTACGTTTTTCAACTCCCGGATGTTGCCGGGCCAGCTGTGGCGGTCTAGGGTCTGGAGAGCCGCGGTAGCGAAGCGGAGGTTCTTCCCTTCTTCCGCCTCCGAATGCCGGTTCAGAAAATAGTTCGCGAGCAGTGCCACATCTCCTGTGCGATCACGCAGAGGGGGTAGCTCGAGTCGCGCCACGTTGAGACGGTAAAACAGGTCGGCCCGGAAATGCTTTTCGGCAACCGCCCGCTCGAGAGCAGTGTTAGTGCCGGCGATGATGCGGGCGCTGAGGGTCTGCTCTTCGGATCCACCGAGACGGCGGAAGCGACGCTCCTCCACCACGCGCAGCAGCTTCGCCTGAAGCTTCAACGGGAGCTCCGCGACTTCATCAAGGAAGATCGTGCCGTTTCCCGCGACCTCGAACAGGCCGCGCTTGAGCATCCGCGCGTCGGTGAACGATCCCGGCTCGTGTCCGAACAGCTCGCTCTCGAGCAGCGTCTCCGGGATGGCGGCGCAGTTGATCGCCACGAATGGCTCGGCGGCACGTCGACTGGCGGCGTGGATTCCCCGCGCGAACAGCTCCTTCCCGGTACCGGTTTCCCCGACGAGCAGGACCGTGAGGCTCCGGCTCGCCGCGACCTGCGAGGCGAGGGCGATCACCTCGCGCAGTACCGGGCTCTCGCCGATCACATGGGAGTGCCACGCGAAGGTCGGGTTGGGCAGCTGCTTGACCTGGATGACGTCCCGCTCCTGTTGCCCGGCCCAGTAGGGGCGGCCGCGCTATGGGGTTAGAAGACCGTGTAGCCGCGTGAGTTAGCTCGCGCGGATGTCCCCAATAGACGAGACAGCCGGACCCCAGTCACTTGTTTTCGCGACCACGACTTTCCTCCCCGGTGGCGTCGTACAGCCTGCGCCGAGGTAAGGAACCACCGATTGGTCAGTCGCCGAGCTCGGCGATGAGCGACTTGACCTGTTCGGCTTCGCCCTTTGCCCCGACAATATCGTATGTCGTGGCGGCTTCACGGAAGGCGGACTTCGCTCCATTAGCGTTGCCGAGGGCACGCGCCACTTCTCCGAGCTCGCGCAGCATCTCGGCGTGGAGCAGACGATCTTCCGTTCCTTCGGCTTCATAGATCGCGATGCGAAGTGTTGCCATGGCCTTATCCAGCGCCCCGCGCTCCCGCTCGATCCTCGCGCGGCATTTAAGGGCGCCGGCTGCGGTAAGGTGATCGCCCCGGCGCTGCGCCGCCTGGAGGGCCCGGCCGCAGGCCTGATCTGCCAGGTCAAGCCGTCCGGCGCCGACCCAGGCCTCGGCCAGGTTGAGCGTGAGGACGCTCTCCACAGTCGGGTCGGACCCCTGCGCGATGGAAAGCCCTTTTTCGAGCGCCTCGCGCGCCTTTTCGAAATCTCCCTTTCTGGTGTAAAGAATTCCAAGGTTGTTGAGGACCCAGGAAACCGCTTCTCTGTCGTTCGCCCCTTCGAAGGCTGACAAGCTCTTCGAATAGCGGATCTCCGCATCAGCCAAGTCTCCGCGCATGGTTGCGAGCACTCCCCGATTCTGCTCTATCATGCCGAGCAGCCGAGCCTCGCCCGCCTTCGACGCGAGGTCTGCCGCGCGCGCATAGAGCTTTTCGGTTTCGCGCGAATCACCACGGCGCTGCGCGATGATGGCCAGACAGTTGAGCGCATGCGCCTGGCTTCCGATCGCCTCGGATCGTTCGGCGACCGTCAGGCTCCCGGTGTAGCACCGGTATGCCTCGTCTGTCTCGCCGCGCTC
>JALYKQ010000245.1 GCA_030774675.1 Gemmatimonadota bacterium | reverse complement strand
CGGCAAGCTTGGCCAGACGCTCCTGGAGCTTCTCGCGATCATAATCGGAAGTCGTCTTCTCGACCGCCGCTTTGATCTCCTTGATGCGGCCCTTGATCTTGTCCTCGTCGCCCTGACCATCGATGAGCGTAGTGGTCTCCTTGTCGACGACGATCCGCTTGGCACGACCGAGGTCCGTCACGACCGCGTTCTCGAGCTTGAGGCCGAGCTCTTCCGAAATCACCTGGCCGCCCGTCAGGACGCCGATGTCCTCGAGCATCGCCTTGCGGCGGTCACCGAAGCCCGGGGCCTTGACCGCTGAGACGCGGAGAGTGCCACGGAGCTTGTTGACGACCAGAGTCGCCAGCGCCTCTCCCTCGATATCCTCGGCGATGATGAGCAACGGCTTGCCCATCTGCGCGACCTTTTCGAGGATCGGCAGGAGATCCTTCATGGAAGAGATTTTCTTGTCGTGAATGAGAATCAGCGGATCCTCGAGGACTGCTTCCATCTTCTCAGGATCAGTTACGAAGTACGGCGAGAGGTAGCCGCGGTCGAACTGCATTCCCTCGACGGTCTCGAGCGTCGTCTCGAGGCCTTTCGCCTCTTCGACGGTGATGACGCCGTCCTTGCCGACTTTCTCCATCGCCTCGGCGATCAGATCGCCGATTTCCTTGTCGTTGTTGGCGGAGATGGAGCCGACCTGGGCGATCTCCTTCTTGCCCTTGGTGGGAAGACTCATCTTCTTGAGCTCTTCAACGACCGCTGCGACCGCGGCGTCGATACCGCGCTTGAGCGCCATTGGGTTGACGCCGGCGGTGACGTTCTTGAGTCCTTCGCGGAAGATGGCCTGGGCGAGAATGGTCGCGGTCGTCGTGCCATCGCCAGCGAGCTCGCTGGTCTTGGTGGCGACTTCCTTCACCATCTGGGCGCCCATGTTCTCGAGTGCATCCGAGAGCTCGATTTCCTTGGCGACGGTGACTCCGTCCTTGGTTACGGTCGGGGCACCGAACTTCTTGTCGATGACGACGTTCCGTCCCTTGGGGCCGAGGGTAACTTTGACCGCCTCAGCGAGCTGGTCGACGCCGCGCTTGAGAGCCGCGCGCGCATCGGTATTGAAGTGTAGTTCTTTGGCTGCCATGTGATCGCTCTTTGGGTGTCTGGTTTAGTTCACGACCGCGAGTACGTCGGACTCGCGGAGGATGAGATACTGCTCGGTGTCGATCGTCACTTCGGTGCCGCTGTATTTTCCGTAGAGCACCTTGTCTCCGACTTTGACCTCCATCGGGACTCGAACGTTCTTCTCGTACCTGCCCGGGCCGACGGCGATGATCTCACCCTGCTGCGGCTTTTCCTTGGCCGTATCGGGGATGAAGAGTCCGCCGCGCATTTGCTCCGTGTCCTCAAGCGCCCTGACGACGACGCGATCGGCGAGGGGGGCGACCTTGGTGCTGGCTTGGGTTTTTGTTGCCATAGTTAGCTGCCCTTCTGCTGGAATAGTGGCTGGTGGTGGGAGACCTTCTGTTAGCACTCGACAGGAGTGAGTGCTAAGAGCTGAAGTTAGTCGTTCCGGACCGCGCAGTCAACCCGGTCGCAGAGGCCCGATCAGCCAGCAGGCGCCCCACCGGCACCCCGCTGCCTACCCGACGAGCGGTTCAGCAGCTCGAAGCCGAGCCGGATCCCTTTGAGGGTCAAAAAGGGGTCAACGAGCTCCAGTTCGACCGAATGGGGCTTGATCGCCTCCGACATTCCCCCGGTCGCAATGACAATTGGGGTTTTCTTCCCCGGCCACTCCTTCTTTATCCGCCGAACGATCCCATCAATCGAATCGACCGCCCCGTAAAGAACTCCCGCCCGAATGCATTCGTCCGTTCGCCGTGCTATGACCTTCTTCGGGGGGACGATATCGGTTGCCGGGAGCTGTGCAGTCCGCCGGAAAAGAGTTTCAGCGGAGATCATGATCCCGGGTTGAATGACCCCGCCCAGAAATGTGCCGTTCGCCGTGATACAGTCATAGGTGGTCGCCGTTCCGAGGTCCACCACGATAGCATCCTTCTTGTAAATCGTGCTCGCCGCCAGGGTGTTGGCGATCCGGTCGGCTCCCACGGTGAATGGCTCTTCGACATCGAGCTTGATGGGCAATCTGGCGCGAGCGTCGATCATCACTGGCTTTCGTCCGAAGACCATTTGGCACGCCTCAGCGAGCACCGGAGTAATCGCGGGGACCACCGAACAAATGGCGGAGCCCGTACCGCCGCCGGGCGAAGGGAGGGTCTCGCCAATTACCGACGTTATCAGCAGGGCGAGCTCGTCTGCCGTCCTGGGGGCTGCCGTCGTAAGCCGCCAATGCGAGACGAGGTTCTCGCCGTCGAAGATGCCGATCGTGATTTCAGAGTTGCCGACGTCAAACACTACGATCATTGAACATCCCGAAGTACGAGTGGGCCCGAGCGAAACGGAATTACAGAGTCTGCCAGTGCCACCAGAAGCTCGCCAGTGGGAGTGATTCCGGCCACGCGTCCCACCGCGGGCTGAATGCACGCTTTTCCTCGCGCCATGTCACGCGCGTCGAACTCCTCGCGCTCCTCCGGAGTGAGCGGGCCGGTTGCCTCGGCTGCGGCGCGGAGAGCGGGCACGAGTTCTTCCAGAACCTCCAATCGCTCTGTGCCGTGCTCGAGCCCGGCGGCGTTCGTGAGGTTGTCTGGCGCGTTCACGTTGACGCCGAGTCCGATCGCGACCCATTCAAACGTCTGATCGTGCCATCTCGCCTCGACGAGAATTCCCCCGACCTTACCTCGATCGGAGTAGAGATCGTTCGGCCACTTGAGTCGAAGTGGTTCGGAGGCGAACCGATCAAGTGCTTCCGCTGCCGCCAATCCGACGCGAAGCGACAGAACTCCCAGGCCGGATGGGTCGGCCGGACGCTCCAGGAGCGTCAGCCAGATACCCGCGCCAGCAGACGACTGCCAGGTCTTCCCGTCCCTCCCTCGTCCTGCGGTCTGCTCGTTCGCGATGACGAGGGTTCCCGCAGGCGCAGCGTCCGCGGCGATCCGATGCGCGACGTCGAGTGTCGACGTCGTCGAATCCAGGAGCTCCACGCGAGGAAGGTCGAGCAGGCGCTCCAGAGCTTCTGCGGAGGCGCCGTCAAATAGCGGAGCGCTACCCGCGCGCGTAGAGCACCCCAAGGACAGCAAGTCCCAGCAGAACCCGATAGAAGGCGAAAATCCCATAACTGTGCCTGCTCACGAAGCGCATGAGAATGGAGATCGCGAGCCAGCCGCTGATCGCGGACGCCACCACCCCCGACATTAGCTCGTTGGTGAGGCCGCCTTCCTGCAACGCTTTGGGACCTTCCATTATGACTGCCGCGGCGATGATTGGCATGCTCATGAGGAAGCTGAACTCTGCCGCGCTCTCGCGATCGAAGCGGAGTCCGCGAGCGGTGCTGATCGTGGAGCCGGAGCGCGAAACGCCGGGAATCAGCGCGATTACCTGCGACAGTCCAACCAGAAGGGCGTCGATCCACCGCATTTCCCCAAGGACTCGCCGCTGGTCGACAAGTTTGTCGACCAGCCAGAGTACGATTCCCATCACGATCAACGCGGTTGCAATCAACTGCGGGTCACGGAAAGCGCTTTCGGCTCTGGACTGCAGCAGGTAGCCGCCGATTGCACCGGGGATTGTGGCGACGATGAGGTAGATCACCCTTCGCTTTTCCGGCGTCTCGACGCGTCCGGTTGTAACGATCCCAAACGCCGCCTTGACCAGCGACGCCCACTCGACCCGGAAGTACCATAGGACTGCGATCAAAGTCCCCAGATGAAGGGCGACGTCGAACCCGAGGCCTGGATCCTCCCAGCCCAACAGCCATGGTGCCAGGGTGAGATGCGCAGAGCTACTGATCGGCAAAAACTCGGATAGGCCCTGAATAACGCCGAGTGCAATCGCCTGGAGCGGTGTCATGATTTGTGGATGGGGAGTGATCGTTGATAGAGCGATTCATACTTGGTGACGATGGCGTCGCGGGAGAATCGCTTTCGCGCGTCCGCGCTGGCCAGTCTGCTCATCTCCGTCCAGCGTTTTGGATCCCGTAGAATCTCAAGCGACGCGGCCGCCATGCCGGGGATGTCGCCGACCTGACAGAGAATCCCCGTTTCGCCGTCGCGGATCACCTCGGGGAGTCCACCGGCATTGCTCCCGATCACTGGTACTCCCGATGCCAAGGCCTCGAGCGCGCTCAACCCGAACGACTCGCTCTGACTTGGCAAGAGGAAGAGATCGGCCGCGGCGAGCAGCGGCGCGATCTGGTCGAGCTTGCCGAGAAACGAAACCGAGTCCTCGACGCCGAGCAAGCGTGCCTCTTCTTCAGCCGCGGGTCGGTCCGGTCCGTCGCCGACCATCACCAGCACGCTGGGGATCTCCCGATTTACTTCCGCATAAATACGCACGACATCGCGCACGCGTTTTACCGCCCGAAAGTTGGAGACGTGCATCAGAATAGGCTTCGAGCGCCCGAACTGCTGCTTCAGAAGGGACGGGTATTTTTCACGGTTGTAGACATCGGGATCGATGAAGTTGTGAATGACCTCGAGCTCCAGTCCCGCGCAACCGAAGGCGCGACAGGTTTCCTCACGCAGATAATCCGACACGGCGGTAATCCGATCCGATTTCTCGATCGAGAATTTGGTGATCGGATAGAAAGACGGATCCTGTCCTACGATCGTGATATCGGTGCCGTGTAGGGTCGTGATGAGGTGAACGTCTTCCCCGGTTTCGCGCAGCATCTCGCGCGCGATCCAGGCGCTGGTGGCGTGCGGGATTGCGTAGTGGCAGTGCAGCAACTCGAGCCCGTGAGTCCTGACCACCTCGTGCATTCGGACCGCCAACGCGAGATCGTACGGCGGAAACTCGAACAGCGGATAGCGGCCAACATCGACTTCGTGGAAGAAGATTCGCGGAAGGAACGATGGAAGCCGAAACGGCTGCCTGTAGGTGATGAAGTGGACTTCGTGCCCACGATCCGCCAATGCGATGCCCAGATCAGTCGCTACGGCGCCGGACCCGCCATACGTCGGATAACAGGTGATGCCGATCTTCACTCAGCTGTCTCCCACCACTCTCGCACAATCGATCGGGCTTGAGAGTCTTCAGGATTTAGGTGCGTCACGGCAGCTGAAGGCAACTGGTGTCTGAACCAGGTTCGCTGGCGCTTTGCGTATTGTCGCGTCTCAATAATGACCCGCTCCATCGCAGTTGACAAATCAAGATCGCCCTCCAAGTGCCGCCGCATGACAGAATAGCCGGACGCTTTCCAGGCCGGCGCATCGGGTGCAACCGTTCGCGCCAGGTCTTCTACCTCCTCAGCCCATCCGCTCGCCAGCATCCGCTTTACACGTGCCTCTATCCGCTCGAGCAGTGAGGGCCCGGGATCGACGACGAGATACGTCGGCTCCATCTTCGGCCCCGTTGTCCCGCGACTGGCGCTGTGAGCAGAGTGCAGCTCGCTAATGCGTTCCCCTGAAAGAATCGCCGTCTCGATCGCTCGCAATAGCTGGGTTCGACCCAGATGGGCACGACCGGGATCGAGCTCCGTGCACCAGCGCCTCAGGTCCGAGATCGACATCGCCGCCAGCTCGCGTGCGAGCCCTCCTCGTTTCTCCTCGTCGAGCTCCGGAACGAAGAAAAGCGGCTCGACCAGCGCTTTGATATAGAGACCCGTGCCGCCGACGATGATCGGCTCCTTGTCGATCTCGCCGGCGCTTTCGATCCACTCGGCGGCTTCAGCCGCCCACCGTGCAGCCGAAAAACGCTCCTGAGGCTCGGCGACGTCGATTCCATAGTGAGTGACCCGAGCGCATTCTTGTCGGGTTGGCTTGGCCGTCCCGATGGCGAAGCCGCAATAGACCTGACGCGAATCGGCGCTGACGATCGCGGCATCGTGCATTTCCGCCAGCTCGAGAGCGATGGTCGACTTTCCAGCGGCGGTCGGCCCGCAGATAATCCGCAACCTACCGCCTGCCAAACCGCCGCTCTACTTCGTCCCAGGTGAGATGAACGATCGTCGAGCGGCCGTGAACGTCGTGCGCGGGAAGAGTTGTGTCGCGGAGCGCCGCAAAGAGAGATCGCATCTCTGCTTGCGACAGCTCTTCCCCCGCCTTGATCGCAGCCTTGCAGGCGACAGTGGCGGCGAGGCGTTCGTGCTTGGCGGCCACGCCCGCGACCCGATCCCCCGTCAATGCGTCGAGCGTCTCCCGCAAGCAGCGCTCGGCGTCAAAGCGTGAATGGGGCATCGGAACGGTGTTGACTATGAGGGTGTGGCCACCAAATCCCTCGACCTCGAAGCCTAGCCGTTCCAGGTATTCGCGGTTCGAATCGAAAGCTTCGCCTTCGGCTGGCCCGAGATGAAGCGTCAACGGGAGAAGCAGCCGCTGCGCAGGCGCCGATCCACTTTCCAGTGTTCGCATGAACTGCTCGTAGAGAACACGCTCTTGCGCCGAATGCTGGTCGATCAGAACCAGGCCATCCTCGTGCTCGAAGCCAATGTAAGTTCGGCGCAGCTGAAAAAGCTGCGGAATTGGCTCTGCTGGTGCTGCGACTGCGGCAGTTGAGCCCTCCGCGTAGGGTTCATCTGCGCTTGCCCCGCCGATCGCAGAGAAAAGCGGCGCATCACGGTTCACCGGAGCGCGCAGAATCTCCGAGCCAGAATTGGGCGCATCGATCGCCGGCCGAAAACTGAAGCTGGATCCGCGAAATCCCAGCGATGCGGCGCTATCAAAATTGCCGAGCGCACGCCGAACGGCCGCCTCGACTGCGCGCTCAATGGTCCAGCGATCGCGAAACCGGACTTCCGCCTTCGCCGGATGCACGTTGACATCCACAGCATCGGCCGGCACTGTCACGTTCAGGAAGAACGAGGGGCGGACGCCTGCGCCGATCGTCGAGCGGAATCCAGCCTCCACTGCTCTGGCGATCCCGGCGTCGCGCACCGAGCGTCCATTGATGGCGAGATAGGTCCGTCGGGTGGAGGTGCCTACATCCGCTGGCCTTTGTACGAGTCCGCTCGTATGTACCGGACCAGTTACGTCATCTACATCCAGCAGGTCTTCGGCGTAGCGCCCGCCCCAGATTGCTCCAAGCCTTGAGCGAATGCTCGAGACTGGCGGAAGAGTCAGCGCGCTTCTGCCGTCATGCGTCACGTTGATGCGGATTCCTGGCTGAGTGAGCGCGAGCGCTGTAAGCGACTCCACCGCACTCCGCCATTCAGAGCGCGAGCTGCGCAGAAACTTGAGACGCGCAGGTACGTTGTAGAAGAGCTGGCCGACCGACACCGTCGTGCCGCGACGTCTCGCGACCGGCGTGGCAAGTCCGATCTGACCTCCGGTCACTTTCATCGAGGTTCCTTCTCCGTCCGCGAATGCGGTTTGGATTTCGAATTGGGAGACAGAAGCGATCGCCGGCAGCGCCTCTCCGCGAAAGCCGAAGGTGGAGACGCCGACGAGATCGGAAGCCTTCCTGATCTTCGACGTGCCGTGCCGGGCGAGTGCGAGCGGGACATCGTCGGCCGACATTCCGCCCCCGTCATCGCTGACCCGAATGAGCCGGCGGCCGCCGTCCTCGAGAGAGATTTCGATGACCCCGGCTCCCGCGTCGATCGAATTCTCGACGAGCTCCTTCACCACGGAGGACGGGCGCTCGACGACTTCTCCGGCCGCGATTTGGTCCGCGACCGCGCTGGGCAGAATAGAGATCGATGGCATGTCGATACCGAAGCTACCAATCCTTGCCGCGAGGTGGAGTAGGGACGTTTTTCTTCTGGCGCTTTCCCTGTACGTCAGTCTCCTTGTCCTCAGCGGCGTTGAGTACGGCTTCAGCCTGTTGCGGAGTCATGCCGGGCACGGGTTTGGGAGCGGGCGCCTGATTCTGACTCTCCGCCGGAGAGGGGCTCGGATTCTGGCTCTGCCCTCCACCGCCTCCGCCCCCTCCACCACCACCGCCTCCTCCTCCGCCCTTTTTCTGTCTGAGCGCCAGCTCGTAATTCCATCGCGCATCGGAATCGGCTACCGCGACTTCCAGGATCTGCTTGTACCGGTAAAGAGCGCTGTCGAGCGGCGCGTCGGCGGAGTCCTTTGCGCGTCGCCCTTGCACAAGATAATCGAGACCGAGATTGAACCGTGCGTGGTGGCGGACCTCGGCGTCCTTGGAATCGGAAGCTCGCGTGAGCGGCGGTATGGCCTGGGTGAGCGAATCACGCATCAGGAGCCTGGTTCCCGTGTTGTAAAGCTCGATAGCTGGCTTGTCCCGCTCGGGCGCTCTCCGGCAAGAAATCGTGAGCAGGAGCATCGTCGCCGTCGTAGCCGCGGCGGCTACAGCTCTCCGGCGGCGGCGGCGAGTCTGAGCGAAGGTATCGAACGCCAGCAGAACCAGTGCGCCGAGAACGAACCACTGATACTGGATGGCCAGGTTTTCGCCCGATACCACGGATCTGGGATTGGCGTGGAGGTTGTTGAGCGCTGCCCGGATTCTGCCGGCGCGATCAGGCGTGCGCGCGTCAACGAAGTCGCCTTTCGCTTCGTCCGCAATTGCTTTCAACAGGTCCGGCTGGTAGTGGGTCACCACGACGTTCCCGTTCTCGTCTCGCTTCTGCGTCACAACCCGGTTTTCGACTATCGGAATTGTGGATCCCTCCGGAGTGCCAAACCCCACTGTGATTACGCGGAGACCCATCTCTCGCGCACGGCGAGCTTCGGCGAGCACTTCGTCGCCGTTGTCGAAGCCTTCGCCGTCGCTCATGAGAATGATCGCCTTGTCGCCTTGCGACTTGTTGAGCGCCAGCAGATTCGTGGCCTGACGGAGGGCGGTGGCGATCATACTGCCACCCTGTCCCACAATGGTCGGATCGAGATTCTGGAGGAACAGATCGAGCGCGCTATTGTCGATGGTGAGTGGTGTGAGGATGTAGCTGCGGCCGGCAAAGGCCAGCAGGGCGAAACGATCGCCCGGTGACAGATCGCGCAGCCTGTTGATCTCCTGCTTCATCGCCACGAGCCGGCTTGGCCTCTCGTCAGTGGCGAGCATTGATGTCGATGCATCCAGCGCGAGGACAATGTCGACGCCTTGTTGCTTCACTAGTGTCTGCTCGACCCCCCACCGCGGACCGGTGATGGCGATCCCGAGAAGCAGAGTAGCGAGTGCTGCGCGAATGACCCTCGTCCAGGGGCGATCAGTCCGGATGGATGGTGCAAGGCGCGCTATCATCGAGGGAGTGCCAAGCCGCTGCAAACGCTGAGCGCGAGCCTTGAGTCCCCACCGCACCAGCCACGCGGTAACGAGCGGCAGAATAATCGCGAGCGGCAATGCCCACGGCCACTGAACGAAACGCAGCAACATCGTCATGGCAGCGGTGCCTTCCATGCAACAAGCGCAAACTCCCCGAACAGCGCGAGGATCCCGATGAGGAGCGGCCAGCGATAAAGCTCCCGGTACCGTACAACCGTGGTCGAGTGAACTGGCGCGCGCTCCATCCGATCGATGTAAGCGTAGATATTTTGCAGCGCCGCGGCGTCACGGGCTCGGAAGTACCGGCCACCCGTCATTCGGGCGATGTTGGTCAGCAACGCTTCATCGATTTGCACTGGTTGATATTGGAAATTCAATCCACCCGCGGCGTTTCGGCCGACCGGCACCGGAGCCATTCCCGTGCTGCCAACGCCGATACCGTAGATCTTGATTCCATAGGCCGCGGCAGCCTTCGCCGCGACGAGCGGCTCGACGGTTCCCCGGTTGTTGATCCCGTCGGTGAGCACGATCATCACGCGCGATTTGCCGGGAGCGTCCCGCAACCTGTTGGCCGCGGTCGCGATCGCTGTTCCGATTGCCGTTCCGTCCTCGAGTTGACCTGCCTGAAGGTTCGAGACAGCCTGCTGCACGACCTGATAATCAGTCGTGAGGGGAACCTGGGTAAGCGCCTCGCCGGCAAACGCCACGACTCCAATGCGGTCGGACGTTCGTCGGGCGATGAACTGCTTGACCTTGTCCTTTGCGACCTCGAGGCGATTGTTCGGCCGGAAATCGAGCGCCAGCATCGAACTCGATAGATCGATCGCGAGGACGATGTTGATCCCCTCGCTCGTCTGCGTCTCGGTGTGGGCTCCCGAACGTGGGCGGGCCAGCGCGACGATGAATGAAGCAAGCGCGAGATTCCGGAGCAGGAAAATCGCTCTGGGAATCCAGCTTCCCACGTGCGGCCCGGATGCCAGCACGGAGGTGCGGGAGAAAACAATCGCATCCCTTCGGCGCAGGCGCCGCCAGATCCACCACACGGGAAGGACGAGAAGCAGCCACAGTGCTTCGGGAGTATAGAACTCGAATAGGCCAAAGACGTTCACGCGGCGCGCTTCCTTGCCGCGGCCGTGCGCTTTGCGACCTCCGATTCCGGATTGATCCGGGCCTCCACGTGATCGACGACAGACCGTAGGCCGAGTCCGGCTTGTCTGGCCTCGTCAACCGGGACATCTGCACGAGCAAACTTTACCAGATCCCCGCGCTCCAGCAGTCGCGGCAGCCCGGCCTCGACGCCGTCACGCGGCTGCATCGTTCGCAAGAGCTCCGAGCTCGTGTCCGAGCGGCGGACACCTGGGACTCTGGCGGCCAGGTACTCGCGAGCCACGTCCACCATGGCGGCGTAGTAATCGCCGTACCGACCCTCCTCGAGCAATCGCTGCTGCTCGATGCGCGCAAACTCGCGTTGGGCGTGCGCGTACGGATCAACAGGCGCCTTGGGGCGGTTGCGATAACGGCGCCAAGCCCACCACAGGAACACACCGACGATCGCCGCCGCGAGCAGGAGGAGCCAAAGCAGCCAGTTGAAGACCGGCAATACGATCAGGGGGCGGGCCGGCCTTGGTACGCGAAGCGCAGTGTCCGCAGGCAGCACTGATTTGACGAACACCGATGCGGTCGCGAGCGAGGGCCGTCGCTCCTGGCCCTCCAGCGTGACTCGGACATCCGGAAATCTGAGCGGCTGGACACCGACGTCCCACGCAACAAGGGTGTACAGCGCAACGGCCGTGTCGGCGAGCATGGTGACGAGCTTTTCGCCCCGTAACTCTATCGGGCGAAGGCCGTTCTGCGTCGCGGTGTCAGGGCCGGCCGGAAACTCGAACCGCACCCCCGCTGGGGCGTGGACCTTGATGAAGAGTTTGAATGGTTGCCCAATCAGGACCGTGTCCGGACTTATCCGGTAGCCCATTTGTACGGAGAGCTCACCGGGTGGGGCCTGCACCGACTGGGGCACTACCGCCTGAAGCAGCAGCAACCCGATGCTCGGAAGGATCACCGCCGGCGCGCCCGCGTTTCCCTGGCGCGGAAAAAGCGAAGGAGGGGCTCCACAACCCCACCTTCGGTGCGCACTGACACCTCGTCGATGGCGAGCCGCCGCAACAGATGCTTTCTGTGCTCCCGCTCGGCGAGAACACGCGAGGAGTACGAGTTGCGGACCGTTGGATGGCTGGTGTCAACCTCGGTCGTTTCACCGGTCTCGGGATCGATCAGCCGTGCGATGCCAATATCCGGGAGATCGCGCTCGCTCGGATCCTCTACCGTCACCGCTACCACGTCGTGCCGCTGAGCCAAGAGCTTGAGCGGATGGTCGATGTCCGCCTCCAGGAAGTCCGAGACAACGAAAACAATCGTCTTGTGATTCAACATCTTGGCGACGTAGTCGATCGCCCTTACCATATCAGTTCCGGTACCCACTGGCTCGAATGCGAGCAGATCACGGATGATCCGCAGCACGTGACGCCTTCCCTTCCTCGGCGGAATCACGTGCTCGATGCGGTCGGTGAAAAGGAGCACGCCAACGCGGTCGTTGTTGCGGACAGCGGACATCGCCAGCACCGCCGCCAGCTCACTCGCGAGCTCGCTCTTGAATCTATTTACGGTTCCGAATCTTTCGGAGCCCGAGAGGTCCACGACGAGCATCACGGTCAGCTCGCGCTCTTCGATGTAGCGCTTTACGAATGGCCGGCGCATTCGGGCCGTAACGTTCCAGTCGATTGATCGGACTTCGTCACCAGGCTGGTACTCGCGCACCTCGGAGAACTCCATTCCCTGACCCTTGAAAACCGAGCGGTACTCGCCGGTGAACACCGAATTCACCAGTCCGCGTGTCTTGAGCTCGATGAGCTTTACCTGCCGGAGGATCTCCGGCGGCACGCCCATTGGCTTCTCGGGAGTGCGCCTTGGCGACTCCTTCCGGCGCTTCCTCGCGCGCAGAAATCCGATCACGGAGCTGGAATTGCCTCGAGGATGCGCGACACTATCTCGTCGCTCGTCACTTCTTCGGCTTCGGCTTCATAGGTGCGGAGCACTCTGTGCCGTAGCACGTCGGGCGCAATCGCCTTGACGTCGTCCGGGGTCACGAAGGCGCGACCTCGCAGGAAGGCGTGGGCGCGCGAGCCCTGTGCGAGAGCGAGCGTGGCCCGTGGGCTCGCGCCGTATTCGATCAAAGGCTTGAGCTCGGCGAGCCCTGCCTGTTCCGGATTCCGCGTGGCGTGAACGATCTCGACGATGTAGTCCACGATCCGTTCGTCGATGTAGAGCTCGGCGATGTGCCGGCGGGTATCGAGAATCTGCCGGGGAGTCGCCACGCGGTCGACCGGAATCGGCTCGCCACTGGCCATCCTTCGCAGAATCTCCTTCTCCTCGTCGCGCGTTGGATAGCCGACATGGAGCTTCAGCATGAACCGGTCGACCTGCGCTTCGGGCAGCGGGTAGGTGCCTTCCTGCTCGATCGGGTTCTGGGTCGCGAGAACCAGGAATGGCTCCTCGAGAATGTGCGTGGTCCCACCGATCGTGACCTGCTTCTCCTGCATCGCCTCGAGGAGTGCGGCCTGCACCTTTGCCGGCGCGCGATTTATTTCGTCAGCGAGGATGATGTTGGCGAAGATCGGCCCCTTCTTGACCGAGAACTTCCCGTTCGACTGATCATAGATCTGGGTCCCGACGACATCGGCCGGCAGGAGATCGGGCGTGAACTGAATGCGGCTGAACGACGTGTTGATCGCTTCAGCCAGTGTTCTCACCGTCAGAGTCTTTGCCAGTCCGGGCACTCCTTCGAGGAGGACGTGGCCGCCAGTCAACAGGCTTATCAGAAGACGCTCGACCATGTATTCCTGGCCGACGATGCGGCGGCTCACCTGGCGCACGACCTCCTGTACTATCGATGCATCAGCGGCTGTAACGGGGTTTCCGTTCACGTCTTGCTCCTCTCGTAGTGTTCTCGCTCCTGCCGCCGCTCTTCGTGAGCGCGGAGATGATCTCCTGCTCGCGCCCCGTCAGCGGACGCGTCTTTCCCGACTCCAGCGATCCGAGCTTTACGGGCCCGAACTTCGTGCGCACGAGGCGCTCGACCTGCAGTCCGAGCGCCTCACACAACCTTCTGACTTCCCGCGTTTTGCCTTCCGCGATCGTGATATCGAGCTGCCACGTGCCACGCCCGACACTGCGAGCCACCACATCTCGTGGCATTACGAGACCATCCTCGAGCTCTACACCTTTCATCGCGGCTCGTGCCGCGTCCGAGCCATCACCCCGCACGGTCACGACATAAGTTCGCTCGATTTCGTGGCTTGGGTGTGTCAATTTGTGCGCCGCGTCGCCATCGGTGGTGAGGAGGAGAACACCTTCGGTCATGTAATCGAGTCGTCCGACATACGTGAGACCTGGCACGTCGTCCACCAGATCGAAAACAGTGCGGCGTCGGCCCGGATCACTTTTCGTAGTGAGCACACCTGTCGGCTTGTTGAGCACGATCCAGGTGGCCGCGGCGGGCTTTGCTATGGCCTTCCCGTCAACGGTGATCGCATCACGGGACGGATCTACGCTCTGCCCAGTCTCGGCAACGGTGCCGTTGATCCGCACGCGGCCGGCGGCCACTATCTCTTCTGCCCGCCGACGAGAAGCGATTCCCGCGCGCGCGAGGGCGCGCTGAATCCGCATCGATTCGGGCATCAATCTGCCCGCGGGGGCGCCTCGCCGTTGTCCTTGACCACCGCCACTCCCGTGGGCGTCGCCTGCCGCGGCGCTCGGAGTGCTATCGCGAGCTCGTCAGCGCGTGGAAGCTCCTCGAGGTGCCTGAGCGCAAACTGCTCGAGGAACGATGAGGTGGTCCCATAAAGCAACGGACGTCCCAGACCTTCACCGCGTCCGGTAATGTCGATCAACCCGCGCTCGTGGAGGGACTTCAGAATCGCGCCGGCACCGACTCCCCTGATCTCCTCGATCTCGGCTCTCCCGATCGGCTGCCGGTAGGCGATGATGGCGAGTGTCTCGAGCGCCGCTCCCGACAACCGCTGCGGACGCGCCGCCAATTGGGCTCGCTCAATCGCTTCGGTATACTCCGGTCGCGTCAGGATCTGCCATCCACCCGCGACTTCCATCAGCTCCACACCGTGGCCATCGGTGTCGTAGTGGCTCCGCAGCTCGTCGAGCGCCGATTCCAGCGTCGTCTCACCATCGTCCGCATGCGCAGCCATCGCGCGCAATGCATCGACGGGAACCGGAACAGCGCTCGCAAAGAGCGCCGCCTCAAGCAGCTTCGCTAGAGGCGTCACGTGTGATGTCGAAGGCAGCGAACGCGCGTGGCTGCGTTAGCCGCAGCTCTCCGCGTTTCGCGAGCTCCAGCAATGCAAGCAGTACCGACAGCACTTCCCACGGCTCGGCGTTTCGCGGCAGGACGTCCTTCCACTGTGCGCGCGAGCGAATCGCAAGCAGCGCCCGCACGATGCTGATCGCTCCATCCACATCGAGCGCGCGAGGAACGACGTCATGGACATGCGGCTTCCTCGCGAGGCGCAGCACGCGATCGACGGCGCTCAGAAGCTCCGGCAGCGAAATCGTGAGCGGTCCCGGAATCGACAGCTGCAGCGCCTGTTGCGCGTACGCACGCGCGAACCTCCCACGCCGATCTTCGCTACGGCGCTCCAGGACGTCGACGACTTCACGAACCTGCTGGTACTCGAGGAGCCGCCTCACGAGCTCGGCACGCGGATCCTCCCAGACGTCTTCGCCTTCGCGCCGGGGAAGGAGCATCTGCGCCTTGATGCGGACCAGTCGGGCGGCCATCTCGAGGTAATCGGCCGCCTCGTCGAGCTTCAGCGTCGAGATGCGGGCCAGAAACTGCTCCGCAATTCGGGCGATAGGAATGTCATAGATGTCGATCTGCTCGTCACGAATGAGTGAAAGCAGAAGGTCCAGCGGCCCGGAGAACTCGGCGAGCTCGACGACGAATACCTCCGAAGCCCCGGTCTCCGGGATTAGAAGAGCAGACGAGCCGCCGGCCGTTACATCGTCCATTGACTGGGCAGGATGTAGGGAAAGACAGCTCGAGTCGCGACCTTGTCCAGGAAGAAGACAGGCTTGAACCAGAGGTTGAGCACCGGTCCCCCGAAGCTGATGAGCAGGAATAGTATCAGCAAACCCTGTGCGCCGAGTCGCTGGTAGTTGAGCGCCCACGCAGGTGGAAGGATGTACTTGAAGACGTGAGAGCCGTCGAGCGGCGGAATCGGAATCAGGTTGAAGGCGGCGAGCGCGAGGTTGATCAGAACTCCGTAAAGCAGCATCGATTGGATCAGTGCGAAGCTATCGGTCAGCACCGGCGAGACCCGCCCGATCAAACCAACTACGATGATGAGCGGGACGCAGCAGATGGCGATCAGAAAATTCGTTGTGACGCCCGCGAGGGAGACGATGATGTCGCCGCGCTTATAGTTCCGGTAATTGCGCGGAATGACCGGAACGGGTTTGGCCCCGCCGAAGGCGATACCAGTTGTGAAATACGTGAGCAACGGCAGCAGGATCGTCATGAACAGATCGATGTGCGGGATCGGATTCCAGGTCAGCCGGCCGAGCGAGTAAGCGGTCGCATCTCCCTGCTTGAGAGCGGCATAACCGTGCGCGTACTCGTGCGCGACCATTGAAAACAGAAGCACAGGCGCGATGAGTATGAAACTCTGAAACTTGTCCAATGTTTTCCGGTTGGAGTGATCGATCCGCGCGTGGAAGTTAGCTCGTCTAACGCCGTGCGACAACTTGACATAGGCCTCATCGAGCGGCAAATTTGTTGGCTACGTCACAGCCAAAACTCCCGGAGATAAGTTCGTGCCCAATCTTGCTTCAGCGAAAAAGAACATGCGTAAATCACGCGCCGCTGCCATCCGCAACCGCGCTCAGAAATCCGCGCTTCGCACGGCACTCAAGCGGGCTTCAACGGGCGGTAACGCCGACGAAAGGCTCGCCGCGGTGAAGCTTCTGGACCGCGCTTCGCGCAAGGGGCTGATTCACAAGAACGCCGCAGCCCGCCACAAGAGCCGGTTGGCGCGAGCAGGCAAGTAGTTTCGCTGAAGAATTTGGTGTAAAACTGAGACGGGCGCCCGAAGGCGCCCGTTTTTACATCGTAGCCAGCTCGCCGCCGCATCGCTCGCAATACCACTCGGTCGGATAATTCGCGGCTCCGCACTCAGGACATTTAAGCGTCTTGTGCTGCTCGGAGCGCGGATCCTGTCCGCCACCGCTCTTCGGAACGGACGGTGGAGTCGCGACGGCGGTGGTGCCCGATGGCGGGGAGCCAGTGCCCGACCCGGGACGGAGCACCGGAAACTGATCGAATGGTGACCGGCCTGCCGTCGGCGGACCTGATGCGGGAGCCTGCGGTCGCGTCGGTTGCGACTGCTCAACGCGCGATGGTGGATTCAAGGTCGGAGGCTCGGGAATCGCCGGACGCGGGACTACCGGCGAGATCGGCGCGCGCGATCCGTCCTGAGAGCCGGATCTCTCCATCGCGGCGAAGGCGGCGGCCGACTGCTTCTCCTTCACGCTGAAAGCGAAGATGCGATTCAGCTCGCCCAGCTGGGCATCCAGCGCGCTCTTTTCCTTACCGAGGCGTGAAAGCTCCTTGTCCCAGGCGCCGCCGATTTCCTTCCATTGCTTGTCGGTATACTCGCCAACGGCTGCGCGCAATTCCGCTTCCTGCCGCGCTTCACGCTGCTGCGTCTCCTGCCTGGTGACCTCTTCGAGCTTGACGGTCAGGCCGTCGATGCTCTCTCGCAGCTCGCCGGCGCGTTCCGCCAACTTGCTCGAGACTTCGCGCAGACGTGTCTGGTAATCGGCCTGAACTCGCTGGTACACCGATTCGGAAGTGCTGGCGCGCTTCGCTTCAAGCGCGGCAAGCCACTCCTCGTATCTCTGCCGCTCCTTGAGCAGCCCATTGAGCGCGTCCAGCGAGACTGGCTCTTTCTCAGCCATCCTACTTCATCCCCTTGCTCGTTTCGTGCTCTCCCGACCGTGGGCAGAATTCCCCGATCGATAGACGACTGACCCCGCTACAATAGTACAAGTCGCCCGTCCAACGAGGGTCATTCCCGTATAGGGACTGTTCCGTCCCTTCGACAGGAACTGCGAAGGGTCCACCTTCCAGCGCTCCGAAGGATCGAACACGGTAACGTCGGCCACTCCCCCTTTCTTGAGTGAACCGCCCGGCAAATTGAACACGCGCGCGGGCGCGCATGCCATGCGATCGATGAGATCCGGGAAGCCAAGACCGCCCTTCCCCACAAGGTTAGTCACAACCACCGCGAGAGCGGTCTCCAGGCCGACGATTCCATTGGGGGCATCCGCGAACTCGCGCTCCTTCTCGTCGTAGTGATGGGGAGCGTGATCGGTCGCGATCAGATCTATGGTGCCGTCCGTCACTGCTTCGCGTAATGCTTCTACATCCTTCGCGGTGCGAAGCGGTGGGTTCATCTTCGCATTCGTTTCGTAGTCGCGCACACTCTCGTCCGTAAGGGAGAGATGATGCGGACAGACCTCGGCGGTGACTCTGATTCCACGCTCCTTTCCCCAACGAATCAGCTCCACCGATCCCTTCGTGCTCATGTGAGCGAGGTGAACGTGACCACCGGTGAGCCGCGCCAGCAGGATGTCGCGAATCACCATGATCTCTTCGGCCTCAGCGGGAATTCCCTTGAGCCCGAGCTGCGCGCTCACGATGCCTTCGTTCATCGATCCTCCAGCCGATAGCGTTGGCTCCTCGCAGTGATCGATGACGGGGATCTTGAAGGTGCGCGCGTATTCGAGGGCGGTTCGCATCAGCTGCGCAGAAGCGACGGGCCGTCCGTCATCGCTCACCGCGACCGCGCCGGCCCCCACCATCTCGCCGAACTCGGCCAACCCTTTTCCTTCCTGACCGACCGAGATCGCACCGATGGGATATACGCGGGCCGCGGCCGCGCGCTGCGCCTGCCGGACGATGAAACCAACCGCCGCCTGATTGTCCGTGACGGGGTCCGTATTCGGCATCGCGCAAACAGCAGTGAAACCGCCGGCCGCGGCCGCGCGCGCGCCAGTCGCGATCGTTTCGACATCCTCCCTTCCAGGCTCGCGCAGGTGACAATGAACGTCGATAAATCCGGGCGAGACGATCAGTCCATCGCAGCTGATCACATCGACGTCGTCCGGACCTGTGATCGAGCCGCCGACGCCGGCGATCTGACCGTCGACGATCAGCAAGTCCCCGATCTTGTTCAGACGCTGGGAAGGATCGATGAGCTTCCCACCTTTCAGAAGCAATGGCTTCATTCCCGCTCCTCTCGTCCGCGAGCGCTGCCGCCCTTCGCTGCTTCAGCGAGCTCGGGCTTTCCGCCCGCCAGCAGATAGAGCACCGCCATCCGCACGGCGACGCCATTGGTGACCTGATCGAGAATGACGCTGTGAGGGCCGTCGGCAACATCGGAATCGATCTCGACCCCCCGATTCATGGGACCCGGATGAAGGATCAGAATGTCGCGCGGTGCCCTGTCCAGTCTTTCACGCGATATGCCGAAAACACGGTTGTATTCCCGCGCGGAAGGAATGTATCCCGCAGTCATTCGCTCGAACTGCAGGCGCAGGACGTTCAGCGCCTCCGCCCATTCGATGGCCTCCTCGACTCGATCGAAGACGCGCACCCCCAACTCATCGATAGCGTTGGGCAAGAGTGAGCGCGGTCCGCAGACCGCCACCTCGGCGCCGAGCTTTGTGAGACCCCAGATGTTCGATCTTGCGACTCGCGAGTGCAGAATGTCGCCGCAAATGCAGATGCGTCGCCCCTTTAAGTCGCCGAACCGATCGCGCAGCGTGAGAATGTCGAGCAGCCCCTGAGTCGGGTGCTCATGGGTTCCGTCGCCGGCATTGATGACGTTCGACTCGATTCTATTCGCGAGAAAATGGGCAGCGCCGGACGCCGAGTGGCGGATCACTACCATATCGATCCGCATCGCTTCGAGATTCCTGGCGGTGTCGACCAGTGTCTCACCTTTGGAGACGCTCGACCCTGTAGTGGAGACATTGACCGTGTCGGCCGATAATCGCTTCTCGGCGAACTCGAACGAGATGCGGGTGCGGGTTGAGTTCTCGAAGAAGAGATTGACGATCGTCGAGCCCCGGAGAGCGGGAACCTTCTTTATCGCTCGCTCGCTTATCTCCTTAAACGGCTCGGCGGTGTCGAGAATGAGACGAATCTGGTCGCGCGTCAGCGACTCGAGGTCGAGGAGATCCTTGCCGAGGGTCCTCGTCACGCAGCCGATTTGGGCACGATCACGACCTCGGTGCGTTCGTCGAGCTCTGCTACCATGACGTCCACCCTTTCATCCGGACCCACCTCGACCTTTTTCCCGACGACATCGGCGTGGATCGGCAGCTCGCGTCCGCCCCGGTCGATGAGTACGGCAAGCGCTATGGAAGCCGGGCGTCCGAAATCGGCGAGCTCATCGAGCGCCGCACGGACGGTGCGCCCGGTGTACAGCACGTCATCCACGATCACGACATGCTTGTCGTCCAGGTCCCATGGAAGATAGGTGGGCCCGACGACCGGTCGGGGTCCGACTGTCTGCAAGTCGTCACGATAAAGCGTGATGTCGAGAGAGCCCTGCGGGACGAGGATACCTTCTCCACCTTCGATCATCTTGACGAGTCGGTCCGCGAGCTGGACTCCGCGACGCTGAATTCCGACAATGATCAGATCATCCGTACCGCGGTTAAGCTCGACGATCTCCACCGACATGCGCTTCAAGGTGCGCTCGACGGCCCTGGCGTCGAGGACCGTCGTGGTTTTAGTAGTCATCGGTGCACAAATATGGCTCGCTCGGGCGGCTAATAGAAGTGAGTAAAACGGGAAAATGACTATCTTGAATTCATGCTCGCCGAGATATTGCAGCTCCTGAGTGGGCGGCGCGCCCGGAACGGCGTCAGCCGCCACGTTGTGCGCGGGATTCCTGTGGTGCTCGACAACACGCGTCCGGACATCGACACCGCCGAAGTACTCCGGCGACTCGAGAGAACGCTGGAGCTGATCGACCGCTATGCCCGACACCACTTCCGCCACCTGAAGAGAGACTTCTCCTACATAGTCGTGCAGCGCTTCGCATGCAGAGGCGCGTACTTCCACGAGCAGCGCGCGTGTCTGGTGGAGCTGACTTTCACCGTGAACCCCGAGTTCTCCGATGCAGAGGTCGCGGCGACTATCTTGCACGAAGCGATGCACGCGCGTCTGCACCAGCTCGGCTTCCCACTGGAAATGGAAGATCGCGCACGCCAGGAGCGGTTCTGCCGTCGGGCAGAGATCGAGTTCGGTCTATTGGTTCCGAACGGTGCGCGGGTTGTGGAACGCGCGGAGTGGTCGGTGGATCAATCCGATGAGGATGTCGCACCCGTGATCGATCCAGGTCTCGCCGCACAACGGATCGCTGAGGTGGATCGAGACGCACTACGTAAGACGCCAGCTACTTGATCTCGATTCCATTCTCTTGCTCGATCATCCTGACGGCCTCGACGTGATCAGCCTCCTCTCCCAGTTCTTCACGGGCTTCGTGAAAGCGCTCGGCGGCGAGTGAGATCACCGGAGTCCGAACGCCGAGGTCGTTAGCCAGCACCGCTGCGATCCCGATGTCTTTGTCGAGCAGGGCGAGGCGGAATGTGCGGGGGAAAGCGCGGGTAAGGACGCGCTGCGGGATCAGGTTTTCCGAGCTGTTGGACCGCCCGCTGGAGGCATTGATGACATCGAGCGCGACTCTCGGATCGACGCCCGCCTTGACCAGCACCGCCAGTCCCTCGGCGGTCGACAGGATATGAACGGCGAGAAGCGCGTTGTTGATCGCCTTGAGCGCGTCACCTGAGCCGACCTTACCCGCGTGGACAATCTTCTTCCCGAATGCTTCGATGACCGGTCGCACACGCTCGAACACCAGCGCTTCGCCCCCCCACATCACCGTAAGGTTTCCGGCTTTGGCGGCGACAGTTCCGCCGCTCACCGGCGCATCGATGAAATCCACGCCGCGGCCGGCCAGCTCGGCGGCGATCGATCGCGACGTCGGCGGGTCTCCTGACGTGCAGTCGACCAGCACTGCTCCCCTGCGAAACGCGTCGACCATTCCATTGTCGCCGTGAAGGATGGCCTCGACCTCTACCGACGACGGGAGGCAGGTGATGACGACATCGGCGTCCCTGACGGCTTCGGCCGGTGTCGGTGCAATACGAGCAGTGTGGTCGCGCGCAAACGCTTCAGCCTTGGCGACGGTGCGATTCCAGACCACGAGATCAAAAGGATCGCGCGCCAAATGCGCCGCCATCAGCGAGCCAATGTCGCCAAGCCCGAGAAAAGCGATCTTCATCGGTTGATCATATGGGCTGAACGAGCAGGCGGGGTGCCGGCATTATGCGCATAAACGAGCGCCGAAAGGTCGGCTATGAGCTTGCTGGCGGTAGTGCCATCAGCGATTCCCCTGGTGAGCACCACCAGGATGTAGGGACGCTTGCCCGGCGGATACACGATGGCGGCATCATGGGAATGCGCCGTGATCTCGCCGGTCTTGTGAGCGACGGGAACGCCGCGAGGGACGCCTGCCGGGATCTTTTCGTTGAATTCCTGCGCCAGCAGGATTTCACGCATCGCGCGCGTGGCGCTGCCCGATGCCGCCTTGCCGGTCTCGATCGAGCGAAGAATCACTGCCAGATCGCGGGCGGTCGTCGTGTTATTGAGGCCCTTGTCAAACGCCTTTCCATCCTCAACACCGCGCAGTACCTGTATTCGCTGTGCCCCGAGCGCCCGCATCGTCCTGGTCACGCTCTCCGCGCCCACCAGCGCGATCAAGGTATTCGTCGCGAAATTGCTCGAACGGGTGATCATGAGTCGAAGCAACGTGTCGATGGCGACACGCTCGCCGATTCGATGGTAAAGGGTCGTGTCGCTGTCCGAACCAGAGTCGAGACCATAGAGCGATCCGTCGACGATCGAAGCGAACTGGTTGACCAGCATCAGGCGCTGATCCATCTTGAAAAACCCCGCTGCTGCGTCACGGAAAAGCTTGATCATTACGGGCACTTTCATGGTACTGGCAGCGTGGAAGCTGCTATCGGCGTTAAGGAAAAGAGTGTCCCCAGATGACAGGTCGATGTAGGCGAGGCCCACCTGCGCGCCCGGCTCCTGTGCAATTCGCGAGTTTATCCGATCGAGCAGCGAGTCGCGGCTCTGGGCGATGCCCAGCAGCGCCGCGGTGATTAACGCCATCATCTCGAAGTTTTCCGCATCACGCTTGAATGGCGGAGCTGGCCGTTGGATTCCCGGTTGAATGGACCTCGGCCCAGATACTCTCATTGTGCTGGTCGCGTAGCATGATCGAGCCGACCACGAACGTGATCAGCGCCACGACGATCGGGAACGCCAGGCCCGCATAAATGTTCCCGGTCCGCGCGACCAGGCTGGTCGCAATGATCGGAAGGAATCCCCCAAACCAGCCGTTGCCAAAGTGATAAGGCAAGGATAACGACGTGTATCGGATCTTCGCCGGGAACGCCTCGACCAGAAAGGCTGCAATGGGCCCGTACACCATTGTGACGAACACCACCTGGACGAAAACGAGCGCGGTGAGGCCGACGGGGTTCACCGGACTCGAGTAGTACTTCATCGCGTGATATATCGGGACATAAGAGAGAGCCGCGAGAAGGTTACCAGCCATCATGATCTTCTTGCGGCCGATCCTATCGGACAGGCTTCCGAAGAATACGAACAACGGTGCGCCGAGGATCAACGCCACGGCGACGACGACGTACGAAGTCACCAGCGGGACCTTTAGAACCGTCTGCAGAAACAGCAAGGCGTAAAACTGTCCGGTATACCAGACAACCGCCTGGCCGGCCGTCGCCCCGAACAAAACCACGAGAAAGACCTTCCAGCGTGCCCAGGTTCCGAAGCTCTCCTGAATCGGTGCCCGCGAAGTCCTGCCCGTTTCCTTGAGAATGCTGAACAGCGGCGACTCGCGCAGCCGCATGCGGATGTAGTAGGAGATCGCGACGAGCAGCAGTGAGAGCACGAACGGAATCCGCCAGCCCCAGATCTTGAAAGCGTCCTCGCCAACAACTGCGCGCACGATGAGAATCACGGCCAACGACAGGAAGAGACCGAGCGTTGCCGTAGTCTGGATGAAGCTGGTGTAGAAGCCGCGACGGCCATCCGGCGCGTGCTCGGCGACGTACACCGCAGCTCCGCCGTACTCCCCGCCGAGCGCCAGACCCTGCAACAGTCGCAGAATGACCAGGATGATGGGCGCAGCTATGCCAATCTTCGCGTGTCCAGGCAGGAATCCGATAGCGGCCGTCGATCCGCCCATGATTAGCAAGGTCGCGAGAAACGCGAATTTCCTTCCAATGAGATCGCCGATCCTGCCGAAGACCAGCGCTCCGAAGGGCCGGACAGCAAAGCCGACTGCAAACGTAGCGAGCGTTTTCAGGAACGCCGCGGTAGGATTACCACCGGGGAAAAACTGTGTCGATATGATCGCTGCCAGGCTTCCGAAGATGTAGAAATCGTACCACTCGATCATCGTTCCAACCGAGGATGCCGTGATCACTTTCCAGATCCCCTGCGCGTCGTCGAGAGGATGCGCTCCCAGCCGACGAGACGCACCGGATTCCGGGTTGGTGGGACTCATTTCACCTCTTCCTCGTCAGTTCACGTTGGCAGTCATCGAATCCAGCCGCGGCTCCGATACGAGGAGCTGGCGAATGTCTCGTATAGCCAGGATCGAAAGGCGCCCAGTCGATCCTCAGCGTTGCTTCCCTCGTAAAGTCCGGAGCCGCGCAAACCAGCCGGGACGCACACCACCTTGAGGCCGGCCGCCTCGAAAGTAGCACAGGCTCTTCTCGTATGCATCGGTGACGTCACGACTGCGAGCGTCGACCAGCGGTGCGCTGCCGCAATCGCCTTCATTCTCAACGCCTCGGTTCTCGTCGTAAAAACGGAGTCGACAAAGATCACGCGAGCGGGGGATGGGGCAAGTGCCAGCAGACTCTGCTGGTCTGCCGAGTCGGAGACGACCGTTCCCCCAAACATTCTCTGCTCGCGCGAGACCAATAGCGTGCGCGCGACTCCCTGTCTCGCGAGGGACAGAGCTGTTAACAGACGGTCCAGCGTCTCGCCGCGCATCATCCCGTCGGGGGTGAGGCCGGCCGAGAGCACGGCGATCGCATCAACGGGGGTACGGAGCGAGTCTCGTCGGACAAACTGCCTCGCCAGGGTCGAGACGAGCGGGGTGTATGCGACGACTACGCAAACAACTGCGATGATACCGGCCGAGATCCAGAGCAACCCCCGGAGTCGGCTCGCTCCAAGGATCGCACCGACGGCAGCGGACGGAATGTAGAGCACGAGGTCGGGCATTCGAAGGAGCTGCTGCACTCCGAGGACGTGAGCGGCGACGGCGCTGAGTGTGCCCAGGATCGCTCCGGTCGCGGCGTGACGCGCGATGCTCCTCCTTCCGCCGGCTTCACTCACCCGAATAAAACTAGCGGTACGAGCGGGTCCTCAGTGCTGTGCCGGCACTTCGGCCTCTTTGATGGGCGAATCCGCTCGATACCACCGACCCGAAAGCAGGCGTCTCAGGGTCAGCACGATACGACGTACGAGCAGGATGAGCAGCGCGAGCAGCAGCAGGGCCAGCCCCAGCGTGATGTAAGGATGGCGCCACACAGCGATCGCGATCGAGGTGATGGTCGTGAGCTCGGCCAGATTCGCCATCGCGTTGGTAATCGGCTCGGGCGAGGCGTCGACAGCGTACCGCAATCCCAACTTGGTCCCGTGCGTGGTCGCCGCGAGTCCGCCGCCAAGAAGAACGGCGGGCACTACCATTATTGGATCGAGGTGATATACCGTGGCCGCGGCAAGAACCGCCGCTCCCGCAGGCCGGATGACGGTCTGCATCGTCTCCCAGATACTGGCAAGGCCAGGCACCAGGGTGACCAGAAATTCGAGGGCGTAGAGGCAGCCCGCGAGTGCGATGATCCATGGATTGGCAACGACATCCAGTCCCGCGGGAAGGTGCCCAACCCAGCCCTGACGTTGCGCGAGACCGAGGATTGCGACGGTAGCAGGAACGTTTATCCCCGCTGCGTACGCAACGCCGAGCGCTTGGGCGAGAACCCCGAACGAATTCATGGGACCTCAACGGGCAGAGTTCGTGCCCGGTGAGCGGTAAACGCCTATAGCTGGCTAACTATTACCGAAACCAAACTCCTTAGGGCTTTTTCGTTCGCGGCTGCGGTTGCGACTGGGCAGAGATCCGCTCGGCGGCACTCTTGAGCGCTTCCTGCACCACCACCGACTGCTCCGTGACAACCTGTTGGGCGGTGTTCACCAAGCCCGAAGCGACCTGAATTGCGGCTGCCTTGAGCTGGGGGTCGGTAGCAATCCGCAATGCCAGCGCCTGCATGGCGGCAGCGAGGTCATCGAGGGATTTCTGCAGCTCCGGCGACGGCTTGAATTTCAGGGAGTCTTCCAACTGGCCGGCTTGTTTGCGGGGTGCGGCGGCCTTGCCGGAGGGCTGCTGGGACCGGGCGGCGGAGGTCGCGGCGAGGCCCGCAACGAGAACGAACAGAAGAGCAATACGTTTCATGATTGGTGATCAGAAATAAGTGCGGTCACACAGCGAGCAGTGACTCCCATACCCCGCATTGGCAACAATGGTTTCCCGGCGGGATATTCAAGAGACCGGCCAACAATTTCCGGAGGAGTCACGAGCATGCCAGGATATGTTGCGGAGCTGCGCCGCGCAATCGAAAAATCGACACCGATGCTGGAGAAAATGAGCGAGGATGCGACGTCTAGGAGGCCCGCGCCGGGCAAGTGGAGTCCACGGGAGATCATTGGCCATCTCATCGACTCCGCGTCCAACAATCACCAGCGTTTCGTGCGCGCCCGGTTTCAGGAGGATTTGGTATTTCCCGGCTACGATCAAGACGCCTGGGTCGCGGCCCAGCAGTATCAGGAGACTCCATGGGATGAGTTGCTCGCGTTATGGAGAGCCTTCAACCTGCATATCGCCCGAGTGATGGAGGCGACTCCGGCTGACCAGCGCGTCAGGCAGCGCGAACGTCACAACCTCGATGAGCTCGCCTGGAAAACGGTTCCGCGCGACAAGCCCGCCACGCTCGACTATTTCATGGCAGACTACGTCGCGCACCTACAGCACCACCTCAGGCAGATCATCGACTCGGAATGACGGACAGCATTCCTCCCGGCGGATCCAGATGCTGAATGCCGGAGCGCTTAATTCACCCAATCGGCGATGAAAATGTTGGTCTCGTGGGGATTCGCATCGTACCGGTTTGAGGCCCAGACAAGCTGCCTGCCATCGCGGCTGAACATTGGAAACCCATCGAAGGTCGGTGCCGTGGTCACCTGCTGGAGACCGGTGCCATCGGGATTGATCAGAAAGAGATCGAAGTTGCCGAGCTTGGGATCTGTGTGATGGTTCGAGGCAAAGATGATTTTCCTGCCATCTGCCGACCAGGAGGGCCCAAAGCTCGCGGCACCGAGATGCGTGATCTGGCGCTGATTGCTTCCGTCCGCATTCATCAACCATAGATCCATCTTGTTCGGCCGGACCAGCCGCTGTGACAGCAGATCCGAGTAGGCTTTCAAGTCGGTGGAAGTTGACGGATGGTAGGCGCGGTAGACTATCTGCTTCCCGTCGGGTGACCACCAGGGACCGCCATCGTAGCCTACCTGGTGCGTCAACTGCTTCAGTCCGGTCCCGTCGACGTTCATTACGTAGATATCGAGGTCCCCGTCCTTCAAGGACGTGAAGACGATCTTGCGGCCATCAGAGGATAGCACGCCCTCGGCGGTATAAACACCAAACCGGGTGAGACGCCGCCGGCGGGAGCCGTCCGCTCGCGCCGTGTAAATGTCGAACGGATCCAGCCGCCATACGTACCCCTTCGACGCATCCGGCCTTGGTGGGCAATCGCGATCGAGCGCGTCACTCGATGCGAAGAAAATCCTCCGGTCGGCGTTCATGAAGTAGCCGCATGTGGTCTTCCCCAACCCGTTCGAGACTCTCCTCACGTGAGAGCCATCGCTGTTCATGACGTATTGCTGGTCGCATTTCCTTCCGTCACGCGTGCTCTGGAAGATCAGGCGCTTTCCGTCGTGGCTGAAATACGCCTCTGCGTTCTCACCGCCGTTGGTAAGCTGTCGGACATTACGAAGGTGGGTTTCGCCCAGCTCGGCCGGAACGCGGAGCGGACCGTTACCGCTCTGCGCCGGAAGCGTGGCGGCGGCCGTAACGAGGGCTGACAGAACGGTACGAAGTCTCAATGGACGAGGGGAAGCGACCGAGTCGGTGGAGTTTTGGAGCAAGGCGTGGCGATGAACGAAACTACAACCAGTGCCGGTACCGTAGGAGTAGTCAGGGGCCCCTCGCCGGCTTCGTGTGAGCATCGGCAATTCCAACCATTTCCTTATTTGAGCGGTCTAACCAGTCGATTGCGGTAGCGGCTGGCTCATTCAGACAGACCGTCAGAAAAATTCCCACCGTAGGAGTTTCATATGTCCCCTCGACGGTCCGTCGCAGTCATTACGCTGGCCCTCGTTTCGGTTTGTCTCGCTACCGCGGCCCTTCCCGTCGTCGCCCAGGTTACTACCCGCTCTCAAAAGGATCCGCGCCCGGTCGCGCGCGCGGCGCTTCGCGAAGGAGAAGTAATGATCGATGGACGGCTGGATGACGCGGCGTGGGCGAAAGCGACACCAGTAACCGAGATGATTCAGTCCTCTCCGGACGAAGGCAAGCCCCCCAGCCAGCGGACAGAGCTCCGATTCCTTTACGATGCGGGCGCGATTTATATCGGCGCCCGGATGTATGACTCACTCGGTTCCAAAGGGGTCCGCTCGGTCCTGGCCCGGCGTGATCAGGTGATGAACGGCAACAACGACATTACTTCGGACAACATCGCCGTCGTCTTCGACACCTTCCGTGACAAGAATGGCCGTACCTGGTTCGAGCTCAACCCGGATGGGGTTAAGGGGGATCACCAGAATGGAGATGCTTCCTACGATCCTGTCTGGGAGGGCGCGACCAAGATCGATTCGCTCGGATGGACGGCAGAATTCCGCATCCCCTTTTCGCAGCTCCGATTCTCTCGCGATCCCAACCAGGTCTGGGGCATGCAGATCTGGCGGAAGATCGATCGTCGCAACGAGTTTGACATGTGGGCCTTCTGGCGCAACAACGAGTACGGCGGTCCCGCGTATTTCGGTACACTCGAGGGCATTCGCGTCAGCTCCCAGCCTCGACAAATGGAGATCGTTCCGTACGCCACTACGCGCAGCAAGCTGGAGCGAACGCGGCCCGGCGATCCATACCACTCGACCAACGAAATGACCTATCGCGCCGGGGGCGATCTCAAGGTCAACCTGACCTCGAACCTCACCCTTGACGCCACAGTGAACCCGGACTTCGGACAGGTCGAGGTCGACCCGGCAGTGGTGAATCTGTCCGTGTTCGAGACCACTTTCTCGGAAAAGCGGCCATTCTTTGTCTCGAACTCGCAGTATTTCTCGACGGGGGGCTTCAACTGCTACTTCTGTAGCAATGTGTCCAGCCTGAGCCTGATTTACACGCGGCGTATCGGGCGCTCACCGCAGCTGGCCGGATTGCTGTCCGGGCAGTCCGACTTCATGGACGCTTCTGATGCCACCACCATTCTCGGTGCCGGAAAGGTCACCGGTCGGACGAGCGGCGGAATCACGGTCGGCGCGCTGGATGCCGTCACGAACCGCGAGAAGGCGACCTTCCGTCCGATTGGAGGCACAGTCGACGAGACGAGAGAGATCGAACCGCTGACCAACTACTTCATCGGCCGACTCAGAAAGGATTTTCGTGGGGGTGCGACTCGAATCGGCGGGATCTCGACCATGGTGAACAGGAATCTCACCAATACGGACGAGGTGGCGCGTCTCCGGTCCAATGCGCAGGCGGCTGGCCTCGACCTCGATCATCACTGGGCGAACAGAACCTATGGATTGAACATCCAGACCGCTCTTACGCACATCGGCGGCGATTCCGGCGCCATCCGCCGAGCGCAAACCTCGAGCGCCCGGTACTTCCAGCGTCCGGGGCGAACCGAGACCACTGATGGACTTTTCTCGACGGACTTCGATCCGACGCGTCGCAGTCTTTACGGCTACGGTTTCTACGCACGACTGGCGAAGGAAACGGGCAACTGGCTGTGGGAAACAACCCAGAACTGGCGTAGCCCCGGCTTCGAAGCCAACGATCTGGGCGTTCTCAGCCGCGCCGATTACAAGTGGATGATGGCGAACATCCTTCGCCAGTGGACGACTCCGGGCAGCTGGTACCGCAATGCAGCGACGATTTGGGGAGTCCAGCAGCAGGTCAACTACGAAGGCGATCGCACCGACGTTGATTATCACGCCTGGGCTCAGGCGACCTTCAAGAATTACGTAAACACCAGCTTCTTCACGATCCGTCACCCTAGCGTTTACGACGAGCGCCTGACGCGCGGTGGCCCGACGGTGATTCGCTACGGATACAACATGTACTCGTGGTTCGTTGGCTCGGACTCGCGTCGCCGTTTCGTCGGCAATGCGCAGGTTCAGTATATCGTTCCCGTTGACAACGGCGAGGGTGGGAGAGTCGCGTACTACCCGTCGCTCACCATCAAGCCTTCTTCCCGCTTCTTGATCAATCTTGGGCCGTCCCTCGACTTGGATAACACCGCTCAACAGTACGTGACACAAGTGGCCGACCCAACCGTCGCGCCGCAATTCGCAGGGACTCGATACGTGTTCGGGCGCCTGAGGCAAAAGACGTTCTCCCTTGACACTCGAGTCAACACCACCTTCACTCCGAATCTGACTCTGGAGCTGTTCGCGCAGCCGTTCCTGTCGAGCGGCAAGTACACGAGCTTCAAGGAATTCGCCGAAGTGAAGTCACGGCGGATGAATTTCTTCCGCCGCGACAATAGCAGTACAGTGGTAACGAACACGGATCCGCAAACAGGCGCGCTAACAGGCTACACGATCGACCCCGACGGGCCCGGTGGCGCGGCCACGCCGTTCACCTTCGGAAATCCGGACTTCAACGTGAGATCGCTCCGGGGCACGAGTGTACTGCGCTGGGAGTATCGTCCAGGTTCAACGCTCTATTTCGTGTGGACGCAGCAGCGGGAGGGCTTCGATCAGTTCGGCGACTTCAACTTCAGCAGGGACCGGTCGGCGCTATTCAGGGACCGACCGACCAACGTCTTTCAAATCAAGGCGACTTACTGGATCGGAAGGTAGAGAAGACCTGCTGTATTGACCTGAAGGTCGCACCAACGAAAGCGTCAGCTGCCTGGAGTTTACTCCGGTGTGGCTGACGTTTTTCCCCGGTAGGCGGTAGCACTCTTGACCGGCAGGATTTTGTTCGACGCTTTGGTGGAAGTCTTGCGGGACCTGGCCGAGCGAGAGGAACGGCCCCGATAGACTCCGCGGACCCAGCGTGCGCGTACGCCCCGGACGTCGATGTGCGCGAAGGGGCCGCTGCGGCCGGAGTATGCGTAGAGCCCAGTGCCTCCAACGAGTTCGGGATAGCGAGCCTCAACGCGTTCGACCGCATCCAGGATCATCTTGACGTCGGCGAAGTTCACCTTACGGTCGCCGTTCAGGTCGGACATCTTGCCGTTGCCTTCCTGATCGATGAAGACGTCAGCAGCGTCACCGAACTGGTGCCGGCTGTCGCGTGCACTACCCTCGCCACGAACCGCCTGGTTGTGCGCTGGTGTCCGGAAGCCCGATCGGATACGCATGCCCTCGGCGTTGACGCCGTGGTCGTTCAGATCTTCGATGACGAGCTCGAGCTTGTCCAGCAGCGGCTCGCGAAGGACGACGTACTTTGGCCAGACGCTATTCTGCCCGTGCGACACGAAATCGCGGAGGCGAAAATGCTCGGAGACCCGGGTGTCTTCGTTCTCGGGTGTTACTTCAATGAAGCCATCGGGGTTCTTGTAGGCTTCGGATCTGAGGCGACCCTTTTCCTGTGGCCAGTAGCCAAGGCGGTAACCGTTCAACCAGGCGCGCACCTTCTGACCGAAAGAGCGCATCGTGAACACGGTCTCGGTACTGGGGGTCGGGCCACTCTGGACGGATGCACTGGCCATCTGAGCACCCGGAAGCGAAGCCAAGGATATCCAGTCTTCCGGCATTACGAACCGGGCGAAGACTTTGCCGCTGAGGCCGGTACCCTTCTCTCCGGAAGGCGCGTAAAGGGCCCTCTCTTCGTGGGTGCCGCTGTCGGCGGCTACCGCACCACTGGAATTAGCAACGCCACCAGGTATCGAGTCGGTCTGATTCGCGACAGCACTCGAACTGGTCCGACCCGCCTGGGCGCCGAACTGGGCGCTCGCCGCAGCCGGAAGGATGACAGCGGCGATGGCCAGAAGGGTCGTTACGGCTGAGCTGGGTGTGAAGCGAGTTTCGTTCATTGAGGCTCCTCTTCGGTAGCTCGACTGACGTGGCGTTCGCTTGCGCGTGCTGTAGTCTCGGGGCTTTGCGTCGCCGCCTTTAGGCGGGTTTGCCGGTTTTCGGAGGCGCCCAGAACTGCTCGTTGGGCGCAACAATTCACGCCCGGTACTGCCGAACTGGGCGCTAACAATAAAATGACTATCTGGACCAGCCGAATGTAACTGCTGAGGTTGTCCAGAACGGCTGTGTTACTTGATCTTTAGGTCCTATCCGATTGGCCCGTCTACCTTTGACGCGTGGTAGATCAAGTAAGAGATCACATTCCGCATCAGCACCTGCGAACATATCCCAGATGGCAAAACCCACCGAATCGCCGAGTGCGAAAACATATGTTCAGTCGTCGGGCAACATCAATTCTGGTGGACCCGTTTCAAGCGCTCGGAGGCTCGTCGAGATGGCTTTGGCCAGCCGGGTATTCTACTTCGCCGACTTGTGGTTGCCGCCCGACTTGGGGTTGCTCGCCGATTTCAGGATAACGGTTTTCGCGGCCGGTTCCCGACCCCCCACCAGGGTCACGTATTCGCCGGTCACATCGGATCCACGCACCACTCCCGAGAGGGTCTGCTCACCCGGCTTGGACCCCAGCTTCCAGGTCAACGCCGCTCGGCCACGGGTATCACTGACCGCCCGGCTGGGCGTCACGGTGCCTGACTTCACCGAAAAGTTCACCCTCGCCTCCGGGACCGGATTCCCGTAGACGTCAGTGACCAGGGCGAAGAGCTTCTTGACCTTTCCGCGATCCTTCGAGCGCTTCTCGCCCGGCATGTCGTCGAATGCCAGGTTGGCGGCGGCCGCGGGGGTGGAGCGGGCAACGATCTTGACAAGTTTCTTAACGCCGTCGACATGGATGGCAAGGCTGTAATCCCCGGCCGAATGACCCATGGTCCATCGTGTCCGTGCCATCCCGACCGAGTCAGTCAACAGCGCCGTGTCCGACAGCATTCCCCCCGAAGGTGCGAGCGATAGGGCTGCCTCGGCAACACTGGCGCCGTTCGCGTCCACTACTCGAACCACGATCCAGCGTGGCAGCTCCGCACCAGCCGACGCACGCTGTCCATCTCCGCTCACAACTGCGATTGCGCTTGCAGCGCCCGCTAGTCCGGTCGCGCTTATCGTTAGGGGCGGAATCCCGAGCGCGGACCCGCCTCCCACCTGCGCCCGTAGACGCTGGGTCCCCGTCTTCTTCGACAGGGTCCAGCGAGCACCCGCTACACCCATCGAGTCCGTTCGCGCTGACAGGGCTTGGACGGTCCCTCCATCCACAACCGACCAGCGGACTGGAACGTCGGCCAGAACGCGTCCGGCCGAATCGGTGACCCTAATGGACACTGTGTCGGGAAGTTCGCCACCCACCTGCCCGCTCACCCGCTCGACCAACGACACCACCCGCGTATTGCTCGGCACTGGATCGGCCTCAGCGAGAATCGCAAGCGCGCTGTCGACATTCTCGACGCTCGCAAAGAGCATTTGGCGCCCGGGATACGACCCGAGAGTCCAACTGGCGCGGGCGCGTCCATCGGCATCGGTCGTCGCCGAAGCTGGATCGACCTGACCCTGACCATCAGTCAAGCGGAAGTTCACCTTCTTGCCCGACGCGGGTCCGCCCCTACGATTCGTCGCGCGAACGACAACGGCCTGCGGCAGTGTCTTCCCGGCCGGCGCTCGCTGGTTTAGGCCCGCCACGAGAGCGATGGCCGTCGCGGGAGTCACCACCGACACCCCGGACCGCCCTGAAACTCCGTCTACTTTTGCGCCAATCACCGTCCGCCCAGCCGTTCGCCCCGTGAGCAATCCGTTGCTGTCCAGGGCGGCCACGCTGTTGTCGTCGACGTGCCACGTCGCCTCGAGCCCCGCGACCGTATGCCCGCGTGAATCCGTCGCGCGAGCGCGCAACTGTAGCTGCGCTCCCTCCGGCAGCACGATTAAACTATCGCCGCTGACGCGCCCCACCTCGACGTTCGCTACGCGTTGGCGGACCACGACCGTCGAGTGCGTTACGAGCTTCCCGACCACCACGCTGACCATCGTCCTTCCGGGCCCGTGCGCGATAACCGAGCCATCGGAGAGGACCGTCGCGATGCTCGAATCACCGGTCGTCCACACCGGCCGCGCCCCAACGAGAATGCTGCCGTTCTTGTCCGTGACGGTCGCGGCGTAATGAACGGTATCGCCGATAGCCGTGGCTGTGTCGATTGCCGGGCGGAGACCGACCCAGGTCGCGCCCATGTTCCCGATCGACTGGTGCGATTCAGACGAGCCGATGACCCCGTAAGAATAGAGCGCGGTGAAAATCGAGACGAGCGCAGCGCCAGACGAGGCGGCCACGGTCATGAGCTTCCCTGCGTGGCTGAACCACTGGGTTTTTTTGGCTGCGGCGAGGGTCTGGGGCATTACTTAATGGACTGCAATCAGCCGAGTGCGGTCACGTCCTTTTCGCATTCGCGGGCAGACCGGCGCGGCTAACAGACGTCAGTATATTTTGCTCCTCCGCCGACCCGAAAAAGAATCCCGCCCTCGAAGCGTAACTGACGGCGGGATAAAGGGTTCCGAAGGACGGTGGGATTCGAACCCACGTGCACCGCCTTAGCAGCGCTCCGACAGGTGCACACACTCTCCCGTATTCCCCGACAGGGAGGAGGCACGGCAGTTGCCCCCGTTCGACCGGAAGACCCCGGCGGGGCAGACTTGCCGGGCTCTCAGCCCTGCTGATAACCAGCCCGATAGAACGCCTAAATGCACATTCTCGTCTACGCCGGATTCACCCTCCTCGGGATCACCCTCGCCGTGCTGCTCCTCATCGGAGTGCTCGACGTCGTGCGGGGAACGCCAGTTCGCCGCGTTCTCGCCGACGAGAAGGGGGGTGAGTCGGTAGCCGTTGGACAGCCGTTCTTCCGCGAGGCGATGGAGCTTATGACCCGCACGCGACTTCGCCCCGCCCACGACGTCGAGATTTTCAAGAATGGGGACGAGACCTATTCGCGTCTCTTCGCCGACCTTCGCGCGGCAAAGTCATCCATCACGATGCAAGTCTACTACTGCAATAAGGGTCGGATGGCCGACACCGTCCGGGAGATTCTCGTAGATCGGGCGAAGGCGGGGGTCGAGATTTATTTCCTCTTCGATTCGTTCGGCACGTCCCTCAAGGAGGATTTCTTCGATCCGCTGAAGGCTGCCGGCGTGCGCATCGGAAGATTCCGCCCGTTCAGTTTGCGGTCGATGCAGAAGGCGCAGCATCGGGCCCACATTCGCGTCGTTGTGATCGACGGGACGATCGGCTACACTGGCGGGTTTGGAATAGATGACAAATGGTACGGCGACGGCCGCTCGCCGGAGCAGTGGCGCGACACCAACGTCCGGTTCATCGGGCCGGCGGTGCGCCAGCTTCAGGCAACCTTCACCGTCTGTTGGGCTGAAACCACCGGCCACCTGCTCACTGGGCCACTCCTCTTCCCCGAAGGGGGAGACCCGGATGCGGGGGACGCGCCAGTTCTCGCTGGCCTTCTCCACGCATCTCCAACCATCGGAAGCACTTCAGCGGAGCGGTTGTTCGTCCTGCTGATCAGCGGTGCGAGGAAGCGGCTGTATATCAGCAATTCGTACTTCGTGCCCGATGCTTCGTTCCGGAATCTGCTGTGCGCCGCCGCAAAGCGTGGCGTTGACGTGCGCGTCCTCACCGTCAGCAAGAACACGGATGTGAAGAGCACCTGGTACGCCGGGCGCGCGCGATACGAGAACTTGCTGTCGGCCGGTGTCCGGATCTACGAGTACCAGCCGGTGATGATGCACGCCAAGACGATCGTCGTTGACGGCCTGTGGTCGTCGGTGGGAAGCATGAACGCGGACAATCGCTCGATGTCCTTCAACGAGGAATCAAATCTGGTCATCCTCGACGAGGGCGTTG
>JALYKQ010000244.1 GCA_030774675.1 Gemmatimonadota bacterium | reverse complement strand
AGCGCGACCGCCAACGGGGATGCACCTGTGAACTCGCGACCAAGGCGAATGGCGTCGGCGAGGCCGCGTGGCTCCGTCTGAACGGCAACCTCCACCCGACGCGGCATTCCCGGCGCTCCCGTGGCGGCGACCACCAGACGCTCCAGGTCGGTCTTGCCGGGCGCGGACACTATCAAGACTTCATCAATGCCGCTCGCCGCGCACTCCTCCATGACGCGAAGCACAAGTGGGACTCCGGCGATCGGAAGCAGCTCTTTCGCTGCGCCTCTGCTGAGGCCCGCCATTCTCGTTCCTTTGCCGCCGCAAGGAATGAGCGCCTTCGTTACGGGAAACGAGGTCGTCACGGGGAAGGACGTCATAGCCTGTCCAGGTCGCGCGTTGCTCCCTGCTCGGCCTTCGTGAGCCACGTGCGCGGAGCTCGGCCAAAGGAGGCTTCATACATTGAAGAGAGCTCGCCGCGCGCGCCCTCCAGTGCATCGTAATCTCCGACGGCAATCGCGCATCCTCCCCAGCCGGCACCAGTCAAACGCGCGCCACGGACACCGGAGATAACCTTTGCATTGTCGACGAACCAGTCCAGCTCCGGGGTGGAGCACTCGTATTGGGACCGGAGCGACTCGTGTGACTCGAGCAGCGCCTCTCCAGCGACGGTGCCAGATTTCTGCAACTCCTCCACCAGCGATTCCACCCGCAGGTTTTCCTCGGCAACGTGGAGGGCGCGCTTCTCGAGGAGCCGGGGGAGGCGAGCGGCGCGAACTTCACCTGGGCGCGCGGCCGCGAGATTCTCGAGGCTTGGATTGCGCTCACGGAGGAGCCGCAGCGCCTCCCGACACTCCAGCTGCCTTTGGTTGAATTGCGACCCTCGCAAAGACCGCGGCGCATTGGTGTCGAAAATGAGAACCGACTCGGTCATCAAAACCTGTTGCGTCTCGAGATTATCACACCAGAGATGGAGTGCCGAGCCTTTCTCGCACAAAGCGGACGCAAACTGATCCATTACTCCGCACGAAACCCCGACAAAACTGGCCTCGGCGTTCCACGAGAGCAGCGCCAGGTCTTTTAGACTGCGGCTTTCGCCCAAAAGGCCGCCGATGGCGACTGCGGTAGCGATCTCGAGCGCAGCCGACGAGCTGAGCCCCGACCCAGGTGGTACGTCACTTGTCACGATCGCGTCGATCTGTGGCAGCCGCGCGCCGCTCGAGCCGAAGGCAGCGCATACTCCGGTGACATAATCCCACCATTGGCCACTTCGGCTGATGGAGTGAATGTCAAATTCCGCGGGCGCCGATTGATTGTCGGAAACGATGCGGCTGCGCGCCCCGCCGGCGCGCTCCCTCATGGCGATGTAAGTCCGTCGATCGATTGCAATGGGCAGAACCTGGCCGCCGTTATAGTCAGTGTGTTCCCCGATCAGGTTCACGCGACCCGGAGCCGAGGCGATCACGTCGGGCTCGGCACCATAGGTCTCTCGAAAATTTTCGCGGACGTGATCTGCGTTCATCTTTTTCATGAAAGGCACATGTAGCAAGCCGTCGGCCTCCACGGAGAGCTACCTTGCGATGAACGCGAGGGTCACTCGCCGCCATCGTAGTACCGTTCGATGCAGAACGACGTCGCTTTCGACACGGTGTGCATCAGGCGCGAGTGAGCGTCGTCGTAGCCGTACCGGTAGTGAAACGCGATTGGTATCGCCGCGATGTACTTCACCCGTTTGATCACGGTCTCGACAGATTCGCCGGCGCTCTTCATCTCATCCGTAAGATCACGGATCACGTGCTGCATCGCCCACTCGGGCTTGGGCGCGTCGTTGAACGCAGCGACGAAGTAGGAGCGGAGTCTCAGCTCTTTCGCCGTCAGTCGGTATAGCTGGTTGGTGGGTGCTGGATTGGAAGTCTGGAGTGGTAGTGACATGGCCCTGGGGGTTTGAGTAAGTGCGCCGCGTGTCGGCGCTGTGTCTCTTCGTCCCCCGTTCTACGCAGCGAGTTGTCCGGTTCCCCGACCGTTGTCACCAAGTGCACCTGCCTGTTACCGAGTGGCGAGACAGCGGGATGAGCGGTGTTGTTAGCGCAAATGTTTCCCTCAGGTGCGGCTCGTGTACTCCACGGTGCAATTCGAGATCTTCCAATTGCAGAGCCAGTCCGGGCAGGGGTATGATGAGAGCATGAGCGACGACATCGAACCCGCCGGACACGGCACGGGGATGAGCCGAGCGGAGCTGCTCGGCGTGCTCGCGTTCTGGACGATGCTGGCCGTGCTGACCGCCGCGAACAGGCTGGCAGACCAGCGCGAGCTTGGTGTGAACATCGTGTCGCGCACGATTCCGATCGCGCTCGCGTTCCAGCAGATGTACACCTGGGCGCTGCTCACACCGCTCGTGTTCTGGCTCGCCGGACGATTCAGCATCGACAGGTCGAACGCGCCACAGCGAATCGCACTGTTGCTGGGGATCGGTGTGGTGGTCGCCTTCGCAGTTGATCGGCTGAATTCCTCGCTCGTCAGCGCCTTTCATCCGCGATTCCAACTGTCAGGATTGGCCGGTCGGAGTGGAGGGACCGGTGGTCCGGGCTCAGGCGGCTTCTTCAGTAT